>NZ_FUYT01000014.1:77754-166371 GCF_900167995.1 Luteibacter sp. 22Crub2.1
CCCCGAAAACGGCCGGTCATCCCTGACCGGCCCCGCCTGCGCGGCCTTGTCCAGTCGAAGCCCTCGCCTGCGGCTACCGGCCTCGAGGGTCACCCCCGCCGTCTCTTCCGTGCACTGAGGTGGGTGGCGGTCGAGCGGGGTACGGCTTCACCGCTTCGTTGGCTTTTCGCGCGCAGGGCGCGCTCCTACAGGCCGCCATGTATCCCCCCATTGCGGTCGCCGCGTCGTCCTCGCTGGGTAGGAGCGAACCCCGTTCGCGAACCCTCAGCCCCACTAAGGCGAACGAGGCCATGCACCCCAGGCAAGCGAGCGGTCCCAGCCAACAAAGCGAGCCGCCGCTCGACCCCACGCTGCCTCAGTCCCCCAAAGAGCCGGCGGGTGCCACCCTCGCGTCCGGTAGCCGCAGGCGAGGGCTCCGACTGGAAGAGGCCCGCAGGGGGCCGGTCAGGGATGACCGGCCGTTTTCGGGGAGGCAGGGACAGCCGACTCGAAAACCCCCAGTCGGAGCCCGACCCGGCCGAAGGCCATTGAAATACGGCCGCGGAGCGGCCCTTCCCTGAGGGGTCGCCGCAGGCGTGGACGCGAGGGTGGCACCCGCCGGCTCTTCAACGCGACATCACACGCCGCGGCAAGCCCAATGCGAAGGCGACAGCCGAGCCGTAAACCAACTCCGTCCTCAGCCCATCGAAGCGCCTCAGCGCCCCTGGCCCCTCAACCGCACGTCGCCGCTGAACGACTCGACGTGAATGAAACCGTTGCCACCGCCCAGGGTGGTCTTCAGTTCCTTACCCGGACCATCGTCACCCTTGGACGGGCTGCCGAAGTCGCTGCGGATCTCGCCGCTGAAGGTTGAGGCCTCGAGCTTTGCCGAGGTGTCGGTCGGCAGCTGCAGCTGGACATCGCCACTCATCGAGTCGACGTTGATCTTGCCGTCGCGTGCCGGGCCACCGGTGACCTGGGTGTCCCCGGAGACCGTGCTGAAGCTCGCTTCCTTCCATGGACCACCACCGATCGTCATGCGGCCGGAGACCGTCTGGGCCTCGACGCGCTCCGTGACCTGAGGTGCCGTGATGTCGCCGGAGACGGTCTGCAGTTCGGCCTTGTCCGAACGGCCGGCGAGGTCGATCGTGCCGCTCACCGTCTGCATGCTGACGTTCGGCGATCGCAGGTTGGCGCGAATGCGACCGCTCACGGAGTTGATGTCGATCTTGCCGCCGTCGAGGCCGTCGACACTGACGGGGGCGCTCACGACATTGATATCGATGGAGACGCCGCGCGGCACGCGCACGTTGAGTACCGTGGGCTGCATGCGGGTGTCGTTGCCCCAGCTGAACCAGTTGCCTTTCTTCTCGTCGCCATCGACATGGATGTCGACGTTCTGGTCGTTGCCTTCGATCTCGAGCGGACGGGCGCCGTCGCCGAGCGTGCCGGAGACCTGCACCTGGTTCTTGTCCCAGGCGGTCACCGTGACTTCGCCCTTGACGTTGTCGATGCTTACCTTCGCGGTCGGACGGATGTCTTTCGACAGGTTGATCGGTGTCGAGGCGAATGCCTGACCGATCGAGAGCGCCAGCAGCAGGGGAGTGAGGTAGAGCGTTTTCATAGCGGTTTGTCCTGGCTGTTCGCGTTAGCCGGCTTGCTTTTCAAAATTGCGCAGACGATCGCGCTGGCGTTCGGTACGTAGCAGCAGGCGCTGCAGCGCGGGAGAGTCGGGGGAGTCCTTCATGGCCTGAGTGAGCTCCATGTGGGCTGCGTCGAGTTCGACCGCCGCGCCGGACAGGCGCGGATCGGCCGGCTTCCATGCCTGCGTCGTGCTGGCCATGCCATCGCTGCCGGTGGGCCTGGCCAGATGAAGGCCGACGCCGCCGCTCAGGACCGCGACACCGGCGATGGCGGCGGCCATTAGCCAGGGCTGTGCGCGACGCCGGCGCGGCTGAGCGATCGCAGGCGCTTCGCCGAGGCGGGCGTCGATATCGGCCCACAGGTCGCGATGCGGCGTGACCGGGCGGTTGAGCGAGCGCATCTGGCGCAGATAGTCGAGTTCGTTCATGGCGTCTCTCCCAGTGCACGGCGGAGGAGCCCGCGCGCACGGTGTAACTGTGCTTTTGAAGACCCCACCGCCATGCCCAGCTCGATGGAGATCTCTTCGTGTTTCCAGCCTTCCACGTCGTGCAGGACGAGGACCGCACGGGCCCGCGGTGGCAATGCCGCGATGGCCTTTTCCAGCTCGTCGCGCTCGATGGCGCGGACGGGATTGTCGGTGGACGTGATGTCCGGCAGATGTTCGTCGTCCATGATGGTGACGGGGTCGGCGTTGCGGGCGCGTATGGACATGAGTGCGACGTTCACGGCCAGACGGTAGACCCACGTGCCGAAGGCGCTTTCGAAGCGGAAGCTTTCCAGCTTCTGCCAGGCGCGGACGAAGGCCTCCTGGGTCAGGTCTTCCGCACGGGCGTGATCGAAGGCGGCCAGGCGCAGTACCGCGCCGTAGACCCGGTCGGCGTGCCGACGGTAAAGCGTCTCGAAAGCCTTGCGGTCGCCACCGATCGCCGCGCGCACGACGTCGTCATCGGTCGATGCGACGGGCAGCTCAGGCTGCATGAAGGACGTGGCGGCGAGGCATAGGGCATTCATCTTGCCAGCTTGGATGCGGGCAAGGGGAAAACGGTTTAACAGGGGGCGGCCACGCCGCCACCGTTGGAGCGCGCCCTGCGCGCGAAGGGCATGCCGAAGGCAGGCCGCGTCAGGGGGGCGGATTTCGCGCGCGAGGCGCGCTCCTACAGGGCGCTAACGCTAGGCCGCATCGGTTTCCCGGGTCTCCATGGCTTTCTGCAAAGCCTCGCTGACGCGTACCCGCTCAGCCTTCAGCCGCGCCGGCATCCGCTCGCCGAACCCATCGAGATAAAGGTCGATCGCCCTGAGTTCTTCCGACCAGCCCTCCAGATCGACGTGGAGCAGCGCGTCGAGCGTCGCGGGCGCCACGGTGAGTCCGTGGGTATTGAGTTCGGCCTTCGCGGGAACCACCCCGATCGGCGTCTCGACACCCTCGGCCTTGCCGGCGACCCGCTGAATCATCCAGTCCAGTACCCGCAGGTTCTCCCCATAACCGGGCCACATGAAACGCCCTTCGCCATCCTTACGGAACCAGTTGACGTGGAAGATCCGCGGGAGTTTCGCGCCTGGTTTGTCGAACGAAAGCCAGTGCGCGAAGTAATCGGCGAAGTTGTAGCCGCAGAACGGCTTCATCGCCATCGAGTCCCGACGGAGCACGCCGACCGCACCGGTCGCCGCCGCCGTGGTTTCGGAGCCCATCGCCGCACCGATCAGCACGCCGTGCGCCCAGTCTTTCGCTTCGAAGACCAGCGGTACCAGCGAGGGGCGACGTCCGCCGAAGACGATGGCCGAGATGGGTACGCCTGCCGCGTCCTCCGACTCCGGCGCCCAGCTCGGGCACTGCCTGGCGCTGACGGTGAAGCGCGAGTTGGGATGCGCGGCAGGGCCATTGGCATGATCGAACGCGCGCCCTTGCCAGTCGGTCACCGGCTCGCCGTCGCCGAGGCCTTCCCACCACGGTCGGTTGTCGGCGGTCAGCGCGACATTGGTGAAGATCGCATCGTGTCCCAGCGTCTCCAGCGCGGTCGGATTCGTGCCCGCGCTCGTGCCCGGTGCGACACCGAAATACCCCGCCTCGGGATTGATCGCCCAGAGGCGCCCATCGGCACCCGGCGTCATCCAGCAGATATCGTCGCCGACGGTCCAGACCTTCCAGCCCGCCTTCCGGTAACCCTCGGCCGGAATCAGCATGGCCAGGTTGGTCTTGCCGCAGGCGGATGGGAACGCCGCGGCGATGTAGTGCTTCTCACCCTGCGGGTTCTCGATGCCGACGATAAGCATGTGCTCGGCGAGCCAGCCTTCCTGACGTGCCTGATAGCTGGCGATGCGCAGGGCGTGGCATTTCTTGCCGAGCAGCGCATTGCCGCCGTAACCGGAGCCGATCGACTTGATCGACAGCTCCTCGGGAAAATGCATGATGAAGCGGCGCTCCGGGTCCAGGTCGCCCGTCGAATGCAACCCTTTGACGAAGCGACCTTCGCGCTCGATCCGCGCCAGGGCAGGGGCGCCCATGCGCGTCATGATCCGCATGTTGGCGACGACGTACGGGCTGTCGGTGATCTCCACGCCGCAGCGGGACAGCGGCGAGTCGATCGGTCCCATGCAATAGGGAATTACATACATGACGCGCCCGCGCATGGCGCCGGCGAACAGGGCGTCGATCTTCGCGTGCGCGTCCGCAGGCGCCATCCAGTGATTGTTCGGACCGGCATCGTCCTGCTTCGGCGTGCAGACGAAGGTCAGGTGTTCGACGCGCGCGACGTCGGACGGATGCGAGCGATGCAGATAGCTGCGCGGGTTGGTCGCCTCGTTCAACGGCACGAGATCGCCGCTGGCAAGCATCGTCTGGATGAGGTCGGCGTATTCGGCATCCGAGCCGTCACACCAGCGAACGGAAGCGGGGTCGGTCAGCCGTGCGACGTCGTCCACCCATCGGTTCAATGCTTCAAGAGAACTGCCGTTCGAACGCATCCGTTGTGGTCTCCAGGTAAAAGTCCCTGAAGACAGTAGTTTGCGCTTCGTGGTATTGGCAAGGCACGGCGCAACATATCCCGCCGCACCCCTGTAGGAGCGCGCCTCGCGCGCGACCCTCTCGCCTCAGTCGTTCACATGCGCCGGCGTCAACGTCGCAATCATGTGCTCGACATACGCATCGAACTCCTCATGACTCAGGCGCGGCAGACCCAGCGTGAAGTTGAGCTGCAGGAACCCGACATAAGCGGCATACGTCAGCCGTGCACGGTGCAGCGCCACCACGGGATCCAGGCCCGCTTCCTGATACAGCCGCGTGAGGAACTCCATACGCCGCTGCGACACGCGCGACATCACCGGCACCACCTGCGGATGATCCAGCGCTTTGAGCAGGGCCGCGTAGACGCGATGCGGCTGCATCTCGTGGGCCACCCGGCGGAAGAGCTCCGGAAAGCGCTTCAGCGGGTCGGGGATGCGCTCGATCTCGGCCAGCACCTCGCGTTCGCCGTACTCCTCCCAGCGCTCGAGCGCGGCCTGAAGCAGGGCTTCGCGCGTGCGGAAGTGCCAGTAGAAGCTGCCCTTGGTCACGCCGAGCCGGCGCGCGAGCGCCTCGACGGCGAGGGCGCCGACGCCTTGCTCGGCGATAAGGGCCAGGGCGCCGTCTTCCCAGTCTTCGGCGGAGAGGCGGACTCGTTCGTTCTTGGCACCGTCGTTCATCGGCGCATGGTAGCGGAGCCGTCGCCGTTTGCAATCCGTGCCCTTCGGTGCATGCTGCATAAGACCTTGACTTGGCTGTTATTGCATGACCGTACGCGGGCGTATTGACGCACCCGTCGACCCGCTACATACTCCGCCGTATGGTTGCCGATCCCGTCCACGTCAGTTCCGCCAAGGCGAGTCTCGTCTCGATCGACGGGATCGTGCTCGCGACCGAGCGCTGGCCGGGTGAACGCTCGCCGGGGCTGCTGTTCGCTCACGGCTTCGGGCAGACCCGGCACGCCTGGACTGGCGCGGCACGTACGCTGGCGGCGCAGGGCTTCGATGCGACCACCTTCGACGCCCGGGGTCACGGTGAGAGCGAGCGTGTCCCGCGAGGCGAATACCACATGGAGCAGTTCGTCAACGACCTGCTTGCGGTGGCCGGCGTGGCGACATCGCCGGACGGCCGGCCTCCCGTCCTGGTCGGTGCCTCGATGGGCGGCTTGCTCGGCCTGATCGCGGCGGGCGAGTCCGGCGGGGCGTCGCCGTTTTCGGCGCTGGTCCTCGTCGACATCACGCCGCGTTGGGAAACCGCCGGGGTCGAACGTATCCTCGGCTTCATGCGTGCGCACCCTGACGGTTTCGCGAATTACGACGAGGCGGCCTCGGCCATCGAGGCGTACCTGCCGCAGCGCCGCGAGCGCAAGACGGAGTCGCAGCTGAAACCGCTGCTGCGGCCGGGTAGCGACGGACGCCTGCGCTGGCACTGGGATCCGGCTCTGCTCGACGGCGTGGTGGCCGAAAGCGAGCGCTACCAGCCGCGGCTTTTCGAGGCCGCCGCCAACGTCGATGTCCCCGTGCTGCTGCTTTCCGGTACGCGCAGTGACGTCGTCTCCAGCCACACCGTGGAAGAATTCCTTCGCCTCGTGCCGCATGCGCGCCACGTGGCACTGCATGATGCTACCCATATGGTCGCCGGCGACGCGAACGACGCGTTTACCCGCGAGATCGCGCGCTTCATGCTCGAGCTTTGATCCACCGTTTCACGCATTGTCTATCCGCTGTTTCCACTGTTCGACTGTAACGAGGTGATTCCGATGTCTGCGATCCTGGTTGTGCTGGCGGCGCTCATCGCCTCCGGTGCCTGCGCTTACCACCGCACGTCCCTGAAGACGTGGGCCATCGCCACGGGTGTCACCATCGTCGTCGTCGGCTTGCTTGCCGGCGCGCCGGTGACCACCGTCGTGCTGCTCATCCTGCTGGCGCTCATCGCCGCACCGCTGCTGATGGTGGATTTCCGCCGCAAGAAGATCAGCGCACCGCTGCTGTCGATGTTCGCCAAGGTGACGCCGAAGCTGTCCGATACCGAACAGACCGCGCTCGAAGCCGGCACCGTCGGTTTCGAGGGCCAGCTGTTCTCCGGCAAGCCGGAATGGTCGGAATTGCTCCGCCAGCCGAAGCCGGAACTCTCGACCGAAGAGCAGGCCTTCCTCGACGGCCCCGTCGAAGAACTCTGCAGCATGATCGACGACTGGCAGATCACTCACGAACTGGCCGACCTGCCGCCGAACGTCTGGGAGTTCATCAAGAAGAACAAGTTCTTCGGCATGATCATTCCCAAGAGCTACGGCGGCCTCGGCTTCTCCGCGCTGGCTCACTCGGCCGTGCTGCAGAAGCTGTCCAGCATGTCGCAGACCGTCGCCTCCACCGTGGCCGTGCCCAATTCGCTCGGACCGGGCGAGCTGCTGATGCACTACGGCAGCGACGAGCAGAAAAACCATTACCTGCCGCGTCTGGCCGACGGCCGTGAAATCCCGTGCTTCGCGCTGACCGGCCCGTACGCAGGTTCGGACGCCACGTCGATCCCGGATTTCGGCATCGTCACCAAGGGCATGTGGAACGGCGAAGAAACCGTCGGCATCCGTCTCACCTTCGACAAGCGTTACATCACGCTGGCGCCGGTCGCGACCATCGTCGGTCTGGCCTTCCGCATGTACGACCCGGACAAGCTGCTGGGTGAGAAGGAAGACCTCGGCATCACGCTGGCGCTGCTGCCGCGCGAAACCCCGGGGCTGGAAATCGGCCGTCGCCATTTCCCGCTCAACACGCCGTTCCAGAACGGTCCGGTGCACGGCAAGGACATGTTCGTGCCGCTGTCCGTCCTCATCGGCGGTCCGCACATGGCCGGCCAGGGCTGGCGCATGCTGGTCGAGTGCCTGTCGGTGGGTCGCGCCATCTCGCTGCCGTCCAACGCCACGGGCGCGTCGCGCATGGCGGTCTCGGCGACGGGCTCCTATGCCCGTATGCGCAAGCAGTTCGGCCTCGCCATCGGCCGTTTCGAAGGTGTGGAGGAAGCACTCGCCCGTATCGGCGGCCTGACCTATGCCATGCAGGCGCTGTCGCGTGCCACGGCCGCCGCGGTCGACCGCGGTGAGAAGCCAGCCGTACCGTCGGCGATCGCGAAATATCACGCCACGGAATGGTGCCGCCAGATCGCATCCGACGCGATGGACGTGCACGGCGGCAAGGGCGTCATCCTCGGTCCGAAGAACTATATGGGTCGCGGCTGGCAGTCGGTGCCCATCGCCATCACGGTGGAGGGCGCGAACATCATGACGCGCAGTCTGATGATCTTCGGTCAGGGTGCCATCCGCTGCCATCCTTATGTCCTGAAGGAAATGCAGGCCCTCGGCATCGCGGACTATCGCGAGCGTCTGAAGACCTTCGACAAGGCGCTGTTCGGTCACATCGGTTTCGGCTTCTCCAACGCGGTCCGCAGCTTCGTGCTGGGCATCACCGCGGCGAAGATCGGCGACACCGCGGGCGATGCCTATACACGTCGTTACTACCGCAAGCTCAACCGTTACTCCGCCGCGCTGGCACTCTGCGCGGACGTCGCCATGGGCGTACTGGGTGGCAAGCTGAAGTTCAAGGAAAAGCTGTCGGCCCGTCTGGGTGACGTGCTTTCGTATCTCTACATCGCCAGCGCGATGCTCAAGCGCTACGAAGACACGGGCCGTCCGGAAGCGGATCGTCCGCTGCTGGCCTGGGCGTTCCACCAGTGCGTCTGGAACATGCAGATGGCGCTGGACGGCGTGATCCGCAACTTCCCGGTCCGCCCGGTAGCCTGGCTCCTGCGTGCGCTGGTGTTCCCGTTCGGTCGTCGCGAAGTGCCGCCGTCGGATCGCCTCGGCCGTCGCGTCGCCGCGCTGATCACGGCGCCCAGCGAAGCCCGCGATCGTCTGACCACGTGGAGCTACCTGACGCCAACGCAAAACAACACCGTCGGTCGCATGAACGCGCTGCTGCCGGACGTCATCGCCGCCGAGCCGGTGGAGCGCAAGTTCGTCAAGGCGCTCAAGGGTGGTCAGCTGAAGGCTCACACCTACAACGAGCAGCTTGCCGAAGCCGAGAAGCTGGGCGCCATCAACGCCGCCGAGCGCGATCTGCTGCAGCGTGTCCGTGACGGTGTCGCCGAGTTCATCTCGGTCGATGACTTCGACAGCGAAGAGTTGCGTGCGAACGTGGTGCGCAATGCGGAAGCGATGAAGAAGGTGCGCGCGGCATAAGCCGTTCGCATCGTTTCACGGAAAGGCCGCGAGGGATCGCGGCCTTTTTTTGTTTTGGTGGAAGCGGGCTCGGCTTTGCCCTCGCATTTGCCTCGAAGCCTCGCCTTGCGGCAGGGGCGTCGCCGGCTGCCATTTCTGTCGCTACGTCCTCCTACGGCCTTCGCCTTCGTGCGGAAGCGCTCCAGAAACGGCAGCCGGCGACGCCCCTCCTACCGTTGAGGCAAGCGGCGTATGTAGGAGCCAGCCCTGCTGGCGATTCACTCCGCCCCGAGTTGTCGCACGCAAAAACGCAACGGGTGCACCCTCGCTCGCACGATGAACCTCATCGGCCCGTCCGTGGCCGGACGCCGGGCGGGTCTTCAATCGTGTCTGCCAAGGATCCCTTCGTGCTCGCCCTTCAAGTCAATGCCACGTTCGAGGGGAGTCGTCGGCTGCCGTGCCTGGAGCGCTTCCGCACGAAGGCGAAGGCCGTAGGAGGACGTAGCGACAGGCATGGCAGCCGGCGACTCCCTTGCGTCAGCGCGCAAGGACGAAAGCGATGGCGCAGCCGAGCCCTGCGATCGACCAGACTGAGGTGCATTGGGTCGCGAGCAGGCTCGCTCCTACAGTACAGCGGTAATCCTAGCTTTCGGCGCAGCCGTCCTGCAGCGCTTCGACTTCCTGCAGCCGCGCTTCGACATCGTCGCGGGTGTGCGCACGGAACAGGCGCGGCGCCGCACGCCGGAGCGCACGGCAGTCCAGCTGCGTCAGCCGGTCGCGAACCTGCAGCAACTGTCCCGGGTGCATGCTGAACTCCTCCAGCCCCATCGCCAGCAACAACGCGGTGAACTGCGTGTCTCCCGCGATCTCGCCGCACAGGCTTACCGGTTTTTTCGCGCGGCGGGCGCTGGCGATGACATGCGCGATGAGGCGCAGGAACGCTGGCTGGAGCGGATCGTAGATGCCGTCGAGCGCGTCGTTGTTGCGATCGGCGGCCAGCACGTACTGGGCCAGATCGTTGGTGCCGATCGCGAGGAAGTCGGCCTTCTCGAGGATCGATGTGACGCCGATAGCGGCGGCGGGTACTTCGATCATGGCGCCGATGTCGAGGCGCTCAGGCAATTCCTGACCGGCGCGGGCGAGGTCTTCGCGTGCTTTCTTGATCAGCCGTCGCACCTCGGTCATCTCACCGAGGTGGGTGATCATCGGTACCAGGATGCGCACGGGGCCGTAACAGGCGGCACGCAGGATGGCGCGCAGCTGCACGCTGAAGATGTCGGGATAGCGCAGCGACAGACGGACGCCGCGTACGCCGAGTGCCGGGTTGTCTTCGCCGCGGATCGCGAGTCCGGCGGAGTCGGCCTTGTCCGCACCGAGGTCGAGCGTGCGGATGGTGACCGGGAGGCCACCCATGCCGAGGACGACGTCGCGATAGGCGACGAACTGCTCTTCTTCCGAAGGCAGGCCGCGCTGGCGCAGGAACAGAAATTCCGAACGGTACAGGCCGACGCCGTCGGCGCCGCGCGAGCGGGCGAGGGTGATATCGCCGGCAAGCTCCGCGTTGGCATACAGGCGGACGTGGGCACCGTCGCGGGTCAGCGTCGGCGCTGTGGCCAGCGCGGCGAGGCGACGGCCCTCCGCGGCGGCCTGGCGCTGCCACTGGCGGTAACGGGCGAGGTCCTGGGCGGTGGGATGAACGATGACTTCGCCGTGTTCGGCGTCGATCAGTACGAGGTCGTCGTCGTTGATCGTCGCCAGCGCGTCCTTCGTGCCCACCAGCATGGGCAGGTTGAAGCTGCGCGCGAGAATCGCGCTGTGCGAGTAGATGCTGCCGGCGCTGGCGATGACGCCGAGCATGCCCTGTCCCGCCATGCTGGCCATATCCGCCGGAGCGACGGTATCGCTGACGACGATCTCGCCCACGCGGGCGGCCAGTTTGCGTTCTTCGCGGCTGGACTGTTGGAGCAGGGCGGACATGACCCGGCCGATCACCTGGTCGATGTCCTCGCCGCGGCTCTTCAGGTAGGGGTCGTTCATGGCGTCGAACACCGCCGCGAGACGATCGCGCTGCATCTTGAGCGCGGCACTCGCGGTGTAGTGACCGACGGCGACGAGTTCGTCCAGGCCGCGCAGTAGTTCCTCGTCATCGAGCAGCAGACTGTGCGCGTCGATGAAATCGCCGACTTCGCGGGCCAGCGCGCCGTGCAGCTTGCCACGCAGCTCACGCAACTCCGTGCGGGCGGTATCGATCGCCTTGTGCAGGCGCTCGATCTCGGGAGCGATTTCGTTGTCCTCGAGCATCCGCGTGTCGACGGCGTAGATGCTCGGCTGGACCAGACGCGCGCGACCGAGGGCCATGCCCCGGGCGGCTTGCGTGCCGGTCAGCACGTATCTCATGGGGGGCTCGTCCTGTGCGGCGGCATCATCGTTCAGGCACCCTCGTCGAATTTGCGATCGAACAGATCGACCACGGCGTTGAGCGCGGCTTCTTCATCTTCACCCTCGGCGCGCACGACGAGCGAGGTGCCCATGCCCGCGGCCAGCATCATGACGCCCATGATGCTCTGCGCGTTGACTTCACGCCCCTTGCTGATCAGCCATACCGTCGACTTGAACCCCGCCACCAGCTGTACGAGCTTGGCTGAAGCACGAGCGTGAAGGCCCAGCCGGTTGGATACCACGATGTCCCGTTCAAGCATGGTCGATGAAGATCCCTCCGCGACCGCCAGCGGCCGCGATGTCGGCCAGTTCGGTCAGCGATTTTTCCGAATAGTTGAGGACACGAAGCAGCATCGGCAGGTTGAGGCCGGATACGCAACGCAGGTGGACGCCCAGCTCGGCCAGCGAGAGGCCGATATTGCACGGGGTGGCGCCGTAAAGGTCGGCGAGCACCAGCACGCCGTCACCGTGGTCGAGGTCGCGCGCATGCTTCGCGGTCAGCGTCCGCATGACGTCCGGATCCGAACTGGGTGGAACCTCGACGGCATCGACTTCGAGTGGCAGCTTGGGCATGACGTGGCGGGCCGCCGAAATCAGCGCCTTGCCGACGGCTTCGTGGGTCATGAGGAGGACGCCGACGCTCATCGCCCGGTTTCTCGTACTGGCATGGGCTGGGTCATGGCTCACTCTAGCTCGCGATGAAAGGTAAGTACGTTGCCGCGTTCCGAGCGGAAATGCTGGGCCAGCTTCTCGACCAGATAGACCGAGCGGTGACGCCCGCCCGTGCAGCCGATCGAGACCGTGACATAGCTACGATCCTCGCCCTCGAAGCGCGGCAACCAGGTGTCGAGCCAGCGGGCAACGTCCGCATAGTACTCGCCCACGAGCGGGTTCGCGTCGAGGAACTCGCGTACGGGGAGGTCCCGGCCCGAGAACGGGCGCAGGCGGGGGTCCCAGTGGGGGTTGGGCAGGCAGCGGGCGTCGAAGACGAAATCGGCGTCGGAGGGCAAACCACGGCGGTAGGCGAACGACTCGAAGAGCAGTGTCGTGCCGTCCGAGGCGGCGGCGTATCCCGTGGCGAACAGCCGGCGCAGCTGATGGACGTTGAGGTCGCTGGAGTCGATGACTTTTTCCGCGATCGAGACCAGGGGCCGCAGCAAGCGGCGCTCTTCGGCGATGGAATCGGCCAGCGAGAGTTTTTCCGCCGCCAGCGGGTGACGGCGGCGGGTCTCGGAGTAGCGCTTGATCAGGACGTCGTCGCGGCTGTCCAGGAAGATCAGATGGACGTGGACGCCCGCCGTGGAAAGCTCGGAAAGCACGTGAGGCATGCGCGAGAGGTCGATGCGCCGGTTGCGCACGTCGACGCCCACGGCGATGCGACGGCGCGGTCCGTGCTCGCCCTGGCTGACGGCGGCGACGAGCTGGGGAATCAGCTCGGCGGGCATGTTGTCGACGCAGTAAAACTCGAGGTCTTCCAGCGCACGCAGGGCGACCGTCTTGCCGCCGCCGGACATACCGGTAAGGACGACCAGATGGATGGCGCCAGGTTCGACGATGGGGCTCATGGTTTGCTCGGTCACGTCGGTCACCACGGCGGCAGGCGGCGCATCTGGTGCGCCTGCCGGTCGATGAAGGTTTGTGCGGGATCGATGCCCTTGCTCTTGAGCACGTGATTGCGCACGGCCGCCTCCACCAGCACCGCGAGGTTACGGCCGGGAGCGACGGGAATGGTGATCTTGGGCACGTCCACGTCCAGCACGTTACGCCGGCTGACGTCGCCGGTAAGGCGGGTCATCGCGTCGATGTCTTCACCGGAGGTCAACGGCTTGAGGTGCACGACCAGACGCAGGTATTTCGATGGCTTGACCGCCGTGTGGCCGAACATCTCGCGGATGTTGAGCACACCCAGGCCGCGCACCTCGAGGAGGTCCTGCAGCAGCTCGGGGCAGGCGCCGTCGATGACGTCTGGCGCGATGAGGGTGAATTCGGTCGCGTCGTCGGCGACCAGGCGGTGGCCGCGACTGATGAGTTCCAGCGCCAGCTCGCTTTTGCCGGAGCCCGGGTCGCCGGTGATCAGCACGCCGATGGAGAACACCTCGAGGAAGACGCCATGAAGCGTGACCCGGGGTGCGAGCGTCCGCGCCAAGTGATATTGCAGATACGTGAGCAGCTCGTGGCCGCGCTTGGTGCTCTGCCACAGTGGCGTGTCGGTTTCTTCCGCGACTTCACGCAGGTCGGAGGGGATCGACTGGTCTTTCGTGACGATCAGCGCGGCCGGCTGGTAGGCGGCGATCTTGTGGATGACCTCCCAGCGCTGGCGCGATTCGAGGCCGTCGAGGTAGTTGAGCTCCTCCGTGCCGATGATCTGCACCTTGTTCGGGTAGATCACGTTGAGGTAGCCGACCAGCGAAGGACGGCGGCTCTGCTTGGCATTGGGCTCGAGCACGCGGGCCTCGCCGCGCATGCCGGCGGCCCAGCGAAGCGCCATACGTTCGTAGACGCCGTCGAAGAGTTGTCTGGCGGTGAGCCGATCCACGCGTGTGATCCCTTTAGATGGCGAAGCCGGCGTGAGGGCGCCGGCTGGGGCTATTGTGCCATCAACACGCGGGAGGAGGCCCGGCGGCGCGCGCGAGCGGCCGCCGGGCGCTCGCGTCAGTCGGTGCTGGCAACGCGCGCGTCGCGGCCTTCGGCGTTATGGTGATCCTTCAGCTTCTCTTTGTGCTTGCGAAGCTGGTCGGCGAGTTTGCCGATCATGGCGTCGATGGCGGAATAAAGCGTGTCGCCCTTGTTGTCGTCTTCCAGGCGGGCCACGCCTTCGCCATGGAGCCGGGTGCCGGCACAGTGCAGGGTGCCTCCGGCCTTGTGCTCGTTCTTGTCGACGGAAAGGACCACGTCGAGGGCTTTGATATTGTCGAAAAGGCGTTCGAAGCGGCCGATTTGCTGTTCCACGCGCTCGCGCAGAGCGGGGGTGATATGGACGTGCTGGCCGCTGATCTGGATTTGCATGACGCCTCCTTCTTGCTGAGGGTGTCGCCTTATGGCGACGAGATCGGAACGGCGGGGTTGCCGCTCCTCAAGCCTGAACTGATGAGACCGTGGACCTCCGCCGGGGTTCCCCCCGATGTTTCTCAACCTGCGCGAACGCGTTCGCTGGAGCTGGGAATTCGCATCGCTTCACGGTACTTGGCGACCGTACGGCGTGCGACCTGAATTCCGCGTCGATGGAGCTCCTCGGCGAGGGCCTGGTCGGACAAGGGGCGGCGTGCGTCCTCGCCCGTGATGAGCTTGCGCAACATGGCCTGGATGGCGGTGGCGGATGCGCTGCCGCCGTCTTCCGTCGCCACGCCACTGGAAAAGAAATGCTTGAGTTCGAAAGTGCCGCGCGGCGTGTGCATGTATTTCCGGGTGGTGACCCGTGAAATCGTCGATTCGTGCATGCCGACTTCTTCGGCGACCTCACGCAACACCAGCGGATGCATGGCCTCGGGGCCGTAATCGAGGAAGGCGCTCTGGCGGCGGACGATGACTTCCGCGACCTTGGTCAGGGTTTCGGCGCGCGACTGCAGACTCTTCAGCAACCAGCGGGCTTCCTGCAGCTGGCCCTTCATCCAGGTGGCGTCGTCGCCGCGCGCGCGGGCGATGAGGTTGCAGTAATGCTGGTTGAGCCCCAGCCGGGGCTGCGCGTCGGCGTTGAGGCTGACCGTCCAGCGACCCGCTTCCCGCCGTGCGTACACATCGGGCGCGACGTATTCGACGGGCGTGGCATCCAGCGCGGCGCCCGGGCGCGGATCGAGGCTGCGGATCAGCGCCGCGGCGCTGGCCACCTCGTTCTCGGCGGCCTTGAGCCGACGGGCGATCTTGACGCTGTCGTTTCGCGCGAGGAGCTCCAGCTCTTCAAGGACGATACGGATCGCCAGGTCGCGGAACGGGGTTTCGGTCGAAAACTGCGAGAGCTGGCAGAGCAGACAGTCGCGCAGATCGAGGCTGGCGATGCCGGTGGGATCGAATCGCTGCACGCGCTGGCGTACCGCTTCGATCTCCCCGGCACTGGCCCGCAGTTCGGCGGGCAGCGCGACTTCCACCGCCTCGACCCCGTCGCGCAGGTACCCGTCCTCGTCCAGCGCGTGGATGATCGCGGTGGCGATCGCGTGGTCGCGTGGGGAGAACTGGGAAAGATTGAGCTGCCACTCCAGGTGCTGCTGGAGGCTTTCCGGCGCGGCGTTCTGCGGCTCGAAACCGTCTTCGTCACCACCGTTGGCACGCGATGGGGCGCCGGCGTAGTCACCCGCCTCGCCGTGGAAGCGATCGTCATCCCACTCCGGGGCGAGTTCTTCGGACGGGGTGGCGGTGGACTCGTCCTCCTTCGAGGACTTGGCCGGGAGCTCCTGGCGGGACGGGAACTCCGCGTCGAAACCGTTCTCGTCCGCGGCGTCGCCGTCGGCATCCGCGTCGGACTCCGCATCTTCGGCAAACTCGAGCAGCGGGTTGCTCTCCGCGATCTGGCGGAGTTCCGCTTCGAGCTCCAGCTGCGACAGCTGGAGCAGACGAATGGCCTGCTGTAGCTGCGGGGTCAGCGTGAGCTGCTGATGCAGGCGAAACTGAAGTCCGGGTTTCATGCCTTCGATGCGTGAGGTGTCGAATCCATCCTAACCCCTTGCGGCCTCCACAAACCAGCGGTCCGGCCGGCTAGCACCTCTGGCCGAATCTGCGCGTCGGCGCAGATGGCCGGTGACGCGCTCTAGATGCGGAATTCACGACCCAGATACACCTCGCGCACCTTCTCATCGGCGAGGATGTGCTGAGGCGTACCGCGCGAGAGGACCTCACCGTCGTTGAGGATGTACGCGCGGTCGCAGATGCCGAGCGTTTCGCGGACGTTGTGATCGGTGATCAGCACGCCGATGCCGCGTTCCTTGAGGTGTCGCACGATGCGCTGGATCTCGCCCACGGAAATGGGATCGACGCCGGCGAACGGCTCATCGAGCAGCATGTAGCGCGGGCGTGCCGCCAGCGCCCGGGCGATTTCGACGCGACGACGCTCGCCGCCGGACAGGCTGATGCCCTTCTGATCGGCGATATGCGCGATCTTCAGTTCGTCGAGCAGGCTGTCGAGTTCGTCGTCGCGCTGCTTCTGCGTCATGCCGTCGCGCAGCTCGAGCACCGCCATGATGTTGTCCGACACGCTGAGGCGACGGAAGACCGAGGCTTCCTGCGGCAGATACCCGATGCCGAGCTTGGCACGCGCGTGCATGGGCAGGCCGGTAATGTCCTGCTGGTCGAGCTTGATCACGCCCGCGTCGGCCTGGATCAGCCCGACCACCATGTAGAAGCAGGTCGTCTTGCCGGCGCCATTGGGACCGAGAAGGCCGACGACCTCACCTTCGCGGATGGAAAAGGCGAAGTCGCGGACTACCTTGCGTGCACGGAAGCGCTTCTGCAGGCCTTGGGCTGAAAGCATCGGGTCAGGGCTTCCTGGCAGGTGCGGCCGCGGCCGCCGGAGTGGGGCAGGCACCGGCCGCCTTGGCGGGAGCGCCCGGCGTGGTGCTCTTCGGCTGGAAGGTCATGTGCACGGGTGCGGGACCGTTGCTCTCGCCCGTCATCGTGCTGTTCTGGGTGTTATAGGTGAGCTTGTCGCCATCGGCACTGCCCTTCGCCGGCTGGTTGACATGGGCACCGCCGGTCAGCACGGCAAAGTCCTTGTCGATCTTGTAGTCGATGTTGGACGCCTTGCCGTCCATCGGCTGGTCGCAATCGTCCAGCTGATGAATGGTGGCGGGGCTGCCGTCGACGACCACCCGGTTGAGCTGGCTATCGGCGTCGAAATAACCCGTCGCCTTGCTGCCGGTGATCTTCAGGGTGCCCTGGGTCAGGACGACGCTACCCGTCCAGATCACCTTGCCGTTGGGCTGCTGGGAGCCATCGAACGACTTGGAGACGACGTCGGCCGGCTGGTTGCGATCGGACTGCTTGGCGGCGGCCGGCAGGCTGGCCACGAGCGCCAGGCCAAGCAGCGCAAGCAGCGCGTTAGCGCTTGGGCGGCAGATACGTGGTGTGGACTGCATCGAGAAGCTCCAGGTGCTTGGTATCGAGATTGGCGCGCATGCCAACGCCGTTCATTGTAGAGGTTCCCTGGACGATACGGGCCGCCTCGGCGGTCTCCAGGTAGTTCCGCTTGGGCCACGCGGTGACCTCGGAGGTGTCGATGCTGGCCGGCGGCGTCTGCGCGAAGGCGACGCGGTCCATGTGCACCTTGCCCTGCAGCTTCAGCATGCTGCCGTCCTTGTTGACCCAGCCGTACTGCGAATGACCCTTCCACGGCGGCACGTCGACTTCCTTGGTCGAGGGCAGCACGAAGTCGGGCGCATTGATGTACAGCGAATCGTCACCCTCGCGGCGCTCCAGATGTGGCGCGATGAGCGTGAAGGCCAGCTTGCCCTGTTCGTTGTAGGAGTCGAGGTCGAAGTTGGTCAGGACGTAGCCCGAGCGCGGCGGACCGACGAAGTCCTGCAGCTTCTTCTCCGGGGCGACCCAGTAGTAGAACAGTACGCTGGCGCCCAGCGCGACCAGGAGCATGCCGGCGATACCGCCGGTACTGCGGTCCTTGAGCAGATTGAAGGCGCTCACAGCCAGCGGTCCCGTTCGGCTTCGGCCTTGCCCTGGGCGGCGAGAATCATGTCGGCGACCTCGCGGGCGGCGCCGTAGCCGCCGGACAGCCGGGTGCGCCAATGGGCGCGCTCGGCCACCCAGGGGTGGGCATTGGCCACGGCGACGGCCAGGCCGGCGATACCCATGGCCGGCAGGTCAGGCAAGTCGTCGCCGACGAAAGCGGCCTGCTCCGGTGTAAGGCGGAGGGCGTCGAGCAGGGCATTCAGGCAGGCCCGTTTGTCCTTCTGACCCTGATAGACGTGGGGAATGCCCAGTTCTTCGGCGCGCAGCGACACCGGGTGACTGATCCGGGCCGTGATGATGGCGACCTTGATGCCGTTTTCCTGAAGGCGTTTCAGGCCCAGACCGTCATGCACGTGGAAAACCTTGGTCTCGCGGCCGTCCTCGGCGTACCACAGGCGGCCGTCCGTCAGGGTGCCATCCACGTCGAAGACGACGACGCGCACGCGGGCCGCGCGTTCGGCGATATCGGCGGGGATGTCGGTGTAGTGGGTGTAGGCCATGGGTTTCGATATGGGGACGAAAAGGGCGCGCGCGAGGCGCGCCGGGACCGGGTCGTCAGACGACGCGGGCGCGGAGCAGGTCGTGGATGTTGAGCGCGCCGACCACCTGGCCGGAGGGGTCGGTGACCAGCAGCGCGTTGATCTGGTGTTTTTCCATAAGCTGGGCGGCTTCGACGGCCAGCTTGTCCGAGCCGATGGTCTTGGGCCCGGGGGTCATCAGCTGGCCGACGGTGGCGTTGCGCAGATCGACATCGTCGTCGTCGAGGGCGCGACGAAGATCGCCGTCGGTAAATACGCCCAGCAGCCGTCCTTCGTTATCCACCACGGCGGTCATGCCCAGGTGCTTGCGGGTCATCTCGACGAGCGCTTCGCTGACGGAGGCTTCCACGCCGACACGCGGCACGTCGTCACCCGTATGCATGACATCGGCGATATGCAGCAGCAGGCGGCGCCCGAGGCTGCCGGCCGGATGCGAGCGGGCGAAGTCGTCCGAGGTGAAACCACGGGCCTCGAGGAGTGCGACGGCGAGCGCGTCCCCCATGACCAGCGCCGCGGTCGTGCTGGAGGTCGGCGCCAGTCCGTGCGGGCAGGCCTCCGACGGCACGTTGGCGTCGATATTGACCTCCGCCTGACGAGCCAGCGAGGACTTCGGATTGCCGGTGATCGCGATCAGCGGGATGCCCTGGCGTTTCACCGCCGGCAGAATGAAGAGGAGTTCGTCCGTCTCGCCGGAGTAGGAGATGCCGAGCAGGATGTCGTCCGGCTGGATCATGCCGAGATCGCCGTGGCTGGCCTCGCCCGGATGCACGAAGAAGGACGGCGTGCCCGTGGAGGCCAGTGTCGCGGCGATCTTGCGGGCGACGTGGCCCGACTTGCCCATGCCGGAGACGACCACGCGCCCCTTGCAGGTCAGAATCATCTGACAGGCGCGGACGAAGGTGGCGTCGATCTTCGACTCCAGGGCACGGATCGCCGCGGCCTCGGTGACGATCACGGTGCGCGCGCTACGGACGATGGTATCGGCATTCACGACGGGATGATCGGCAGGCGGGGCGGTGCGGGCGTTCATGCGGCCTCGGAGGTCCGGGTGGTGGCTTCTGACCCGGGATGTCCATTTCTGCGACACCGGATTTCCATTACCATTACATATTCTCATTTTATCGTCGCTGCCATCGACCGGTGGTTCAGGGTCCGTTTCGGAACCCTCACGGCCGCGGCGACCCCCTCATCGGAGACTCCATGGACGCTGCGCGCATCCAGGCATTGATCGAAGCCGGCCTGCCCGGCGCCCTGGTGGACGTTCGCGGCGACGACGGCGTTCATTTCGAAGCCGACGTCATCTCGGAACAGTTCGCCGGCAAGTTGCCGCTCGCCCGTCATCGTCTCGTCTACGCGACGCTGGGCGACCTCATGGGCGGTGCGATTCACGCTCTGGGCCTCAAGACCCTTACCCCCGAAGAAGCCGCCGGCCGCCGCTGATCCAGCGCGCCGCCCGGCATTCCCGGTTCGTTCCCTTTCTCAAGGCACTCCCTTTCCATGGCCAAGATCCTGATCAGCGGCGGCCAGCCGCTCAACGGTGAGGTGAGCATCTCCGGCGCGAAAAACGCCGTGCTCCCCATCCTCGCCTCCTGCCTGCTCGCCGACGAACCGGTCAGCATCGGCAATGTGCCGCACCTGCACGACGTCACCACGTTCATCGAATTGCTGGGCCGCATGGGCGTGCGCGTCGTCCTCGACGACCGCATGAAGATGCACATCGACCCGCGTCCCGAAAATTCCTGCGTGGCCCCATACGATCTGGTCCGCACCATGCGTGCGTCGATCCTCGTGCTCGGGCCGCTGGTGGCGCGCCATGGCAAGGCCGAGGTTTCGCTGCCCGGCGGCTGCGCCATCGGCTCGCGTCCGGTCGATCAGCACATCCGTGGCCTGCAGGCGCTGGGCGCCGAGATCACGGTCGAAAACGGCTTCATCAAGGCAAAGGCCGGTCGCCTCAAGGGCGCGCGCATCGTCATGGATATGGTCACCGTCACCGGTACCGAGAACATCCTGATGGCCGCCACCCTGGCGTCGGGCACGACGGTCATCGAGAACGCCGCGCAGGAGCCGGAAGTGGTCGACCTGGCCCACTGCCTGATGGCGATGGGCGCGAAGATCGACGGCGTCGGCACGTCGACGCTGATCGTCGAAGGCGTCGAGCGCCTGCACGGCGCGCATTATGAAGTGCTGCCCGACCGTATCGAGACCGGCACCTTCCTGGTCGGCGCGGCGATGACGGGTGGCAAGGTCCGCGCCCGTGGCGCGCGCGCCGACACCATGGATGCCGTGCTGCAGAAGCTCGAGGAATCCGGTGCGCACATCAGCACCGGTCCGGACTGGATCGAGCTGGACATGCAGGGACGTCGTCCGAAGGCCGTCAATCTGGTCACCGCGCCGTATCCGGCGTTTCCGACCGACATGCAGGCGCAGTTCACCGCGCTCAACTGCGTCGCCGAGGGCGTGGGTGTCATCACCGAAACGGTTTTCGAGAACCGCTTCATGCACGCGCTGGAACTGCAGCGTCTGGGTGCCGACATCCGTCTCGAAGGCAACACGGCGATCATCACCGGCGTGCCGAAGATGACCGGCGCACCGATCATGGCCACCGACCTGCGTGCCTCGGCCTGCCTCGTGCTGGCCGGCCTGGTCGCCGAAGGCGATACCACGGTCGACCGCGTCTACCACATCGATCGTGGTTACGAGAATATCGAAGAGAAGCTCGGCGTCCTCGGCGCGCACATCCGCCGCCTGCCCGGCTGATCCAGCTCGTTGTAGGAGCGCGCCCTGCGCGCGACAGGTGCCCGCGAAGAGCGTCGCGCGCAGGGCGCGCTCCTACAGTTGAGGTTTATTTACCCTCGAACTTCACCAGCTCGAGGGTCAGATCCCCGCCATCTTTCTGCGCCAGCTTTACCGGCACCGGATACTTCGCCGGCGCGTACCACGCGTTGAAGCCGCGGTCCGCATCGGTGCGGTCCACCCGCACGGTATCGAACGAGCCTGCGGGGACCGTGATTTTTTCTTTGCCCGACACCTTGAACTGCTGGTTCTCGACGGCCTGCTTCACCGCCACGGGAAAAGCGGCTTCCTGCTTGCCGTCGCGCAGCGCGACGCCGAGCGCGAGAGGCAGGGTGTTGCGGTCGATCATGCCCGGCACGGCGGCGTAGCTGAAGCTCTTGCTGTTGTCCTGGACCTGCACGGTCGCCCCCTGAACCTTGATGTCGCGCGTCTTCTGCTTGAACGACGCATCCATCTGGTAGTGGTAGCTGACCGCCTGCGGGACCTGGCCCGCCCACGCGAAGCGCGAGGTTTCGGTGGCATTGGCGCCGAGGGCCGCGGCCAGGCCGGCGGTGCCCTTGCTGGCGTTGGTGTACTCGAACTGGCCGTTGCCGGCCGACTTCAGCACGATGGTGGCTTCACCAAGCGGGCTGCCGCCCTGAAGGACGTTGTAGGTAGCCGTGAACGACTGCGGCACGGCCGCGGCGAACGCGGCGGCGGGCAGGGCGAGGGCCAGCGCGAAGCCGGCGCGGAGGATTGAGGTCTTCATGACATCCGATTCTAGCCGCGGTGGCTGAATGCGGGGCGACGGGGTGGCGTGCCGGGGATAGTCCGCGTGTCCGGAGAGCTCGCGCGCGGGGCGCGCTCCTACAGGTCGGTGAGGCCTAGGGGCCTCGTGAGCGGCAGACCATCGAAAATCGCGCCGCCCTCCCAGCGCAGTCGCCCGGACGCGATCGCCGCGACCACGGCCGGCAGCAGCTTGTGTTCTTCGACGAGCAGGCGCTCCGCCAGCGATATCTCCGTATCGCCCGGCAACACAGGGATGCGCGCCTGCGCCACGACGGGTCCGCCATCCAGCTCCGCGGTGACGAAATGCACGCTTGCCCCATGCTCCGCGTCGCCCGCCTCGAGGCACTGCCGGTGCGTATGCAGTCCACGGTATTTCGGGAGCAGTGAAGGGTGGACGTTGATCGCCCGACCTTCCCAGGCGGCGACCACGTCGGCGTCGACGATGCGCATATAGCCGGCCAGCACCAGCAGATCGGCGCCGCTGGCGGCGACGTGGCCGAACAGTGCCCGGTCGAAGTCGGCACGCGTCGCGAAGTCGCGGGGATGGAGCGAGACGGTGGGAATGCCGGCCTCGGTGGCGACAGCGAGCGCTCCGGCCCTGGCCTTGTCGCTGCCGACCAGCACGAATTCGACAGGCAGCCGCGCCGCGATCAGCGCGGCGAGATTACTGCCGCGCCCGGACGCGAGCGCGGCGACGCGCAGGGGCCGATCCACGAATGATCTCAGGCGATGTGGACGCGCTCGTCGCCGCTGGCGGCGACGACCGAGCCGATGGTCCACGTGTTCAGGCCGTGGCCGGCCAGCACGGCTTTCGCCGCGTCGACCTGGTCCTGAGCCAGCAGCACCGTGAAGCCGATGCCGCAGTTGAACGTGCGCCACATTTCGTCGCGGGTGACGTTGCCTTCGCGCTGCAGCCACTGGAACACGGGCGGCATTTCCCACGACGACGCGTCGATCGACACGCCGAGGCCGTCGGGTACGACGCGGATGATGTTTTCCTTCAGGCCGCCACCGGTGATGTGTGCCATGCCATGCACGGGCACCTTGGCGATCAGCTCGAGGATCGGCTTGACGTAGATGGTGGTGGGCGCCATCAGCGCGTCGACCAGTCTGACGCCACCGATGTCGCTGTCCAGCGGCGAACCGGCGCGCTCGAGGATGCGGCGGATCAGCGAGTACCCATTGGAATGGGGGCCGGACGAGGCGACACCGAGAATGACGTCGCCGGCGACGATCGACGAGCCGTCGTTCATCGCGGCCTTTTCGACCGCGCCGACCGTGAAGCCGGCCAGGTCGTACTCGCCCGGCGGGTACATGTCCGGCATTTCGGCGGTTTCACCGCCGATCAGCGCGCAGCCGGCGAGTTCGCAGCCGCGGGCGATGCCGCCGACGACGGACGCCGCGGTGTCGACGTCGAGCTTGCCGGTGGCGAAATAATCCAGGAAGAACAACGGTTCCGCGCCCTGCACCAGCACGTCGTTGACGCACATGCCGACCAGATCGATGCCGATCGTATCGTGGCGATCAAGCTGGTGAGCGAGCTTGAGCTTGGTGCCCACGCCATCGGTACCCGAGACCAGGACCGGTTCCTTGTAACGCCCGGAAAGGTCGAACAGGCCGCCGAAGCCGCCCAGTCCGCCCATGACTTCGGGGCGGAAAGTCCGCTTGACCATCGGCTTGATGCGCTCGACGAGCGCGTTGCCGGCATCGATGTCGACGCCTGCGTCGCGGTAGGTGAGGGAGCCCTGGTCGGAGGACATAAGCGGTTCCGGCGCGAATTGGAAACCCGGAATGATAGCAGCAAGCGGGCGCCCGGCCTTGCCCTGCACGCGCTTTGGATGGACGGCATGCCAAGGTTTGGGCAGACTTCCCGTCTTCACAAAGCGACGCCATACCATGCGCCCAGCCCGTCTCATCGTCTTCCTGACGCTCCTCGTGGCGACCTGCCTCGGCTCCGCCGTGGCGCAGACCTCCATTTATACGGTCACCGTACCGGTCGCCGACACCAGTGCCGCCGTGCGCGATCAGGCCTTCGCCAACGGCCTGACCCAGGTGCTGTCGCGGGCTTCCAACGGAGCGGACCCCCGGGGCAAGCCTGGCTACGCGGACGCGATGAAGCAGCCGGGCGGCATGGTTCAGCAGTACAAGTACGCTCGCACCGGCGGCGCCAATGGTGCGCCGCTGAGTCTGGACATCGTCTTCGACCCGGGCGCCATCCGCCGCATCCTCGCGGTCGGCGACTCGGCGGTGGCGGCGCCCAAGGCGCCGGTCCTGGTCGTTGCCCGCGACGCCAGCGGCAAGCTGCTCGGTCAGCAGGACCTGGTCCCGCTGGCGCAGATGGCCGACACGCGTGGCTATCAGATCGTCGTCCCGCGCGCCGACGCCGTGCCCGACGCCAAGGCGCTGGCCAGTGGCGACCCCGCCGCGGTCGCGACGACGGCGCGCCAGTACAACACCGGCGTCGTGCTGGTCGGCAGCATCGGCGACGACCAAACCGACTGGACCCTGGTCTCGGCCGGCAAGACGACGAGCTGGAAGGACAGCGGTGAGGCGCGCGCCGCACTGTTGAGCAACGGCGCCAACGCGATGGCCGACAAGCTGGACCGCCAGTTCGCATCGACGCAGGGCGGCAGCTCGTCCGGCAAGGTCTGGGTGTCGGGTCTGCATTCGGCCTCCGGTTACGCGGGCCTGTTGGCGACCTTCCAGAACGATCCGTCGATCAAGAGCGTGGCGCCGATTTCCGCGACGGCCGACGGCGTGCTGTTCAACATCAGCGCCGGTGCGCCACTGGCCCGCCTCGTGGCGGGCTACGCGTCCGCCGGCCATGTGCTGGTCGCCGACGCGCACGCCGGTGCCGACCTTGCCGTTCGCTGGGTCCCCTGACCCGATGACCCACGACACTTCCCGCCGCTGGCAGATGCTGGCGATCTCGGCGGTCATCATTTTCGTGATCTGGCTGCTGGCGCCGGTGCTCATGCCGTTCGCCATCGCCGCGATGCTGGCTTACCTGGGCGATCCGCTTGCCGACCGCCTCCAGCGCCTCGGTATGGGGCGTTCGTGGGCGGTCAGCATCGTCTTCACCGTCATCTCGCTGGTGTTCGTCGGCGTCCTGCTCCTGCTGGTGCCGCTGATCGAGCACCAGTTCGAGAATCTGTCCGAGAACCTGCCGCGCTACGTGGACTGGGTGCGCACCACCGCGCTGCCGTGGATTCAGGTGCGCCTGCACCTGGACGCCAACGTCTTCGACACCGATCGCCTCCTGGCGACGGTACGGGAGCACATCGGGTCGGTCGGCAGCATCGCCGCCAAGGCGATGACCAAGATCACGCAGTCGGGCATGGGCATCGTCACCTGGCTGACCAATGTCGTGCTGATTCCGGTCGTGGCGTTCTACCTGCTGCGCGACTGGGACACGATGATCGCGCACATCCAGCGCCTGCTGCCGCGCTCCATCGAGCCGACGGTCGTTCGTCTGGCGCGCGAGTCGGATCAGGTGCTCGGTGCGTTCGTCCGCGGCCAGTTGCTGGTCATGCTGGCGCTTGGCGTTTTCTACGGCCTGGGCCTGACCCTCGTCGGCATCTCGATCGGTCCCCTGATCGGCATGGTCGCCGGCCTGCTCAGCTTCGTGCCGTACCTGGGTTTCATGATCGGCTTCGTCGCGGCCCTGATCGCGGCGCTGGTCCAGTACGGGGACTGGACGCACGTGATCCTGGTCGGCGTCGTCTTCACCATCGGACAGTTGCTCGAGGGCTATGTCCTGGTGCCGCGTCTGGTCGGTGGCAAGATCGGCCTGCATCCGGTCGCGGTGATCTTCGCCGTGCTGGCGGGCGGTCACCTGTTCGGTTTCCTCGGCGTGCTGCTGGCGCTGCCGGCGGCCTCCGTCGTCGTCGTGTTGCTCCGCTATGTCTTCGCCCGTTACCGCGAGAGCGACCTCTACAAGGAGCCGGCCGCGCACACCCCGGCAGCTCAGAAGCTCGATGTGGATGTGGCGGTCGACGTAAAGGTCAAGCCGCGCCCGGATAACCCGATCCTGCCTCGCGATCCCGGTCCATGAGCACTCAGCTTCCCCTCGCGCTGCGCTGGCCCAGGCGCCAGCGGTTCGAGCACTTCCACGCCGGCGAGAACGCCGCGGCGGTCGACGCCGTGCACGCCGCGGCCGTGGATGCATCGGCGCCGTGGGTCTTCATGGCCGGTCCGTTGGGAAGCGGCCGTACGCATCTTCTGATCGCCGCCTGCCAGGCGGCGATCGATGCCGGGCGTACGGCGCAATACCTGCCGCTGGCGGGCTTGCGCGGGTCGCGTGCGGACGCCATTCGCGGCATGGCTGGCAGCGACGTGCTGGCGATCGATGACATCGACTCGGTCGCTGGTGAGGCGGACGCGGAGCACGCGCTGTTCGATACGTTCAACCGCTACCGCGCGGAGGGCGCGACGCTGTTGTTCTCGGCACTGGGTGCGCCCGTGTCGCTCGACATCGCGCTGCCGGATCTTCGTTCGCGACTGGGCTCGCTGACCCAGGCTCTGCTGAAGCCACTGGGCGACATGGAGCGCCGGGTCGTGCTGCGCGAGCAGGCCGGGGCTCGCGGCATCGAGCTGGACGACGTCGTCCTGGACTGGTTGTTCGCGCATCACGCGCGCGACCTGGGTACCTTGCTCGATCTGCTCGATACCCTGGATCGCGCGTCACTCGCCGCACAGCGACGCGTGACGGTGCCGTTCCTGCGTAACCTTCTGAAGAACGACTAGACGTCGATCTCGCGGATCAACTCGCGTTTCGCCGGATCGTTGTCGCGAACGCCGTACACCCTCAGCTTCTTCGACTCCGGCCAGTGCTCCACGATGAGATAGGTACGCTGCGATGCCGATCCGCTGAGAAACACGGGAGGCGCGCCAAAGCCGCCGCTGTAATAGCCCATGCGCCCGTGGTAATGACCCGCAAACACCGCGGCGACACGATGGGTCGCCAGCATCGCCTGTAAGGGCGTGGGCGCGCGAAAGCCGGACGCGAACTCGTCGGGCTTGTGCACGTGCACCAGCAGGAAGTCGTAAGCACCCGGCGTGCTCCATCTCGGGAGGTGTTGCGTAAGCCATGGCGTGCTCGGTGTCACCTCGTAGCGATAGCTCGCCGACCCGGCCCCCCAGTTGATCGTCGCGGCATAGTCCGGCGAATTGTTGAGTTGCAGGTTGAGCACCTGCTCCCAGCCGTCCGGCGTGAACGCGTACGACCAGCTCCCTTGCTTGCGTAGACCCGTGAACAGGCCGCCCGCGAACGCCGCGTAGTCGAAATCGGTCACGCGTCCTTTCTGTCGGTGGCGATGAACGTGCTGCGCGAGATTGTCGAGGGCGTCGATCGCGCAGTGCGTCAGAGCCGAGCACACGAAGTTGGTGAGGTTGTTCTGATAATCGTGGTTGCCGAGCCCATAGTAGACTTCGTCGCCCAGCACACCGAGAAGGTCGTGGATCTTCTCCTGCTCACCTGGAGCGGCCTGGGACGTCAGGTCGCCGTTGACGATCACCGGAATGTGCTGCCCCGGATAGTTGCGCCGGAAAGCCGCGATGCTTTCGTACTGTTCGCGTATGAGCGCCTCGGCGAGTGCCTTGTCGGCGAGGTCGGAGTGTTCGCCGGCATCGGTGGCCGGTGTCCAGGGGTACTGTGGATCCGAGGTGATCACCATGATTCGTGGTGTTTCCGCGTAAGCGCCACTGCTGGTGAAGGCCAGGCATAGCGCGGCTGCCTGCAAAGGCACACGCGTGAGAAGGTTGCGCATGGAGGCCGTGGTAATGGCGAGCGCGGCCGCGATGCGGCCAGGGAGTATGGTTTGCACGGTACGTTTCCTTGTGCGTCGTGGGCGGCTGCGAACGTCCCGTTCGCGACGACAAGGTAAGACGGTGGAGTCTGAGCGTCTGTCAGGCTTGGTGAAGCAGCGGCGAGGGGAAGGCCTCGCCGCTTGTAGGGTTTCGCCGCGTGGGGCGTTAAACCCCGAGCAGTCGCGCGGTAGCGTTAGCCTTGATCACGTCGGTCATGGCGGCAGCCACCTTGTGGTTGCCGGCGATGATGTTGCCGCTCTCCGGGAGGCCTTCCTTGCCGCCGAAGTCGCCGTAGACGCCACCGGCCTCGCGCACGAGCAGAGCACCCGCGGCGATGTCCCATACGTTGAGCGACGGCTCGAAGAAGCCATCCAGACGGCCCGCGGCGACGTAGGCCAGATCCAGCGCGGCCGAGCCCATCCGGCGGATGTCTTCGGCTTCCTTGAGGAGTTCGCCGGTCATGGCCAGCTGCGCCTCGAGATGGTTGCGCGCGCGGTAGGGATACCCCGTGGCGAGCAGCGAACCGGCGAGACCTTCGCGCTTGCCGACACGGATGCGGCGGTCGTTGAGGTAGGCGCCGTCGCCCTTGCTCGCGGTGAACAGCTCATCGCGCAGCGGATCGAAGACCACGCCGTAGACCGGCTCGCCCTTTTCCACCAGCGCGATGGACACGCAGAAGTGGGGGATGCCACGCAGGTAATTGTGGGTGCCGTCGAGCGGATCGATGACCCAGACAAGCGGCCCCTTGCCGATCTGCCCCGACTCCTCGCCGAGAATGGCGTGAGTGGGGTAGGCGCGGCGAAGTTCCTTCACGATCTCGGCTTCGGCGAGGCGGTCGACCTCGGACGCGAAGTCCATCCGTTGCTTTTCGACGACCGCGAGGCCCTCGATGCGATTCATGTAACGCAGGATGATGTTTCCTGCGGAGCGCGCGGCGCGCGCCGCGACGTTGACGGCGGGTCTTGGCATGGGGATCGACTTGTCAAAAGAACGGGAGATCGCGGTCGGGCCGCGTCGGTCGGTGAGTTTAACACCGGCTCGCCCTATGCCCAAGTCGTTGCCGTTGTAGACTTTCCGGTCCTCCATCCAGCACGCCCGTCGCCCATGGCCCTCTCCGAGCTCCACGACCGCCTCCGTTTCGTCCTTGTCCGCACCTCGCACTCGGGCAACATCGGCTCGGCCGCGCGCGCCATGCGCACCATGGGTTTCGACCGCCTAACCCTGGTCGCCCCCCACCGGTTCCCCGATCCGGAAGCCACGGCCCTGGCCGCGGGTGCCGACGACGTGCTCGGCCAGGCCGCGATCCATGACGATCTGGTGGCCGGCCTGGCCGGCGCCACCTTTTCTCTGGGCCTGTCGGCGCGTCGCCGCGGGGTCAATCTTCCGGAACTGGACCCGCGCGAAGGCGCCGCCCAGGCGATCGCCGCCGCCCGCCGCGGCGAACAGGTGGCCCTGGTGTTCGGCAACGAGCGCACGGGACTGGAGAATGACGAGCTCGCTCGGTGCCATGCGATGGTCCGCATCCCTAGTGTCGACGACTTCAGTTCGCTGAATCTGTCGCAGGCGGTGCAGGTGGTCGCTTATGAGCTGCGCACGGCCCTGCTCGCCGACGAACAGCCGGTCGTGACGCAGGCCGAGCCCGATCCGGACGAGATTCCCGCCGACGCCGAGCAGCTCGAGCGGTTCTTCACGCATTTGGGTGAGATGCTCGACGATATCGAGTTCCACAAGGGGCGTTCCCCGACCACGATCATGCTGAAACTGCGCAAGCTGTTCCTGCGCGCCCGTCCCGAGTTGCGGGAACTGCGCATTCTTCACGGGATTCTGGCCGACGCGCAGCGCATGGCCGGTATCGCACACAAGCGCGACGGCTAAAACAGGTCGCCTTGCGGGGCTCGGCAGCGGTCATGGCGCGTCGACGACGGACTCTTCGCTGCTTGCCGTGCTGACCAGCACCTTGTCGATCCTTGCCCCGTCCATGTCGACGACTTCGAAGCGGTTGCCCTGCCAGGTGAATGACTCGCCGGCGTGCGGGATGCGCCCGAACTGGGTGGTGATCATGCCCGCCACGGTGCGGAAATCGTGCTCTTCCTCGTTGGGCAGCCGGTCGATCTGCAGCAGGTCGCGCAGGTCGTCGGCGGGCAGACCGCCGTCGATTAGCCAGCTGCCGTCGTCACGGCGAACGATCGGGCCCTCGTGCTCGGTGTCGTCCGCGGCGGGCGCGGTGGCACCAACCACGGCCGTCAGCAGATCGTTGAGGGTCACCATGCCTTCGATGTCGCCGTACTCGTCCACGGCCAGCGCCAGCTCCGTGTCCGCATCGCGGAAGGCTTCGAGCAGGTCCAGTGCGCGGGCGGTGCCCGGGACGAAGAGCGGCCGGGCGATATGGGCGAACAGGTCGAAGTCGCCGCGCTCGAACGAGCCGATCAGCGTCTTCACTTCGACCGTGCCGACGACGTCGGTTTCGTCGTTCCGGTAGACCGGGTAGCGCGAGAACTGCGACTCGCGCAGGACCTCGAGGTTCTCCTCCCGGGGCGCCGCGATGTCGAGCCAGGCGATCTTCATGCGCGGGGTCATGACCGAGCCCACCGTGCGGTCGCCCAGGCGCAGAACGCGGTTGACCATGTTGCGTTCGTCGCTGTCGAGGATCCCTTGCTCGGCGCTTTCGGCGACCAGCAGGCGGATTTCCTCTTCGGTCGCCGCCGAATGGCCGCCGGCCCGGTTCAGTCGCAGCACGTGCAGGATGCCGCTCGACAGGTGGTTGAGCAGCCAGACCATCGGCAATGTGATCCGCGAGATCACCAGCATGGGGACCGCGATCTGGCAGGCAATGCGCTCGGGGGCTGTCAGCGCCGCGCGCTTGGGCACCAGTTCGCCGATGACGATCTGGACCAGCGACATATAGATGAAGCCGAGCAGCCAGCCGGCCGCGCGAGCGTAAGGCTCCAGCCAGGCCGGGCCACCGCCATGCAGGAGGGCGGTGAAGTGCTCGCCCAGCTGATCGCCCGCGATCGCGCCTGTGACGAGGATGATCAGGGTCATGCCGACCTGCACCGTCGACAGGAAGCGCTCCGGCGATTCAGCCAGTTGCAGCGCCACGCGGGCGCGGCGGCTTTCCCGGGCCATGGCCTTGAGCCGGCTTTTACGCGACGCGACAACCGACATCTCCGACAAGGCGAAGAACGCGTTGGCCAGGGAGAGGACGAGGACGAGCAGAAGTTCGGTGGGCATCGAGGCTTATATAGCAGACCAGCCTGTGCAGGGCACCGGTAGAAGCCATCTGAGCGGTGTAGCCGGGGAGGAGGAGCACACGATCCCGCCCTCCGGTAACATTAGCGTCACAAACCCCCAGTTCCCCCAGGCGACGCCATGTTTTCTCTCCAGACGATCTTCGGTAAGGGCGACAAGTTCTACGGTCTGCTCGAAGCCAGTGCGGAGGCGGCGCGCGAAAGCGCCCGCGCCATGCACGAACTGGTCACCAAGACCGACCGCACGCCGGTCATGGCCGCTTTCAGCACGGCGCGCGCCCGCGAGAAGGCCCTCCACGGGCAGATCGGCGAGGAACTGGTCAACACCTTCGTCACCGCGCTGGACCGGGAAGACATCGAGGCGCTCAACTCGGCGCTGTACAAGATTCCCAAGACCATCGAGAAGTTCGCCGAACGCTATGTCATCGTCGCCGAACGCCTCCATGGCATCGACTTCGCTCAGCGCGCCGCCCTGCTCGAGCGCTCGGCCGAGGTGGTCGTCCAGATGATCGGGCAACTGCGTCATGGCCTGAAGATCGACCCGGTGAAGAAGCTTCGCGACCAGCTCCAGGCGCTGGAATCCGAGGCCGACCGCCTGCTGCTGGATCCCTACCGCACGCTGTACGCCGAAGGCTCGGATCCGCTTAAGGCGATTCTCGCCAAGGACCTGTTCGAGCTGGTGGAGAAAGCGGTGGACAAGTGCCGCGACGTCGGCAACGTCGTCTACTCCATCGTGCTCAAGAACTCCTGACGGCGGCCGCCCCATGAGCATGGTTATCGCGGTCGTCCTGATCGCCCTCGCGTTCACCTATATCAACGGCTTCCACGACACGGCGAACTCCATCGCCACCGTGGTGGCGACCAAGGTGCTGACGCCCGGCCAGGCCGTGCTGCTGGCGGCCGTCACCAACCTCGCGGGCGCCCTGTGGGGCACCGCCGTGGCGGCGACGATCGCCTCGGGCCTGGTGGACACCGGCGTGGTCGACGTCGGTTCGCACCTGCTGATCAGCGCGCTGCTCGGAGCGACCATCTGGAACCTCATCACCTGGTGGCTCGGCCTGCCGTCCAGTTCGAGTCACGCGCTGGTCGGCGGACTGTGCGGCGCCGCGCTGGCCGCGTCCGACGGCAACCTTCATTCGATCATCTGGTGGCAGGGTGGGGAGCACTGGTGGCTGGGCAAGGGCGTGGTCCCCAAGGTCATCGTGCCGATGATCGTGTCGCCCTTCCTCGGCTTCGTCATTGGCTTCCTGCTGATGGGCGCCCTCTATGCGTTGCTTGGGTTCTTCTCCCGCCAGAAGGGACCGCTGCATCGTTTTGGTCGCACCCCGTTCGTGAACAGCTTCTTCGGTAAGGCGCAGATTCTCTCGGCCAGCGCCATGGGTCTGTCTCATGGTATGAACGACGCCCAGAAGAGCATGGGCATCATCGCCCTGGCCCTGGCCGGTGCCACGGCGGCGGGGCAGTTCGATCATCTGCCGGCGCTGTTGCACTTCCTGCGTATTCCGCACGATCCGGCGGCCCCCGGCGGCTTTCCGATCCCGGTCTGGGTGAAGGTGGTCTGCGCGCTGACGATGGCGGGCGGCACCGCCGGCGGTGGCTGGCGCATCATCAAGACGCTGGGCCACAAGATGGTCAAGCTGCACCCGATCAATGGTTTCGCCGCCGAAGGCAGTTCGGCGGCGGTCATTCTCACGGCGTCGATGCTGGGCGTGCCGGTCTCCACGACGCACAACGTGTCCGCCTCGATCATGGGCGTGGGCGCGGCCAAGCGGTTCAACGCCATCCGCTGGTCGGTCGTCGAACGGATGGTATGGGCGTGGATCCTGACGTTGCCGATCACGGCGGCGCTGGGGTACGCCCTGGTGAAGCTCGGCCGCTTGTTTTTCTGATTCGCGTGCCGGACTGATCGCCCGCAGGGCGCCCTCTTAGAGGGCGTCCGCCTCGCCGTTCACCACCTGCTCGAGCTGGTCGCCCGTGGCGCCCAGTTCCTCGACGATCCGCGCCAGCTCGCGCTCGTCCAGGTAGTCGTAGGGACGGTTCTCGCAGAGGTGCAGGTAGGGCGATCCGTCGAGATCCGCCTCCGCCAGATAGCCCGTGCGCTGCTCCCAGTTGAAGCGAAGGCAGCGGCGCGCATCGACGCCCGAGAGTGGTCCGATCGGCGTGGACAGCCGCAGGAAGCGCTGGCCCTCGGCGTCTTCCAGTTCGGCCAGATAGATGCCCTGATGCCTGCCATCGGGCAGCTCCAGGTCGAAGCTGATCAGGTATGGCTCGTTGTGGCGGAGCTTGTGGATGCCGCCGACATGGGAGCGAATCGCTTCGAAGTGCCGCATGGTCGCCTTGTGAATCTGTCCGGGGACCACCGATGGTACGCTCAACGCCTCTTCCGAACATGCACGAAACGACCATGGCCGATGAACTCGACGACGACGAGGCCCGCGCCCTCCGGGCCACGCGGATCATCGAAACGGTCGCCGCCATTCCGCGTGGGAGGGTCGCCAGTTATGGCGCGATCGCGGCTCGCGCCGGGTATCCCGGACGCGCCAGACTGGTCGGCCGGGTGCTCGGCGATGCGCCCGACCGGATGAAGCTACCCTGGCACCGCGTGCTTCGCGCGGACGGCCGCATCGGGATACCCGTGGGAACGCGGGGTTATCGCGAGCAGTGCCGGCTGCTCAAGGCCGAGGGCGTCACCGTGAAGGACGGCCGCGTCCCCATGAGCGCGTTCGGTCTGGACCACGACCTCGACCGTGCGATCTGGGGCGGCTGAGCGCGATCAGCGGTAGCTGACCTCGACCAGTTCCCAGGTTTCCCCGGGTCGGCGTTTTATCGCGTAGTCCAGAAGGTCGGCGTGCAGGGACGTCAGTGCGGACATCCCACGCAAAACACGGACGGTTGCGGTGGCGGCGCGGTCCGGTGGACAGTCGGGGCGTTCCGCGCGCATCCCGCATGTCCGTTCGACAACGCGGCCTTCGAAGCGGATACCGCCTTGCTGCGCCCGGGCCGGGAGGGCGCTGGCGAACAGGCTGACCGCGACGGCGGCGGAAAGGGCTATGGCAGTGTTCATGTGGCGCTCCCCCTCGGGCGATGTGGCTTCATTAGGTGCCCGTCCGCTACCCGGGGACATCACCTTCTTCCGTTAACGGCGTGGGCCTACCGAGGCTTGAGGCGCAGGTAAAGGCCGATCCGGCACGTCCGTTTGTTAGCATGTGCGGATGCAGTCCCAGGCCCTAGATCTCCTTCACTCCGTTTTCGGTTACCCCGAGTTCCGCGGCCAGCAGCAGGCCATCGTCGAGGAGGTCGCCGGCGGCGCCGACGCCCTTGTCCTGATGCCCACCGGCGGCGGCAAGTCGCTGTGCTTCCAGATTCCGGCGCTGATGCGGTATGGCACCGGCATCGTGGTGTCACCGCTGATCGCGCTGATGCAGGACCAGGTCGATGCGCTGACGGAAGCCGGCGTCAAGGCGCGCTACCTGAATTCCAGTCTCGACGCCGCCACTCAGCGCGAGATCGAGGAGCTCCTGCTCGCCGGCGAACTCGACATGCTGTACGTCGCGCCCGAGCGGCTGCTCACGGGGCGCTTCCTCGGCCTGCTGGATCGCATTCCCATTGCCTTGTTCGCTATCGACGAGGCCCATTGCGTCTCGCAGTGGGGACACGATTTTCGTCCCGAATACCGCGAACTCGCGATCCTGCACGAGCGCTTTCCGGAAGTACCGCGCATCGCGCTCACCGCGACGGCCGACGAGCGCACCCGCGAAGAAATCGTCGAGCGCCTCGGCCTGCACCAGGCGCGCCGTTTCGTTTCCAGTTTCGACCGGCCGAACATCCGCTATCGCGTGGCACCACGGCAGAACGCACGGCGCCAGTTGCTCGATTTTCTCGACGCCCATCGGGGCGAAGCCGGTGTCATCTATTGCCTCAGCCGCCGCAAGGTCGACGAGACCGCCGCCTGGCTGGCCGAAGCGGGCGTGGACGCGCTTCCGTATCACGCCGGTCTGGATGGCGAGGTACGCCAGCGCCACCAGCAGCGCTTCCTGCGCGAAGACGGCATCGTCATGGTCGCCACCGTCGCGTTCGGCATGGGCATCGACAAGCCGGACGTCCGCTTCGTCGCTCACCTCGATCTGCCGCGCAGCATGGAAGGCTACTACCAGGAGACCGGCCGTGCCGGTCGTGACGGCCTGCCGGCGGAAGCCTGGATGATCTACGGCCTGGGCGACGTCGTGACCATGAGTCAGATGATTTCCCAGTCGGACTCGGGCGACGACCGCAAGCGTGTGGAGCGCCTCAAGCTCGACTCGCTGCTCGGTTATGCCGAGGCCACACGCTGCCGTCGCCAGCTTCTGCTGGAGGCGTTCGCCGAGGTGTATCCCGAGCCCTGTGGCAACTGCGACAACTGCCTGGTGCCGCCCAGGACCTGGGATGCCACGACCGCGGCGCAGAAGGCGATGTCATGCATCTATCGCAGCGGTCAGCGTTATGGCGCCGGCCATCTGATCGAGATCCTGCGCGGCGAGGCGGGTGAGCGGGTACGCGATCTCGGTCACGACAAGCTGAGCGTGTTCGGTATCGGCGCGGACATGGATGCGACGCAGTGGCGCTCGGTGTTCCGCCAGCTGCTGGCTGCGGGCCTGGTCGAAGCGGATCCCGAAGGCTTCGGTACGCTGCGTTTGTCGAAGGAAAGCGGACCGGTCCTGAAAAGCGAGCGCAAGGTGTGGCTGCGCGAGGACGCGCGGCCGTCGAAAGGCAAGCGCAACTCGCGTCCGTCGCCTGCCGTCGCCGGCGGCTCCCTGGGCATCGAAGAGATCGAGATGCCGTTGTGGAACGAACTGCGTCGCGTCCGCGCGGAACTGGCAAAGGCGCATGGGGTGCCTGCATACGTCATTTTCCATGATGCGACTTTGCTGGCGATGTTGCGGGCGCTGCCGGAAAACGAGGACGAACTGGGGTCGATCAGTGGTGTCGGCGAGAACAAGCTGAAGCGTTACGGGAAGGATTTTCTGGCGGTGTTGAATGGCCCCGGCTGACCCGTAGGAGCGCGCCCCGCGCGCGAAAAGCCAACAACGCGATGACGCGGCACCACCCATCGCGCGCAAGGCGCGCTCCCACCTGCGCGGGTGCGATTGAGATTATCCTCAAGTCCTCGCCGCGATTGAAAAAAATGGCCGGAAACGCTTGCGTGCACGCCGCGCGATCCCCAACTCTATGGGGATTGCCCGACATCGATACGTTCGTCTGATCGACGTGACGAGACGAGGGTGCATGCCCAGGAGATGCCCATGCACGACGCCACGCCACTCATCGCCACCATCGTCGGTGGTCTCGTACTCGCCTTTATCTTTGGCGCCATCGCTCACCGATTGCGACTCCCGGTGCTGGCCGGTTACCTCGTCGCCGGTGTGGTCGCCGGGCCGTTCACCCCGGGCTATGTAGCCGACGCGGGCATCGCTCAGGAGCTCGCCGACCTCGGCGTGATCCTGCTGATGTTCGGCGTGGGTCTGCACTTCTCGCTCAAGGACCTGCTCGCGGTGAAGGCGATTTCCATCCCCGGCGCCGCGGTGCAGATGGGCGTGGCGACCGGTCTTGGCATGCTGCTTGGCTGGGGTCTTGGCTGGCCGGTGGCGCAGGGCTTCGTCTTCGGTCTCGCGCTTTCCGTCGCCAGTACGGTGGTGCTGCTCCGTGCGATGGAAGAACGTCGCCTGCTCGACAGCGATCGCGGACGTATCGCCGTCGGCTGGCTGATCGTCGAGGACCTGGCCATGGTGCTGGCGCTGGTCCTGCTGCCCGCCATCGGCGGCTTCCTCGGTGCGGAGCAGGGCGATCACCCGCCGAGCATGATGGCGCTGGCCGAGACCGTGGCCTGGACCATCGGCAAGGTCATCGTGTTCGTGGCGCTGATGCTGATCGTCGGTAAGCGCGTGATCCCATGGACGTTGCAGGCCGTCTCCGGCACCGGCTCGCGTGAACTCTTCCGTCTGGCCGTTCTCGCCATCGCCCTCGGTATCGCCTTCGGCGCGGCGCACCTGTTCGACGTCTCCTTCGAACTCGGCGCTTTCTTCGCCGGCATGATGATGGGCGAGTCCAAGCTCTCGCAGCAGGCCGCGGAAGAAACACTGCCGCTGCGCGACGCTTTCGCGGTGCTGTTCTTCGTTTCCATCGGCATGCTGTTCAACCCGCATATCCTCGTCGAGCAGCCGTGGATCGTCCTCGCCGCCTGCCTGATCATCATCATCGGCAAGTCGGTCGCCGCGTTCGCCATCGTTCGTGCATTCGGTCGCCCGAAGAAGACCGCGCTGACCATCGCGACCAGTCTCGCCCAGATCGGCGAGTTCTCTTTCATCCTGGCGGGGCTGGGCGTATCCCTGCATCTGCTCAGCGAGGAGGCGCGCGACATTCTGCTCGCCGCGGCCATCGTCTCGATCCTGGTCAATCCGCTGCTGTTCGGTGCGCTCGACAGGTGGATCGCGCGGCATGACCGCGATGCGCCGGACGAGCACACCGATCCATCGCTGGCGGGTCACACCGTGCTGGTCGGGTTCGGCCGGGTAGGTCGCCGCGTGTTCGCCGAGTTGCAGGCCACGGGTACGCGTACGCTCGTGATCGAGACCGACGAAGACGCCGTGCGCGAACTGCGCGAGCAGCACGGTGCCGAGATCGTCATCGGCAATGCGGCCGCCGCGCTCGTGCTGGCCGAGGCCAACCTTGCCGGCGCGCGATCCCTGATCGTGGCGGTATCCGACCCCTTCGAAGGGGGGCAGGTGGTACGTGCGGCGCGTGCGTTGCGCCCCGATCTGCCGATCGTCGCGCGTGCCCATTCGCAAGAATGTGTGGCTCACATGGATGGCATGGGTGCCACGCAGGTCATCTACGGCGAACAGGAAGTGGCCCACAGCATGTTCAACGCGTCGCTCCCGCAGCGGGCGCCATCGGGGCACTGAGACCGGCCCCGGATACGTCGTTCTAACGCGTGGCTGGCTACCGTAAAAGGGACTACCCGCTGGCGACGAGGACACGATGGCATCCCGGATCGAAGACTACGCGATGCTCGGCAACTGCCGCAGCGCGGCGCTGGTGGCGAAGGACGGATCGATCGACTGGCTGTGTTTGCCACGTTTCGACTCCGCCGCCTGCTTCGCCGCCTTGCTGGGTAACGAGAACAACGGGCGCTGGCGTATCGCTCCCGCCGACCCGGATGCCACGGTCCGGCGCGGCTACGTCGACGGCTCCCTGATTCTCGAAACGGAATGGCGCACGGCCACCGGTGTCGCCCGCGTGATCGACTTCATGCCGTTCGCCGGCGACCAGGTCGGGGTGACCCGCATCGTCGAGGGCGTCGAAGGCCGGGTCGACTTCGAGGCCGTGCTGACCATTCGCTTCGACTATGGCAACGCCATGCCGTGGGTGACGCGGGTCGACGAGCGGACCGTGACGGCGGTCGCCGGGCCGGACATGCTGGTCGTCCGCAGTCCCGTCTCGGTCGAAGGGGAAGGGATGCACAGCGTGGCCCGCTTCGCCGTGTCCATGGGTGATTCCATTCCCTTCGTGATGGCCTGGGGCCCGTCGCATTTGTCCCCTCCCGAAGCGATCGATCCTTACGACGCGCTGGAGAAGTCGCTGGCCTTCTGGGAAGACTGGTCGGGGCGCTGCAATGGCGCCGGCGAGTGGAGCGAGATCGTCCGCCGCTCGCTGGTCGTCCTCAAAGGCCTGAGCTATCTCCCCACGGGCGGCATCGTGGCCGCGCCCACGACGTCGCTGCCGGAACAATTCGGCGGCGAGCGTAACTGGGATTACCGGTTCTGCTGGGCCCGCGACGCCACCTTCGTCCTCTCCGCGCTGGTGAACGCGGGCTACCACGATGAAGCCAGTGCCTGGCGGGACTGGGTGCGACGCGCGGTGGCCGGGTCGCCGGACCAGCTCCAGGTGCTTTACGGGATCGCCGGTGAGCGCCGCCTCGAGGAATACGAACTCGACTGGCTGGACGGTTACGAAGGCGCAAAGCCGGTACGCGTGGGCAACGCGGCTTCGAACCAGTTTCAGCTCGATATCTTCGGTGAGCTGGTGGGTGCGTTCTCGCACGCGGTGAAGCACGGCGTCGCGATGCAGCCCGAGGCCGACGAGGTGCAGAACGTCTTCCTCGAGCATCTCGCCAGCATCTGGCGCCATCCCGACGAAGGCATCTGGGAGATCCGCGGCGAGCCGCGCCACTTCGTCCATTCGAAGGTGATGGCATGGCTGGCCTTCCAGCGGGCTTCCGAACAGGACCGCGAAGGCCGTGACCCGGCATTTTCGCAGCGATGGCGCACCATCGCCGATGAGGTCAAGGCCGACATCCTCGCCAAAGGCGTGGATCCCGAGCGCGGTTGCTTCGTGCAGTCGTATGGCTCCAGAGAACTCGATGCCAGCCTGCTGATCGTCACCCTCACCGATTTCCTGCCGCGTGACGATCCCCGGATCGTCGCGACGGTGCGGGCCATCGAAGAGGATCTGCTGGTCGATGGGTTCGTGCGCCGCTACGACACACGCAGCGGCGTCGACGGGCTGCCGCCGGGCGAGGGCGAGTTCCTGCCGTGCAGTTTCTGGCTGGTGGAAAACTATGTCCTGCTGGGGCGCCTGGACGAGGCGCGCGAGCTTTTCGTGCGCCTGATCGGCCTCACGAACGACCTCGGACTGCTCGCGGAGGAGTACGATCCACGGTCGAAACGGCTGTTGGGCAATTTCCCACAAGCCTTTTCGCACGTTGCGTTGATTAATGCCGCCTTTAGCCTGGCGCATGGTTACAGCGCGACCGCCGACATCCACGCCACCCCCGAAGCCCAACATCCCCAAGGAGTCCGTGCATGAGCCCCGCCCCCACGAAGCGCGTTACCTCGCGCGCTCACCCGGCCGACCCGTGTACCGTCGTGATTTTCGGCGCCGCCGGTGATCTCACCAGCCGCCTCGTCGTTCCCGCGCTCTACAACATGCGCCGCACCGGACTGCTGTCCGACAACTTCTCGATCATCGGCTTCAACCACGGCAAGATGACCGACAACGCCTGGCGCAAGAGCCTGCACACGTCGCTCGAGAAGTACGTCAGCAATGGCGGCGGCAAGCTCGACGAAGACGCCTGGGGCTGGCTGAGCTCTCAGATGACCTACCACGCGGGCGACTTCGACGATCTGTCGGCGTTCCAGAGCCTGGCGGTCAAGCTGCGCGACGCCGAGAAGCGTCGCGGCACCCAGGGCAACGTGCTGTTCTACCTCGCCACGCCCGAGCGCTTCTTCGGCGACGTGATCGAACAGCTGCGGAACGCCGGCCTCGTGGACGACGGCGGTGCCGACGGCGAGTTCTGGCGCCGCGTCATCATCGAAAAGCCATTCGGTCACGATCTCGCCTCGGCGCACGCGCTGAACGAGCGCATCCTCAAGGTGCTGCGCGAAGACCAGATCTATCGCATCGACCACTTCCTCGGCAAGGAGACGGTGCAGAACATCATGGCGTTCCGTTTCGCCAACGGCCTGTTCGAGCCGATCTGGAACCGCGACCGCATCGACCACGTGCAGATCACCGTGGCCGAGACGGTAGGTGTCGAGCGTCGTGGCTCGTTCTACGAGCAGACCGGTGCGCTGCGCGACATGGTGCCCAATCATCTGTTCCAGCTGCTGGCGATGGTCGCGATGGAGCCGCCGACCTCTTTCGACGCGGAAGCCGTGCGTACGCGCAAGGCGGAAACCATCGAAGCCATCCGTCCGATCCAGCCGGAAGACGCCGTCCGCGGCCAGTACGGTCCGGGCGCGGTGAACAACGAACTGGCCACGTCGTACCGTGATGAGCCCAATGTCGCACCGGACTCGGTCACCGAGACCTTCGTCGCCATGAAGCTGTCGATCGACACCTGGCGCTGGTCGGGCGTGCCGTTCTATCTGCGCACCGGCAAGCACATGGGTCGTCGCACGACGGAAATCGCCATCCGCTTCAAGTCCGCGCCGTTCGCCCCGTTCCGTGGCACGGGCATGGATGCATTCGGTCCCGACTGGCTCGTACTGCAGATTCAGCCGGATGAAGGCATCTCGCTGCAGTTCGACGTCAAGCGTCCCGGCCCGCGCGTGGAACTCGCGCCGGTGCGGATGGACTTCAAGTACGCGGACTGGTTCCGCGCCGAGCCGAACGTGGGCTACGAAACGCTGCTGTATGACTGCATGACCGGTGACGCCACGCTGTTCCAGCGCGCCGACATGGTCGAAGCCTGCTGGCGCGCGGTGCAGCCGATTCTCGACGACTGGGCGCAGCGCACGCCGGCGGACTTCCCGAACTATGCGTCGGGCAGCGCGGGTCCGGCCTCGTCGGACACGCTCCTGGCCATGGGCGGTCGCTCCTGGCGTCCGCTGAATTCGGCGGCTGAGCTCAACGCGCGTCGTACGGCCAAACCGAAGTCGGACGTGTTGCCTTCGTCGACGAAGTCGGCGGAAGGTCGCGCCACGAAGAAGCGTGCGGCGGCGAAGAAGTCGTTGCGCGCGACGTCGGTGAAGAAGACGGCGCCTGCGCGCAAGTCGGCGGCGGTGGCAAAGGCGCCGGCGAAGAAGACGGTCTCCGCGCGGAAAGTCGCGGTCAAAAAGGCGACGGCGAAAAAAGCGCCCGCAAAGCGGGTGGTCGCCGCGCGTAAGGCGTCGCCCACCAGGGCGGCGGCTGCGAAGCGACCACGTAAGCAGTAAGCGAACGTCATCACAAGCCCCGGTCAATCCGGGGCTTTTTTTTGCTCAGTCGTGCTTGTCGTGATCGTGGTGCGCAGGCGGCGCGTGATCTTCGTGCCGGGGTTGCGGATGCTGCGCGGCTTGCTGCTGGTGCTGCTGAGGCGCGGGACGCTCACGCGGTGGTTCGCTGCGTTGCTGCGGCAGAGGCTCACGCTGCGGCTGCGCCTCACGCGGCGGCCGTGGCTCCCGCTCGACCTGCGGTTCCCGCTGAGCCTGCGGTTCCCGCTGAGCCTGCGGGCGGGCTTCCTGCTGGAACGCCGGTTCCGGACGCCTCGGCTGCTCGATGCGAGGTGTCGGGGCCGGTCGTGGCGCTTCCGCGGAGTGCTGGAACGCAGCGGGTCGTGGCGCTTCGGCGGGTTGCGCATGACGGTCGTCGAAGGGTTGCGGACGGGAGCCGACGGCATGCACGTTGGCGACGCGAGGGTCTTCGTGCTGCATGGCGCGAATGGGCGGCTGTTGCTCAGGCCGGGCGACAGCCTGCGGCGCTGACGGGCCCGGCCGCGTCTGAGGCGGCAGCGCCGGTCGTTCGTTCGCGGCGGTCGGATGCGCCATGGCGGCCGTGAAGTTCGGGCGCTGCATGTGGTCGAAGTCGGGACGCTGCGGCGCTCGCTGCTGGGCCTGGGGTGGCGCGTTGTGAATCGCGACGCTGTCGTTGTCGTGGCGGTTGTCGATGTTCACCGACCGATTGACGTAGGTGTTGTTGACGGTGCGGTTGATCGTGGTGCGATTCACGACGTAGGGGTGGTTGTCGTAGACCACGGCGGGACGACCGCGATAGTCACCCCGCGGCCCACGTCCCCACGCGGTGTTCCATTCGTTCCAGCCGCCGTGCGGACGGTCGTAATGATCGTGCGAGGCGAACAGCTGTCCCACCAGGATGCCCGCGCCGAAGGACACCAGTCCGGCGGTGACGACCTCGCCACGCGTGGCGGGCGCCTCGTACCAGTGCGTGCGGTATACGCGGGAGTACACCGGTTCGCCGTAAACCACGTCGGGGTCGTACTGCGGCACGTAGACCACATCGGATTGCGCCTGCTCGATGACGATCGTGCGGGCGGGCGCGGGAACGATCGAGGCCACGCTCGCACCTTCGTCCACAGGCGGCGCCTCGTCGACCTGGACGACCTGCTGCGACGAACTCTTCAGAGAACCATGCGACCGTGCGCGGTCGCGCATGACCTGGATCGCATTGAGGACGTCGGTCGGCTCGTTGGCGTAAGCATCGCCGAGCGCCGCGGTCCAGTCGCGGTTGTTCGCCAGTTGATCGAGAACGGCAGGGAAGGCCACGAGGGACTTCACGCTTGGATCCCACGGCTGAGCGTCGGCGGCGTCGATGAGCGCTCCGCCGTTGAGGTTGCGATTGCTGTCCAGGAAACCGCGTGCGACATCGACCTGATCGGGATGCGTCGAGCCGGCGAGTGTGAGTGCGACCAACTTGTCGGGGAACAGGGCGATGGGCGACACCAGCGCGTAAAGCTGGTCGGCCGTGGGACGCGCATAGCCGGGATCGGCCGTCGCCTGAGCGGCGCTGGCTGGCGCCGCCAGCGCGCTGGCAGCGGCGGGCGTCTCGTCGGGTGGCGTGCGGTTGCAGGCGCCGAGCGCGGCGACCAGCGAGGCGGAAAGCAGGGTGGTGCGGACGAGGTGCAGACTCACGCGCTTCATGGAAGGTCCTTGCAAAAAATCGGGGGGCCGACGTGTCGCCAGCAGATTCGTTCCGGAAGGGTGACTGGTCGCTGTCTGTTGCCGGTTCGATGCGCGGTTGCGAGGAACCCGTTCATGCGCCCGTCGGTCTTCGCGAGAAACTGCGGCTTTGACCGGTGTTTTCCGCAAAGTCGCGCGCTTGAATCGTCCAAATTCGCGGTCCCGCGATCCCGCCGACGTGTGAAATCCGTCGCATTTCTGGTTGCAGTGCAGCAAAGCGACGCCATTGCGTCGACCGCGCGCGGCGCCGAACGTTCCGTTCGATAAAAACCGCGTCACAGCGCCGTTTCTCGTGAGCGCGACCCGGACTGAAAAGTGCATGGATCGATCCAAATGACTCTTGAGATATACCGCAGTGCAGTATTTTCGTCATTCGGTTAAATGCTTTCAAGACAATGACTTGTGCTCATTTGTATGACTTTAGATCGAGTTAAAAAAGCGGTTGACAACGTTGTCAGCGGCCCCTAAAAATCCGCTCGGTAATACCGTTGCAATCGCGATATGAGCGCGATCAGCGCAGGGCCGGAAGGCGGCGCATCGGCGACAGGGCGCAGGGCAGAAAGAAATCCGGCGATACGCATGACGATCAACGCGGGCAATAGCCCGCGCGGTGTCGTGCGTCTCGCGAAAACACCAGGCATTCCTCAGGAGAACGATGTGAACCCCCGCATCAGCGTACTTTCCATGGCTATCCTCGCCGGCCTCTTGGCCACCGGCAACGCGATCGCACAGGACGCGGCTTCCCCCGCCCCGGCCGCCAGCACGACGAAGAAGACCGATGCCGCCAAGCCGGCCGACCCGAACGCCAACCCGCAGGACGCCGCTAACCTGGGCGCCGTGACGGTCACCGGCATTCGCGCCAGCCTGCAGAAGTCGCTCGACCTGAAACGCAACGCCGACTCCATCGTCGACGCCATCTCGGCCGAAGACGTGGGCAAGTTCCCGGACACCAACGTGGCCGAATCGCTCTCGCATCTGCCCGGTATCAGCGTCGACCGCAACTTCGGCGAAGGCGACAAGGTCAGCATCCTGGGTACCGATCCGGCGCTCAACCGCCTGCTGCTCAACGGCCAGACCGTCGCCTCGACCAACTGGACGTCCGATCCGAACAATCCCGACAGCCGCTCGTTCAACTACAGCCTGCTGACCTCGGAAATCATCGGTAATGCGCAGGTCTACAAGACGCCGCAGGCGAACATCGACGAGGGCTCGATCGGCGGTACCGTCATCGTCAACACGCGTCGTCCGCTGGATCTCAAGGCCAACACGCTGACCGGTACCGTGAGCTACGGTTACAACGATCGCGCGGACAAGGGCAAGCCGAACGCGTCGGTGCTTTACAGCTGGAAGAACCAGGACAACACCTTCGGCGTGCTCGGCTCCATCATGCACTCCGACAAGATCATCGACCGCCAGGGCACCGAAGTCTTCGGCTACCAGCGCGTCAACGATCCGACCGATACCAACCCGGACCACCAGTTCAATCCGGCCGTGGTCCCGCCGAACCAGCAGGGCGTCTACCCGACCGCCGTCAACACGGCGTGGTTCCAGCAGCGCCGCAAGCGCGACGGTGTGTCGACCGGTCTGCAGTGGAAGCCGAACGATGCATTCGAGCTGAACTTCACCGGCCTCTACGTCACCGAGAAGTTCAACAACTTCAACCAGAGCCATTACGGCGAGTGGTCCGGTTCGGCGGCCAATGCGACCGCACTCGGTTTCCAGAACGGTGTCGCGACCACGGGTAGCTACGACGCCAACACGTCGACCTATCTGGACGGTTACGAGCGCGATTCGACGGTGAACACCGGTGTGGCCAACCTTCGCGCCGACTGGTTCGGTGACGGCTGGACGGCGTCGAGCCAGGTCGGTTACACCGGCTCCACCGGCGGTTCGGATGGCATCTGGAACATGCAGTTCCAGAACTTCGGCGGCTTCAATTACGCGCTCGACGGCGAGCATCCGCAGATCAACTACAACAGCCCGGACAACCCGTCCGCCGCGCTCGCTCACGGTGCCGGTTACAGCTACGCGCCGAGCTACGATCGCGAACGTTACTTCCAGTTCGACTTCTCGCACGACGTCGCCTGGGGTCCGCTGAACCAGATCTCGGTCGGCATCAAGGCGACCAATCATCTGGATGGTCAGGACGCATACACGGCCAATATTCCGGCCACGGCTTACGCCGGTACCAGCCTCGCCGACCTTGCCAACGGCGGCACGCCGGGCGGCTACCTCGACGGGCTCGACTCGGCCGGCAACATGGGCAACTGGACCACGATCGATCCGGGCCTGATGAAGGCCTATGTGTCGAGTCTGGTCACGAACACCTCGCTCGACCCGAAAGCCACGTACAGCATCGCCGAGCAGAACCGCGCGTTCTACGTGCAGGGCGACTTCGCCGGCGACGGTTATCGCGGCAACATCGGTGCGCGCTATTTCCGCACACGTGACACGGTGGACGGTTACAACAGCATCGGTAACGGCAATTACGCCGCCGTGAACAAGCGCAGCGCATATCACGACTGGCTGCCGTCGTTCAACATCGCGTTCGACGCCGCCGAAGACGTGACGCTGCGTTTCGCCGCGGCCAAGGCCATCGCGCGTCCGCGTTATCAGCAGATGACCCCGTACGTGGCACTGGACGACCGTACCCTGACCGGCTCCGCGGGCAACATCGACCTCAAGCCGTACAAGTCGACCAACTACGACGCTTCGGCCGAGTGGTACTTCTCGGAAAACAGCGTGCTGTCCGCTGAGCTGTTCTACCGTCGCATCTCGGGCTACATCCTCAACACCAACGTCGCCCAGACGCAGTACAACCTGACCGAGCAGCACGACGACGTGTACCAGATGCAGGTGCCGACCAATGCCGGCGTGGCCAAGGTCAAGGGTGCCTCGCTGACCTACCAGCAGAACTTCGCGTATGGCTTCGGCATGCTGGCGAACTACACCTACTCAGACGCGGACACCAGCAACGACTTTCCGCTGCCGTACAACTCGAAGAACTCGTTCAACCTGTCGCCGTTCTTCGAGCAGGGTCCGTGGAGCGCGCGCCTGACCTATAGCTGGCGTTCGTCGTACTTCACGTCGATCGCCCAGCTCCAGTCGCAGCAGATCACGGGCATCTTCCGCGAACTGGACGCGACGGTGGGTTATCAGCTAAATGACCATATCCGCCTTTCGCTCGACGCCACCAACCTGCTGGACGAGACGTATATGGTCTACAACAACACGCCGGCTCAGCCGCTCAACGCCTACAAGAACGGCCGCACCTACATGGTGACGATGGGCTTCAAGCTGTGACGCCCCGCGCGTCGCTGGCACTGGCGGCCTGGCTAGTCGTCGGCGCCGCCGGCGCGGCCACGCCGACGGAGAGAGACCTCTCCGTCGGCTGGCAATTCCGTCTGTCCCATACCGCCACGCCGGCGGGAGCCAACCCTGCTGGCGAACCCTCAGCCCAGCTGAAACGACTGAGGCAATGCACGTCATCGTGCGAGCGGCTGGATGAGTGGCAACCCGCCACCGTCCCCGGCGCGATCCAGACCGACCTGCTCGCCCGGAAGAACATTCCCGACCCGTTCTGGCGCGACAACGAGGCCAGCCTGCAATGGATCGGCCTCTCCGACTGGGACTACCAGCTCAGCTTCGACGTCGACGCGGCCACGCTCAGGCGCGGTCATGTCGATCTCGTTTTCGACGGCCTCGACACCTTCGCCGAGGTCAGCCTCAACGGTAAGAAGCTGCTCTCGGCGGACAACATGTTCCGCCGCTGGCGCCTGCCGGTAAAGAGCACCCTGCACGCGGGAAGCAATACGCTCACCGTGCACCTGCAATCCCCCATCGCACGCGTGCAGCCCTGGCTGCTGACGCAGCCGTATGCGTTGCCGGGCGAATTCGATTCGTCCTTCGGCGATGAGCCGAAGGGCAAGCAGACCTCCAACTACGTCCGCAAAGCCAACTACCAGTACGGCTGGGACTGGGGTCCGCGTTACGTCACGCTCGGTATCTGGCGCCCCGTGCGCCTGGAAAGCTGGGATGACCTCCGCGTCGCCGACTTCCATATCGCGCAGACCCAGGTCGAAGCGGACGTGGCGAAGCTGGACGCGCAACTCGACGTGCGTGCCGACAAGGCGGGCGCGGTCACTCTCAAGGTCGAGTGGACCGGGCCGGACGGCAAGACCGGCAGCGAACAGCGCGAGGTCGCCCTGAAGGCCGGCGAGAACCACGTCGGGGTGCCGCTGAGCATCGACCACCCGCAACGCTGGTGGCCGGTCGGCTACGGCGAACCGAATCTCTACCGGTTCCACGCCAGCATCGAATCCGGCGGCTCGACAGTCGCCGGGGCCGATCGCGAAACCGGGTTGCGCAAGGTCGAGCTGCGTCGCGACAAGGACCAGTGGGGCAGGGGCTTCGCGTTTGTCGTCAATGGCGTGCCGGTCTTCGCCAAGGGCGCCAATCTGATTCCGTACGATGCGTTCCCGTCGCGCGTCTCCAGCGAACGGCTGGAAGCCATCCTTCGATCCGCCAAAGACGCCAACATGAACATGTTGCGCATGTGGGGCGGCGGCACCTACCAGGACGACGCCTTCTACGCGGCGGCCGACCGTCTGGGTGTGATGATCTGGCAGGACTTCATGTTCGGCGGCGCGGTGACGCCGTACGACGATGCGTTCCGCGAGAGCACCCGCATCGAGGCCGAGGAGCAGGTCACGCGCCTGCGCGATCACCCGTCGATCGTGCTCTGGGCCGGTAACAACGAAGTGCAGACGGGCTGGGAGGAATGGCCCGATCGCATCGACTTCCAGAAATTCGTCAACGCCGATGAAGTGAAGAAGGTCGAAGACGGCATGCGTACGATCTTCGACAAGACGCTGCGCAAGGTCGTGTCGGATCTCTCGCCGCAGGTGCCGTACTGGGCAAGCTCGCCGAGTACGGACTTCGACGGTCCGGCCAATGTCGAGACCGACGGCGACATGCATTACTGGAAAGTGTGGTCGGGCTCGGAGCCCATCTCGCACTACCTCGACATCACGCCGCGCTTCCAGTCGGAATACGGTCTGCAGTCCTTCCCGGTGATGGCCACGATCAAGGCCTTCGCCCAGCCGGAGGACATGCAGCCGGAGTCGAAGGTGATGCGCGCGCACCAGAAGTTTGCCAACGGCGACGGCAACCAGCGTCTGTTGCTGTACATCCGCCAGGAGTACGGCGAACCGAAGGATTTCCCGTCGTTCGTCTACCTGAGCCAGGTCATGCAGGCCGAAGGGATCGAACTGGCCGCCGAGCACCTGCGCAGCGCCCGCCCGCGCAACATGGGTACGTTGTACTGGCAGTTGAACGATGTGTGGCCGGGCGCGTCGTGGGCCAGCGTCGACTACTTCAACCGCTGGAAGGCGCTGCAGTTCCACGCGAAGCGTTTCTACGCGCCGGTGGACGTCGTGCCGCTGCGTCGTGATGGCAAGACGGATGTCTTCGCCGTGTCCGACCGCACGAGGGACTTCGACGCCGTCCTGCGCACTCGTGTCTACGACATGGGCGGCAAGCTGCTGCGGGAGACCCGTCTTCCTGTGCACGCGAAAGCCCTGTCCAGCACCCGGGCGCTGACCGTGGACGATGCGACGCTGCTCAAGGGCGCCGATCCGCGCAAGACGGTCGTCGCCTTCGATCTGCTGGAGAACGGCAAGCCCGCGGCGCATCACCTCCTGTATTTCGGCGCCGCCCGCACGCTGGCGTTGCCCACGCCGGAGCTGACCACGTCACTGCATGACGGCGGACACGGCCTGGTGCTGACGGTGAGTGCGAAACGTCTTGCCCGCGCGGTCTGGGTCGATACGGGCGATATCGACGTGCGGCTTTCACAGAACGCGTTCGATTTGTTGCCCGGTGAAAGCATCGACATCGAGATCGACGGCGCCACCGATACCGAAGCCCTTCGCCGCGCGATCACCGTACGCTCGCTCGTCGATGCCCTGAAGGAGACCACGCCTTGAATCCCTCCCGTCGCAATGTGATGAAATGGCTTTCGCTCGCACCTGGCGTCGCGATGATGGGGGGCATGAGCATGGGCGCCGCCGCCGCGTCGCGCTTCACCAGTCAGCGTCCACCCGTGGGCAAGCGCAAGTTCACCAGCGAGGCGGTGGAACACCTCATTGCCGCGACGAAGAAGAAAATCGCCGATCCGGAGCTCGCCTGGATCTTCGAGAACTGCTTCCCGAACACGCTGGACACCACGGTGGAGCTCGGCCGCCTGGACGGCTACGAAGACACCTTCGTGGTGACGGGCGATATCGACGCCATGTGGCTGCGTGACTCGTCCGCGCAGGTCTGGCCTTATCTTCCGCTGACCCCGAAAGACGAAGGGCTGCGCAAGCTGTTTCGTGGCCTGATCCGTCGCCAGGTACGCTGCATACTCATCGATCCCTACGCCAACGCGTTCCTTCCCGATACCAAGGGCAAGAGCAAGATGGACTGGGCGCAGGCCGACATCACCGACATGCGTCCCGGCGTGGCCGAGCGCAAATGGGAGATCGATTCACTCTGCTACCCCGTCCGCCTCGCATATGGCTACTGGCAGACCACGGGCGATCGCGAGCCGTTCGACGAATCGTGGCGTGCCGCCACACGCAGCATCGTGACGACCTTCCGCGAACAGCAGCGCAAGGACGGTCACGGCCCGTACCAGTTTCAGCGCCCGTCGCCGAAGCCGACCGAGAGCCAGTTCCTCGATGGCTACGGTCAGCCGACGCGTCCGGTCGGCATGATCCACGCCATGTTCCGCCCTTCGGACGATGCGACGGTCTATCCGTTCAATATCCCCGGCAACCTGTTCGCGGTGGTGACGCTGCGTCGCCTTGCACAGATGCACGGCACGTTGTTCGGTGACCAGGCGTTCGCCAGCGAGGCCAATGCGCTGGCCGACGAGGTCGAGGCGGCAGTCGAAAAGTACGGCGTGATGCACGACGGCCAGGACGATTTCTGGGCCTACGAAGTCGACGGCTATGGCAACCAGTTGTTCATGGATGACGCCAACGTGCCCAGCCTGCTCGCGCTGCCGTACCTGGAGAGCGCGAAGCATGATGCTCGCTATGCACGCACGCGTCAGCGCGTCTGGAGCACGGCCAATCCGTATTTCTTCCAGGGCACGGCCGGTGAAGGTATCGGCGGTCCGCATGAAGGTCTGCGTATGATCTGGCCGATGTCGATCATGATGAAGGCCTTCACGACGGATGACGCGGCTGAAATCCGGCAGTGCCTGCACTGGCTCAAGACCACGCACAACGGTAGTGGCTTCATGCACGAAGCCTTCGATCAGGATGATCCGAAGAAGTTCACGCGAGCCTGGTTCGCGTGGGCCAACACCCTTTTCGGTGAGCTGATCGTTCATCTCGCCGACAAGCACCCCGACACCCTGCGTCGCGTCTGACGCGACATCCGAGCTGGAGCGATTCATGGTCAACCGTCGACGTTTTCTGCAAGGGATGGCTGCCTTCACCGCCATCGGTCAGCTAGGCTCCCTCACCGCGCTGGCCGGTGGCGTACAAGAAAGCCTGAAAACGCCACCATCCGGCGGCGGCACCGTCGGTGACAGCGTCTTGCGTTACGTCGACGTCTTCGTCGGCACGGGCGGTCACGGTCACACCTATCCCGGTGCCACCCGACCGTTCGGCATGGTCCAGTTGAGCCCGGACACGTACAACGCGCAGTGGGATGGTTCGTCCGGTTACCACCAGGGCGACGGCTCGATCATGGGCTTCTCGCACACCCACCTGAGCGGTACCGGTGCAGCCGACATGCTCGATTTCCTGGTCATGCCCTCGATGGGCCCCGTGCTGCTGCAGCCTGGCGACCGCGATTTCGACGGCGTCAATTACGTGTCGCGCTTCGATGCGAAGAAGCAGGGCGACGGTAAGCCCGAGAAGGGCTATCGCAGTGGCGTAAAGGGTTACCGCTCGCACTACACCGGCGAGCAGGCCCACCCGGGTTACTACCGCGCCAAGCTCACCCGCTTCGACATCCTCGCCGAACTGACCGCGACGCTGCGCGCCGGCATCCATCGTTATACGTTCGGCAAGGAAGGCGACGCGCACATCCTGTTCGATCTGGCGCATGGCTACGGCGATGCGATGGACAAGCCCGCCAACGTGACCGATGCCGAGCTGACCCTGGTCGGTAACGACACGCTGGTCGGCGGTCGTCGCGTATGGCAATGGGCCTCCGGCCGGGTGATTTACTTCGCGATGAAGCTGTCGCGTCCCGCCGCCAGCGTCACGTTGTACGACGAGGACAAGGCGCTGCCCAAGGGGTCGACGACGGCGAAGGGCAATCACCTCAAGGCCGCGTTGCACTTCGACAAGGCCTCATCCGAGCCCCTGCTGGTCAAGGTCGGTATCTCCGGCGTGGACATCGACGGCGCGATGCGCAACCTGGACAACGAGATTCCCGGCTGGGACTTCGACGGTGTTCGCGCGTCGGCCGAGGCCGAGTGGATCCAGGAACTGTCGAAGATCCGCATCGAATCGTCGTCGGACAAGATCAAGCGGACGTTCTACAGCTCGCTGTATCACACGATGCTGGCGCCCACGGTTTTCAGCGACTTCGACGGGCGCTATCGTGGCATGGACAAGGCCGTGCACACGTTGCCTGAGGGGCGGCACAACTACAGCACGTACTCACTGTGGGATACCTATCGGGCCGAGCACCCGTTGTTCACGCTCTACCAGTCCGATCGCGTACCCGACCTGGTCGACGGTCTGGTCCGTCTCGCGGTGGAAAGCCCCAGTGGCGCGCCGGTCTGGCCGCTCCAGGGTATCGAGACGGTCTGCATGATCGGTTATCACTCCGCCGTGGTCGTAGCGGAGGCGCAGGCCAAGGGCTTCAAGGGTATCGATTATGCCAAGGCCTGGCCGGTGTTCCAGCGTCGTGCCATGCAGGACGATTACTTCGGCCTGACGTACTACCGCAAGCTCGGCTTCATTCCCAGCGACAAGGAAGGCGAGGCCGCCAGCAAGACGCTCGAGTACGCGTACGACGACTGGGCGGTAGCGCACATGGCCGACGCACTGGGTCACGCCGACGAGGCGAAGCTGCTGCGCAAGCGCTCGCAGAATTACGTCAACGTGTTCGACAAGGACATGCAGTTCGTTCGTCCGCGTGCGGAAGACGGCTCATGGCTGCAGCCGTTCGATCCCATCGCCATCGGGCATTCGAAGCGCTGGCGCGATTTCACCGAGTCCAATGCCTGGCAGGCTACGTTCCTCAATCAGCACGATCTGTACAACTACATGCGGCTGTTCGGTGGTGAGCAGGCGTTCGAGGCCAAGCTCGACGGTTTGTTCAATGCCGATCCCACGCTGCCGGAAAACGCGCCGCCGGATATCGCCGGCATGGTGGGCCAGTACGCCTTTGGCAACGAACCGGGGCACCACATGCCCTACCTGTACGCTTACACCGGTGCGCACCACAAGACCCAGGCGCGCTTGCGCATGCTGCTCGAGACCATGTACCTGCCGGAGCCCGATGGCCTCCCCGGCAATGAAGACTGTGGCCAGATGAGCGCGTGGTACATCATGAGCTCGATGGGTCTGTATGCCGTGGATCCCGTCAGCACCCACTACGTTTTCGGCAGCCCGCTGCTCGATCGTGCGGAAGTGCAGGTGGGTGCGGGCCGCACGCTGGTGATCGAGGCGAAAGACAACGGACCCGGGCGCCCGTATATCCAGTCGGTGTCGTGGAACGGCAAGCCGTGGACGAAGAGCTGGATCGCCCACAAGGACCTCGAGGCGGGCGGCACGCTGAGCTTCGCGATGGGGGATAAGCCCAACGTCGAATTCGGCAAGGCCCTTGCGGACCGCCCACCATCCTTTGGTAGCGCCCCCAGCGTGTAAGGCTTTGCCGCTAACGGCGGGAGCGACCGTGATGGCGATGGGGTGCTTGTGGAAGCGCCCCATGTCATTCGTAATCTTCACGTATGTATAGACGTCCAAACCGCAAAGTGTGACACCTGCACCGAAACATCCCGCGCCATGGGTCCACCATCGAACGACCCTACAACGCAGGAGTCACGCTCATGCAGCCATCGAAGCGCTTCGGCGCTCGCGCGCTCATCATCGCCTCGCTCGTCGCCGCGGGGCCCACATTTGCCGACACGGTGAACTCGTATCAGCAGAACGGTTACACGCTTACCGTGACCGACAAGAATTCGGGCATCGCGCAGTCCACCGTCGATACCATGATAAGCACCTTCTTCACGATCTATCCCAAAGAAGCGGCTGACTTCAATCCGAATACGTCGAAGACGGTGAACATCGTCCTCGATCCGTCCTACGACGGCGTGGCCGCGACGGCTAATGCGACCGAGACGTACGGCGCGGCGTACATGATCGCGAATCCGAACGACACCGATACGGTCACACATGAGTCGATGCATATCGTGCAGGACTATGGGCAGCAGAATATTCCCGGATGGCTGGTCGAGGGTATCGCGGATTACGCGCGTAACCGCTATGGGGTGAACAACGCGGCCGCGGGCTGGTCGCTACCCGATTACGCCGCCGGGCAGAACTACACCGACAGCTACCGCATCACCGCCCGGTTCCTCGTGTGGGTCGAGGAGCATCACGCGGGAACCGTGCAGGGTCTTGACGCGGCGTTGCGCGGGCGGTCGTACACCGACCAGACCTGGGCACAGCTGACGGGCGCGGATGTCGATACGTTATGGGCGCAGTACACCGCGTCGCCAGGCATCTGACCCCATTCACGGCGGCTAGACCCCGGTAACGACACTCTCCTCGCGCCGGAAGGGCCGGCGGGGGAGGGTTTTCAGACATGTCTTACGCCGGGCGTATGTATCTTCGACTGTTCATGCCGAGCCTTCTGGCCTTCGGTACGGGATCGTTGGCCGCTGGCGTGACCCGGGCCGCCCAGCAGACGCCGGGCGATTTCGGACTGGTTTCTCTTTATTCCAACCTGCCCGCCTGGCTCTTCGCCGGTGGCCTCTTCGTGGCCGTCGGCTCGGCCGCCATCCAGTTGCTGAGGCTGCGCCTCTGGGACCGCGGTGTCATCGCGGGTTGCTACGTGTGCGGCTGCCTGCTGGCGTCTCCGCGGGCGGCACGCCGCGGGCTCGGCACGACGCGCGAATGCATGGGCTGCGGCAAGGTGCACGGCACCAACCACCGGCTGCTGCCGACCGTGGTGCCTCTGGCGGTTGCGGTGAAAGACAGCGCCAGCGCGCCCGTCAGGAGCGTACGTTCGTTACCGTGATGCGGTGACCCACGCGCTCGAGCAGCGCGCGAAGCGCCTCGGCGTCCTCGATACGGGTGTCGTCCTCTAGGGACAGCCATAGCGTGTCGCCGGAAAGGCCATGCACTTTCTCGTTAAATTCGACCTCGATGGCTAGCTTGCCACCGGGCTGGACGACCGATACCCGGAAATTACGTGACTGCACGCGCTGGTTACCCCTGGTGAACTGGCTGTCTGTGTGTCCGGTGCATTTTAGCGGGCCCGGCGAGGAAAATGCTGTCCGCGTACGGTGACGCGTGACCCACAACACGTTCACCCGCCCACGACGGCGCCTCCTTGTAAATCCATGGCACGAGGAGAAGCCCTATGCTGCAACTGAATCCGCCGCTGCCCATGAATACGCCGAAAGGCGAGGGATTTGCCCATTTCCTGCTCGACTATGGCCCGGAGTCTGATCTGTACTGGACGGTGTTCATCACGGCCACGGGTGAGATCTGGACATTCGCCAATCGCGAAGTCCGCGCTTCCAAGAACATCACACTGGGGCGTACCTCGCCGTCCGTACCGCGTCAGGCCCCGCCGCGTCGCCAGGCGGAGGGCCGGGAACCGGGCGTGCTCCCCTTCGCCGTGGCTGACGCTCCGGTCTGACGCCCTCGTCCGCACGGCATAGATCGTGTGGCGATCTGTGCCCCGGTCGATACCGATGTCACATTGGACCTGCAGGGTGCGCCACTCCGGCGCGGTGCCCGACAGGGGGCGTGATGCAAACGGATCAACGGTTGCCTGCCATCGTGATGGGGCGTGGCCCCACCGCACTGGGCATTCTGCGCAGCCTTCATCTGGCCGGCATCCCTGCCTATGTCGCGTGTCCGCCGGACGACATCGTCACGCGATCGCGCTATTTCAGGGCGTTACCCGGCTGTCGGGGCTGGGACGGTAGTCCGGGGCCGCAAGCCATCGAGGCACTGGCGGCACTGCCGCTGGCCCGGGCCGTGATCATCCCGGGTGCCGACGATGCCGCGCTGTGGCTCGCCGATCTTCCGCACAGCGTGCTCGGCTGGCGTTTCCTTGCAAGCACCGCGCGACGTGATGCGCAGGCCCTGCTTCAGGACAAGTCACTGTTTGCCGGCTATCTGGCGGCGATTCATGTGCCACATCCGCGCACCTTCCGTCTGGCCGACGCAGCGGACGTGGAGGCGATTCCGTTCGAAACCCTGGACAGGGTCTTCCTCAAGCCGGTCAATTCGCAGAAATTCAGTGATGTCACGGGCGTCAAAGGCGTCTGGGTGCAAGGACGGAGCGCATTGCGTGACGCCTGGGCCCGGTTCCACGCGCAGGGGTTTCGCGTCATGGCGCAGGAGTACGTTCCCGGCCCACCCAGCGAACATTTCTTCATTGACGGGTTTCGTGACGGGCAGGGCGCGTATACCGGGCTCTTCGCCCGTCGTCGCCGCCGGATGTCGCCTCCGGACTTCGGCAACAGTTCGTGCTCTGAGGCCGTGCCGCTCGCGATCGTGCCGGACGCGGTGCGCAGCACCTGTCGCGTCCTCGATGGACTGGACTACCGGGGCATCTTCAGCGCGGAGTTCAAGCGCGATGCGCGCGACGGGGCGTTCCGCCTGATCGAGGTGAATACGCGCGCCTGGACCTATGTGGAGTTCGCGGCGCGCAGCGGCGTCAACGTCTGCGAAATGGCCTGGCAAGACGCGCAGGGCCTGCCGGTGAAACGCGCGACGCGTGCCTATCGCGACGGCATCGCCTGCGTGGACCTGTATCACGATATCGCCAGCATTTGTTCTACCCCGGCGGCCAGGCATCCGGGCTGGATCCGCCTGCTGATGGAGTGGGTCGGTGCTGATCTGCACGTGTTCCGCCGCGACGATCCATGGCCTGCATGGCATTTCATCCGCGGCCTGCTGCGTAAACGGTTCGGTTTGTCAGTCGGCCCTGCCGAGCGGGGCGGCGACATCTTCGAGGGACCGTCGCTCGGCGGCGATGCCAAGTAACCACGCGGCTGCCGCCCCGATCAGCATCAGCGAAGCACCTAGCGCGTAGCCCCAGCCGATGGACATGCGCTCGCCACTGCCGATGAGGCGGCCGAACAGCCACGGGCCGGCGACGCCGCCGAGTGCCGTGCCGAAGGCGTAGAACAGGGCGATGGCCAGGGCGCGCAACTCCAGTGGGAAGCTCTCGCTGACGGTGAGGTAGGCCGAGCTGGCGGCCGCGGAGGCGAAGAAAAACACGATGCTCCAGGCGATCGTCTGCGTTCGCGCGTCGAGGTGGCCGTGCACGAAGAGCCAGGCGGTGACGAACAGCAGCAGTCCGGACAGTGCATAGGTCGCGACGATCATCGTCCGCCGGCCCAGCGTGTCGAACAGCCGCCCGAGCAGAAGCGGGCCGAGGAAATTGCCGGCGGCGAATGGGAGCAGATAGAGACCGACATCCGCATCGGCCACGCCGTAGAAGCGGCCGAGCACAAGCGCATAGGTGAAGAAGATCGCGTTGTAGAAAAACGCCTGCGTGGCCATCAGTACCAGGCCCAGGACGGTCCGCTTCGGGTAGACACGGAACAGTGTACGGGCGACATCGGCGAGGGTCAGTCCGCGCGGACGCAGGCGCAGTCGTGGCAGCGGTTCGGAAGGGGGCGAGACGCCGAGGCGCTTCTCGATGGCGGCGACGACGGCCTCGGCCTCCTCGATGCGACCGTGAAGCATCAGCCAGCGCGGGCTCTCCGGAATCCAGTGCCGCAGGAAAAGAATGCCCAGGCCCAGTACGGCGCCCAGCCCGAAGGTCAGTCGCCAGCCGATCTCGGCGGATACCCAGCCCATGTCGAGCAGGCCTACGGCGGCGAGCGCGCCCAGTGCGGCGCCGATCCAGAAGCTGCCATTGATGACCAGATCCGTGTGACCACGATAGCGTGCGGGAATCAGTTCCTGAATGGCCGAGTTGATGGCAGCGTACTCGCCGCCGATGCCCGCGCCGGTCATTGCGCGGAAGATCACGAAGGTGAGAAAGTCCGGCGAGAAAGCCGTGGCGGCCGTGGCCGTCAGATACAGGCCCAGCGTCACCGTGAACAGCTTCTTCCGCCCGAGTCGGTCGGTAAGCCACCCGAAGAAAAGCGCGCCCAGCACGGCACCGACGAGGTAAAGACTGCCCGCCAGACCGACCTGACCATCGGTAAGGTGGAGGACGGGGCTGGATTTGAGCGCACCGGCGATGGAGCCGGTGATGGTCACCTCGAGCCCGTCGAGCACCCAGGTGATCCCGAGGCCCACGGCCACCAGGGTATGAAAGCGCCCCCAGCGCAGCCGGTCGAGCCGCGCGGGGACATCGGTCTCGACGATACCGTCGGGGAGCGTGGCCTTGGGATTCATGCGCCGACCGTACGAGGCATGAAGTGGTCATACCGTCAGCGCGGCACGCGGTACCCGCCGGGCCTGCCGTGCGGCGACAGGGTCAGCTGCCACAACTGGTCGCGACGGCTGCGGAAGACACCCGCGGAGCAGCCCAGGTAGAAATTCCACATCCGGCGGAAGCGCTCGTCGTAACGTGAGGCCAGTCGTGGCCAGGCCGCATCCACGTTGGCGCGCCATGCCATCAGCGTGCGGTCGTAGTCCGCGCCGAAGTTATGCCAGTCCTCCACGACGAAAAGCCCCTCGAGCGCGCCAGCCACCTGGCTCATCGAGGGAATCAGCGAATTGGGAAAGATGTACTTGTCGATCCATGGGTCCGGCCGTCCCGGCGCGCCGTTACTGCCGATGGTGTGCAGCAGAACGAGGCCATCCTTGCGCAGGCAGCGTCGGGCCACTTCGAACCATGTGCGGTAGTTCTTGCCGCCGACGTGCTCGAACATGCCGACCGAGAGGATCGCGTCGAATGGCTCGTCGAGTTCACGGTAGTCCCGCAGGCGGATCTCCACGGGCAGGCCCCGGCATAGCTCGCGGGCGTAGGCGGCCTGCTCCTGTGAAACGGTCACGCCTACACCGCTGACGCCATAGCGCTCGGCGGCGAACTTCAGTGCCTCGCCCCAGCCGCAGCCGATGTCGAGGATGCGCTGGCCGGGTCGCAGGGCCAGCTTTCGGCATATCAGGTCGAGCTTGGCTTCCTGCGCGTCATCCAGATTGTCGGCGTGTGCCCAATAGGCACACGAATAGACCATGCGTTTGCCAAGCATCGCCTCGAAGAGGTCGTTACCCAGGTCGTAATGACGTCGTCCGACGTCCCAGGCGTGCGCGCCGCGCTGGCGGTTGATCAGCCGCGCCTTGAGATGCGCCATCAGCGTGTCCAGCGTGAGCACCGACTCGTCGAGGTGCGACGACAACACGCGGGCGAAAAAAGCGGGCAGATCGCCGACATCCCACCAGCCATCCATATAGGCCTCGCCAAAACCGAGCGTACCGTGGGCGAAGACACGCGCGTAGGTCCGCTCGTCGTGAATCACCAGGTCGGTCGGGCGTTGTCCGCCGAGCGTGATGCCGGCTTTTTGCAGGAGGATCTGTGCACGTGCCTTGAGGGAAGAAACATCGTGAGCCATCGATGGAACTCCTTTGGATCCTCGTCAAACGTGGCGAAGCACTCCGCGGGCAATCGTCAGCCCGGCAACCGTCATTCCGATCGAACCTATGAGGTGCAGTGCGACATGCGCGGCGAACCAGGCGTATTGCTGCCGCAGCAGCAACCCGGTGGATTCCGCCGAGAACGTCGAGAACGTGGTGAGCCCGCCGAGAAAGCCGGTGGCGATGAGCAGGCGTAGTTCAACCGGCAACGTCTGGAAGTGGTCGAACACGCCGAGCGTCACGCCCATCAGAAGGCCGCCGGCCAGATTGGCGCAAAGCGTCCCGAGCGGGATGTTGGGAACGAGAGCATTGAGCGCCACGGCCAGCCACCAGCGCAGCAGGCTGCCCACGGCGCCGCCGATCCCGACAGCAAGAAATCCGCTATAGCCCATGTGACCCTCGATGCGATGTGCCGGTTCGATTATGGGACTTTGCGGTGAGCCGGGCGAGGGGCTCGAAGGCTTGCCGCTATACTGATCGTTCCCCTGAACGCCATGGCCGCTCCCATGACCTCCGCGACGCGCGACCCGAGGCGCTACCTGCCGTTTCTGCTGGCCGCTCTGTCGATGATCGGGCCGTTCTCGATCGATGCGATCTTTCCGGGCTTCCCGGACATCGGCCGCGACTTCGGGGTGGGCGCCGTCGCTCTCCAGCAGTTGCTGAGCGTCTACCTGCTGGCATATGCGGTCATGAGTCTGTTCCACGGCGCGTTGTCCGACGCCTATGGGCGCAAGCCCGTGATCGTCATCGCGATGGCTGTCTATACCGCGGCGTCGGTCGGCGCGGCCCTGGCGCCGAGCTTCAGCTTCCTGCTGGGCTGCCGCATCCTGCAGGGTCTTTGCGGCGGCGCCGGCATCGTCGTGGGCCGGGCCGTCGTGCGCGACACCATGCACGGCGAAGAAGCTCAGCGCATGATGTCCAAGGTCATGATGATCTTCGGCGTGGCGCCGGCCATCGCGCCGATCGTCGGCGCGTGGCTGCTGGGCATCGACGGCTGGCGCGGCATCTTCTGGGCGCTGACCGGCTTCACGACCTTGCTGACCCTCGGCGTCTCGTATTTCCTGGTCGAGTCGCATCCGCCCGAGCATCGGACGGTGTTTCGTCCGCGACCGCTGCTGCGCGGCTATAGGGCGATCCTCAGCGACCTGCCGTTCTGGCCACTGGCGATCGCGGCCTCGGTCAATTTCTCCGGTTTGTTTCTCTATATCGCGTCGGCGCCGCATCTGATCCGCGACCTGCTGGGTCTGGGCGCGAGCGGGTTTCCGTGGCTGTTCGTGCCGGTGGTCAGTGGCATGGTCGCCGGTGCCTTCATTTCAGGCCGGGTGGCGGGAAGGGCCAGTGCGGCCCGCACGGTGTCCTGGGGCTATGCGTCGATGCTGTCGTCGTGCGCGTTGAATCTGATCCTGGCGGTGACGCTGGATCACCCACGGGTGCCGTGGTCGACGCTGCCGCTGGCTCTGTATGGGTGCGGGGTCCAGTTGGCTTTCCCGACGCTGACGTTGTTGTTGCTGGACCGTTTTCCGGAGCAGCGCGGCGGCGTGTCATCGGTCCAGGCGTTCGGCAGTCTGATCCTCACGGCTCTCGTGGCCGGTGTGCTTTCGCCGGCGCTGTCCGACAACATGCTGACTCTTGCCATGGGCGCCACGACGATCTGCCTGATCGGTCTCGCGGCGTGGCTGTGGTACGTGTCGCTGGAGCGCCGCCGCCTGGCGCGTGCGAAGGCCGGGGCGGCGTCGGGCGTGGTTTCGCAGATCGAGCGCAACGAACCGGGTTGAGTATCGGTCCGGCGGCAAGATAGGGGGGGGTAGCACTTTCAGCCTCGTGCCGCGTCCAGCACATTCGCGACTTCCGCATGGCCTGTGGACCTCAACAATGCGGCGACGACGGCGAAAGCCGAGCCCAGGATCATCGCGAGGCCGGCGAGAGCCATCAGCGCCAGCTGAAGCTTCGTCGGGACCGTTGACAGTGTCTGGTGGATGGATGAAAAGTTGGCATCCATTTTCTGGTAGACAGCGGCGAAACCCGCGTCCATTTTCTGGTCGACGGCAGCGAAGCCCGCGTCCATTTTCTGGTAGACGGCAGCGAACTGCTGATCGACAGCAGCGAAGCCCGCATCCATTTTCTGGTAGACGGCAGCGAACTTCTGATCGACAGCAGCGAAGCGCGCATCCATTTTCTGGTAGACGGCAGCGAACTTCTGATCGACAGCAGCGAAGCCCGCATCCATTTTTTGGCAGATGGATCGGAATCCCGCGTCGCTGGAGTGTTCGATGACGGTGAGTCTCTTATCCATTGAATGTAGCTGGTCCTTGATGGCGCGCGTGTCGCCCCGGATCTCATCCAGGTCGCGGCGAATGAACTGGCTGTCGGTTTCCAGACGGTCGATTCTTTTTACGATATCGCCACCGTAAGACGACGTAGCGGTGCCGACGCCGCCCGTGTTGCCGCGAGCGGGGGGATTCTCCCGTGGACCAGGGATGACATACTTCATCGTTTTTCTCCATTGCCGACAGGCTCACGCACCTCGACGCCCACGGATGTCTCCGCGGCAACGTCGGGCGATGCCTGATCCAAGGCTAAGGGAGCCGATCCGTCTTTAGAATCGGATAAATCTGAAAAAAACGCCTGGTTTGTGCAAGTCAGCCGACAGGCAGTCCGCGTTCACGAAGAAACGCGCGCGCCTCAGGCGCGTCCTGCTCGAACCAGGCTCGCGTGGAGCCCAGACGATAGGTGTAACCCCAGCGGTCCATGTCTTCCATGATGCGTGCACTGCCTACCGAGGGAAGGTGTCCGCCGAGCACGATCTGCAGGTAGCAGGTGGCATCCTCCTCCTCGATGGAATCCGTCGCATCGGTGTGGACGAGCGCACGCTTGTCCTCCGGCAGCACGATGAGGTGGCAGGCTTCGTGGAGCAGGGAGTGGACCGGGGTGTCGGTGCGCGCGTAGACCGTCGTGCCGATGATGCCGGCTTCGGTGTCGCCCCAGTAACTGCCCGGTATGGTTTCGCCAGTGGAGACCTCGACGAGGCTGAGGCCGAAACCTTTGAGCAGCTGCCGCGGTTCGTCGAAACCGATGTCGCCGACGCGGAGAACCGCGTCGGCGGGATCGGCCGGACTCATATCGCGGACTTGCCGTCCGGCAAGGCGACGGAGAGTTCGAGTACTTCGTGGCCGCTGTCACGTTCGAGCGTCACGTTGACTGCCTCGACGTCGACGTTGACGTACTTGCGGATCACTTCGAGCAGCTCGTTACGCAGCAGCGGCAGGTAGTCGGGACCGCCGCGCGTCGAGCGCTCCTGGGCGACGATGATGCGCAGACGCTCTTTGGCGACGCCGGCGCTCGGTTCGGGTTTACGCTTCAGGAAATCGAGGATACCCATGCTCAGCCTCCGAACACGCGCTTGAGGAAGCCCTTCTTGACCGGCTCGAGGAAGCGAAGCGGACGCTCTTCGCCCAGAATGCGCGCGACGGTGTCCTTATAGGCCGCACCGGCGTTCGAGTTGTCATCCAGGATGACCGGCACGCCCGCGTTGGACGCGGCGAGTACGTTCTCCGATTCCGGGATGACACCGACGACGTTGATCCCGAGGATTTCCTCGACGTCCTTGACGCTGAGCATCTCGCCGGCCTCGACCCGGTTCGGGTTGTAGCGCGTGAGCAGGAGGTGCTGTTTGATCGGTGCCTCGCCCTTTTCCGCACGACGGGTCTTGCTCGAAAGCAGGCCGAGAATGCGGTCGGAGTCGCGGACCGAGGAGACTTCCGGATTGACGACGACGACCGCATGGTCGGCGAAGTACATCGCCAGGTGCGCGCCCTTTTCGATGCCGGCGGGGGAGTCGCAGACGACGAAGTCGAAGTTTTCCTTCGTAAGTTCGTCGAGGACCTTTTCCACGCCTTCCTGGGTCAGGGCGTCCTTGTCGCGCGTCTGCGAGGCGGCGAGCACGAAGAGGTTTTCGTGGCGCTTGTCCTTGATCAGCGACTGCTTGAGCGTGGCTTCGCCGTGCACGACATTGACGAAGTCGTAAACCACGCGCCGCTCGCAGCCCATGATCAGGTCGAGATTGCGCAAGCCGACGTCGAAGTCGATGACGGCGACTTTCTTGCCCTGCATGGCGAGGCCGGTGGCGAGGGAGGCGCTGGTGGTGGTCTTGCCGACTCCGCCCTTGCCGGAGGTGACGACGATAATTTCTGTCAAGAGATGTCTCCGAGTGTTGCTGCGACGGACGGCATCAGAGCCGTGCGACCATGAGTTTTCCACTGTCGAGCCAGCACTGGACGGCCTGGCCCTCGAATTCTTTGGGCATGTCTTCAAACACGCGGTAGTGACCGGCGATAGCCACCAGCTCGGCACGGAAATCCGAGCAGAAGATGCGCGCCGACTCGTCGCCCTGTGCCCCGGCCATGGCACGGCCGCGCAGGCTGCCGTAGACATGGATGGAACCATCGGCGATGACTTCCGCGCCATTGGCGACGGCAGCCATGACCACGAGATCGCGGTCGCGGGCGTATATCTGCTGGCCGGAGCGCACGGCGCTGCCGATGTGGTGCTGGGCTGTCGTGGCGCCGCCGGCGTCTTCGTCGTTATCCAGCGGAGCGCGGGCCGGTTCGGCGCGGCCCGGTGCGGGCGGCGCGACCTGCACGGCGGCATCGCCCGACGCGGGTTCGTACTGGGCACGGAACTTGGCGATAAGCGGGAGATTCATGCGCTCGGCGAGCGCTTCGGTCTCCGCCGTCCCATAAGCAATGCCGACGGGCAGCATGCCCGCGCTGCGGATGGCTTCGAGCAGCGCGTCGACCATGCCGTCGTCCGGCAGCTTCGGCAGGTGTGAGAGGTCGAGGACCACGGCGGCGCGGTTGAACATCTGCGGCGCGGAGCGGACGCGGCGTTCGAGTTCTTCGACCAGCGCGGCGGCATCGACGCGGCGCAGGCGCACGCAGGCGATACCGACCTGGCCGAAGCGGAGGTCGCAGGCGGCTTCGAGGGATTCGGCGCGGGCGTTCATGCGCGCACCCCTGCGTCATCCGCCGGGCGTTTCCGCTCACCCAGCCATGCGACGGCGGGCAGGCCGTCCTGCTCGAGGTACCGCTCGCGCACGAACGGGAAACTGGGCAGTTCACGGGCGAGCAGGCTCACCTTCGGGCCGGTCTCTCCCATTTTTTGCTGACCCACTTCCTGGAAGCCCATGGTGCCGTGGAACAGCACGGTCTGGTCGTCGCGGGGTTCAAGGAAGACTTCGCAGGTCAAAAGCGGCACACGTACCTCGGCATAACTTTGTACATCGCAGTAGAAAATGCGGCCCAGACCATGTCCGCGCGATTCGGATGCGATCACGATGCGATCGATATACACGAAGCTTTCGTAATGGGCCTGGAACCAGCGGAAATTGGGGCTGGTGTAGTCGGCGTCCTGGCGCATGGCGATCAGGAAGCCGAGGATGCGGCCGTCCTGTTCGGCCACGCGAAAGTAATGCGCGATGTCGTACAGGTAGCGCAGGCGGGAGATGTCCGTGGCGAGAATGCCGGTGCCTGCCTCGTTATTGAGTGCGAGCACGGCATCCAGGTCGTGCTCGCGCACGTCGCGGATGGCAAGGGCCATTCGTTGCTCCGCTTGAGTGTTCTTGGAAAGCGACCCCCAGGCCGCCGAATGCGCGGCATTATGGCATGCCCGTGACTCGCCGGGGAGCGCGACGCGGATGTAAAACCGTTGTAAAGCCAACGCTTGCCGCCCGCCGGAGCGTGACTTCTATCAGGTGGTGGGCGGCGCGCAAGGCCCTATGATGAGGCCATGTCCAAGCTTCAGTTCAATCACGTCCGGCTGCTGCGGTACGCCACCTATCTGGCCTACCTCTGCGCGGGCCTCCCGTTGTCGATCCAGCGCGCCGGTAACCAGCCGGGCCAGATCGGCGACATGGCCTTGCTGGCCTGGATCGCGTGTTACCTCGTCTTCGGCGTCGTCTACTGGCTCCTGACCCGCCAGCTGGGCTCGCGCGTGGACGGTTTCACGCGTGTCGCCGTCCTGCTGATCCTGACCGGCACCGCGCTCGCCGTGGGCGGGCTGAGCAAGAGCGGCGTCAGTGCGCTCCTGCTGGTGATCGTCGCCGCCGTGGTTCCCTGGATCATCAGCCTGCCCCTGGCGATGGCCTGGATGGTGCTGGCGCACGTCGCCCTGATACCCCTGTTCTATGCCGCGGTCGGCTGGTCGCTGGTCGCCTCGGTGATGCAGGCGGTCCTTTATTTCGGATTCTCGGCCCTGATGTTCATCGCCTCGCTGATCGCCAGCCAGCAGGCGGACGAGCGCGAGGAACTGCGTCATCTGAACGCGGAACTGCGCGCGACCCGCGCGCTGCTGGCTGAGTCGACCCGCATCGCCGAGCGCATGCGCATCGCGCGCGACCTGCACGATCTGGTCGGTCACCACCTCACGGCGCTCAGCCTGAATCTCGAGGTCGCGAGTCATCTCACCAACGACACGGCCCGCGAACATGTGCTGAAGGCGCAGAAAACCGCCAAGCAGCTGTTGGCGGACGTGCGCGAGGTGGTCAGCGAGTTGCGTCAGGACGACGCCATCGATCTCACCCAGGCCCTGCGCAGTCTCACGGAAGGCGTGCCTGGGCTGGCCGTGCACCTGAGCGTCCCGCCGCGTTTCGGCGTGGAGGATCCGCGTCGGGCGCAGATGCTGTTGCGTTGCGCCCAGGAGATCCTCACCAATACGGTCCGTCACGCCAACGCTCGCAATCTCTGGCTGACCTTCCGTCATACCGGGCCGGACGAACTCTGTCTGGACGCGCGCGACGACGGTCGTGGCAGTACCCAGTTCCACCCGGGCAACGGCCTGAACGGCATGCGCGAACGTCTCGCCGAGTTCGGCGGGACGGTCACCTTCGGGGGCGGGATGCAGGGCGGATTCGCCCTGACCGCCCGCCTGCCACTGGGTGAGGAGCCCACGCTGGCCCACGCCCCGGCTCGTCACACGCTGGAGGTCACGGATGACGCCGAGGCCCTCCCGCGTGCCACACTTTCCGTTCCTTCCGAGGACCACCCATGATTTCCGTCTGCCTCGTTGACGATCAGAACCTGGTGCGCCAGGGCATCCGCTCCTTGCTGGACCTCGCCGGCGATATCCGCGTCGTGGCGGAATGCGCCGACGGCGCCCAGGCGGTGCAGACGATCCCCCAGGTACGGCCGGACGTGGTCCTGCTCGATCTGCGCATGCCCAACATGAGCGGCCTGGAGGTCCTGCAGACCCTGGGCGGTCGCAATGAACTCCCGCCGACGATCATCCTGACTACCTTTGACGACGACCAGCTGGTGTTGTCCGGCCTGAAAGCCGGTGCCCGTGGGTATCTGTTGAAAGACGTGTCGCTCGATCAGCTCGTCGAGGCCGTACGCACCGTTTCCGCCGGCGGTTCGCTGGTGGCGCCCATGGTCACCCAGCGCCTGCTGGCCGGCGTCGGTCGCATCCAGAACCAGTTTTCCAGCCTGGAGCAGCCGGATCCGCTTACCGAACGCGAGACCGAGATCCTGCGGCTGCTGTCGGGCGGCTACAGCAACAAGGAAATCGCCAATTCCCTGCGCGTCGCCGAGGGGACGGTGAAAAACCATGTGTCCAACATCCTTTCCAAACTGGGCGTGCGGGACCGCACGCGCGCCGTCTTGAAGGCGCTGGAACTCGGGATCGTCTGAGCCCGGCTCGACCGGGCGGCATCGTCCGGGAGCTTCCGGCCGAAAATCCGCTTGTGCAGGCTTGCGAAAAAGGGCAGGGGACCCAATGGCGTTCCCTGTCGTGAGCAGCTACCATCGGCTCTTTCGGCGCTGGCGAACCCCAAGCCACGGCCGATTCTTCAGGGGTGACCATGCGGCGTCCATGGCCGTGTGCGGAGCCTGTTCGTAAGACGTTCGGAGAACCGTGGAATGACGCGTCTGTTAGAATTTATCGTTGCCCTCGTCATCGTCGCCGTATTGGGCGTCGTTGTCGGGCTGGCTATGCCCTCGGCCGGACACGTCGAGCGCGAAATGCTGATCAGCAAGGACTTGCGCCAGGTTTACGACGTTTTTAGCAACTTCCGTCGTTTCCCTGACTACACCGTCCTTCGCTCCTTCGATCCCAAGGTCCAGTTCGAGCTTTCGGGCAAGGCCTACGGTCCGGGTGCCAAGATTGCCTGGAAGGCCGACGACAAGAAGGTCGGTGACGGCTCGCTCGAGATCGCCTCGATCGACCCGGATTTCTCCAAGATCTCCGATGCCGGCAAGGGCACCATTGTCTGGAACGTGGACAACGCCTGGCGCGGTAGCGACAAGAAGTTCACCATCAACCTCGAGCGTACCGGCCGCAGCCAGAAGCTCGTCAAGGTCAAGTGGGCTTACGACGTCGACTACGGCTTCAACCTGGTCAACCGCTTCTCCAACCTCTATATCCACGGCGATCCGGACGCGCTGATTCAGTTCAGCCTGTCCAACCTTCAGAACCTGATGGCTGCGATCCCGAACATCGACTACAGCAAGATGGTTCCGGCCATCGCCGACCAGCCGGCCAAGCCGATCCTCTTCGTGTCGACCACGGCCCCGCGCACCCTCGACGACGTCGACACCGCGTCGGACAAGGCCTGGGGCGAACTGCAGGCCGCGGCGAAGAAGCTGGGCGTGAACATCGTCAGCCCGCGCATCACCTTCACCACGAACTGGGGCGACCAGAACTATACGTTCGACGTCGCCGCCGAGATCGACGCCACCACGCTGAAGATCAATGGCCAGGACGTCGAACTGACGGCCGCCCAGCGTCCGTCGCTCGACGCCGCCGCTCCGGCTGCCGCCTCGACGGCCGCCGCTCCGGCCGCTGCCGATTCGGCCGCGCCGGGTAGCAAGGACAAGCTCGGCCGCGTCATCGTCGACGGCAACGTCAAGGCTGTTCTCGCCTTCGGTGGCAAGGCGCTCAAGGCGGAGTGGAACGGCACCGGTGCCGGCCTGCCGCAGACGCGTCAGATGCTCGAAGCCTACTCGCAGACCCATGGTTACAAGTTCGACGACGTCACCTTCCGTCCCTACGACATCCAGGTGAAGGCGCCGACCAACAACCACGGCACGATCGAGGGTTACGACGAGCAGAAGTTCGAGATTTACCTGCCGCTGCAGGGCGACAACATTCCGGAGCAGACCCCGGAACAGGAAGCCGGCCTGAAGCAGCCGGGCCTGGAAGAATCGGCTCCGGCCGGCTCGTCCTCCGCCCCCGCTCCGGCGGGTACCGCTGCGGCTCCGGCCGAAGCGGGCACCGCGCCGACGATGGCGCAGTAAGCCTCGTAAGCCATGCGATACGAAGAGCCCCGGTAACCCCGGGGCTTTTTTTATGCGTTAATTGCCGTCAATGATCGAGACCGACCGACTGACCCGTTGCTATGGCCCGCTGATCGCGGTGGATGCCCTTTCCCTGCGTGCCGAACCTGGCCAGGTCCTGGGGCTGCTCGGCCCCAATGGCGCCGGGAAGTCCACGGCCATGCGCATGATCGCGGGGTTTCTCACCCCGACGTCCGGCACCGCCCGCGTCTGTGGACACGACATCCGAAAGGAGCCCCTGTCGGCCAAGCGCGCCCTGGGCTACCTGCCGGAGGGTGCGCCCAGCTACGGCGAAATGACGGTCCGTGAGTTCCTCACGTTCATCGTCAGGGTCCGTGGCCTGGACCGCGACATTGCCTATAGGCGCTTCGATGAGGTCGTCTCCCGTCTCGAACTGGAAGACGTGCTGGAGCAGACCATCGGTACCCTGTCCAAGGGCCTGCGTCGCCGGGTCGGCCTCGCGCAGGCGATCCTGCACGATCCTCCGGTACTGATGCTCGACGAACCGACGGACGGCCTCGATCCCAACCAGAAGCATTCCGTGCGCATGCTCATCGATGCCATGGCGAGGGAGCGAACCATCCTGATTTCCACGCATCTGCTCGAAGAGGTGCACGCTTTATGCAACCGCGTGGCGATCATCGCCAACGGCAAGCTGCTCGCCGACGCGACACCCGCCGAGCTGGAGGCACGCTCGCGGTATCACGGCGCCGTTTCCTTCAGCGCGCAGGGCAGTGCGGTGTCCCGCGAGATGCTTGCGCGCATTCCCGGCGTGTCGATGGTGGAAGTGGATCCGCTGGATGGGCGGGTCACGGTGTTTCCGAAACCGGGGCAGCCGATCCTCGACGAGGTGCAGGCGCTCCTTCGCACGCAGAACCTGCGGGTTTCGGAGATTCAGCTGGAGCAGGGCAGGCTGGACGAAGTCTTCCGGCAGATCACGACGCAGCCGCGCGGAGGCCACGCATGAGCGCCGTCACCGCCATCGCGCGCCGCGAGTTGTGGGGCTACTTCGTGACGCCTGTGGCCTACGTCTTCATGGTCATCTTCCTGGTGCTGGCCGGAACGCTGACGTTTTACAGCGGCGATTTCTACGATCGCGGCCTGGCCGACCTGCAGCCTTTCTTCGACATGCATCCCTGGCTGTACCTCGTGCTGGTGCCCGCCGTGACCATGTCGATGTGGGCCGAGGAACGGGCGTCCGGCACGCTCGAACTGCTGTTCTCGCTGCCGGTGTCGATTTCGCAGGCCGTGCTGGGCAAGTTCCTGGCCGCCTGGGCCTTCATCGGTGTTTGTCTGGTCCTGACATTTCCGATCTGGATCACGGTGAATTACCTCGGGGATCCCGACAACGGGGTGATCCTCGCCGGCTACGTCGGTAGCTGGCTGATGGCCGGTGCGTTCATCGCCATCGGGGCGTGCATGTCCACCGCTACCCGGAGCCAGATCGTCGCGTTCATCCTGACCGCATCGGTGTGCTTCCTCCTGCTCCTGGTCGGACAGCCCCAGGTGCTCGATTTTTTCCAGGACTCGGTGCCGCCGAAGCTGATCGGCGCCATGGGGCAGCTGAGCATGGCGCGACACGCCAACGCTATCGCCCGCGGGGTACTCGATCTGCGCGACCTGGTGTACTTCTTCGCCACCATCGTCGCCTGGCTCGGCGCGAGTGTCGTGGTGCTCGACCTGAAGAGGACGCGCTGAGATGGCCCGTCGCTTCAGGATCACCCGTTCGTTGCGCCTGCGCGCGGCACTGGTGGCGATCGCCGTGCTTTTCCTTGCGGCGGTGGCGATCAGCTCGATGTCGTTGCGCACGGCACGCGTCGACCTCACGGCCGACCGTATCTACACCCTGACGCCGGGCACGCTGCAGATCGTCGATGCCCTGCGCAAGCCGCTGACGGTCACGCTGTATTTCTCCGACCACGCCACGCGCGATCTTCCGCAGTTGCGCAGCTACGAGCAGCGTGTGCAGGAGATGCTGCGAGAGATCGCGGTTCGCGCCCATGGCCGGGTACGGTTCCGCGTCATCGACCCGGTGCCTTATTCCGATGATGAAGACGCTGCCGAAGGCTACGGGCTGACGCCTGCCACCGGTGGCAGCAATGGCGAGCGCGTGTTCTTCGGCCTCGTCGGCATGGACGGATCGGGCGAAGTGCCGCCCCAGGCGATCCCGTTCTTCGACCCCGCGCGCGAATCGTTCGTCGAATACGACATCGCCAAACTGCTCTATGAGCTTGGCATGCCGCAGAAGCCGAAACTCGGGGTGGTGAGCTCGCTGCCGGTGGAAGGCAATCCGGTGATCGGCGAAGCGCCGTGGACACTGTTCCATCAGCTGGACCAGATCGCCGACGTCACGACGATCGATCCTGAGGGACTCACCCACATCGATCCGTCGATCAAGGTGTTGCTGCTGGTCCATCCCAAGCGCCTGTCGGACGACGCGCAGTATGCGATCGACCAGTACGTGCTGCGCGGCGGACACCTTGTCGTCTTCGTCGATCCCGATTCGGAAATGGACAGCGCGCCTCTGATCGATCCGCGGGGCACGGTGGACGATCACGATTCCGATCTGCATCGTCTGTTCGAGGCCTGGGGCGTGGTCTTCGACCCGACTCAGGTCGTGCTGGACCGTTCGCATGCGCTGACGATCGACCTCAACGGCAACAATATCGGCCATCCGGCGATGCTCGGCCTCGGGACCCAGGACCTCAACCACGACGATGTGGTGACGGCGAGCCTGCAGCGCGTGAATTTCTCGACGGCGGGTCACTTCGAGCTATCGCAGGACACGAAGGCGCGATTGATTCCGCTCGTGCAGACGTCCGACGAAGCGGCCGTGGTCGCCGCGCAGCGCGTGCGCGATGCCGCGAACGATCCGACGACGCTGATGGAAAATTACGAGCCCAGTCACGAGCGCTACGTCCTGGCTGCGCGGCTGCGCGACACCTTCCACACGGCGTTCCCCGAGCGTACGGGAAAGGGGCACCTGGATCAGGCGGCCGGTCCCGGCGAAATCGTGCTCGTCGCCGACACCGACCTGCTTTCGGATCGCTTGTGGATCGACGTGCAGCCGTTGCTCGGGCAGCAGCAGCTGACGCCGTTTGCCAATAACGGCGACTTCGTCTCGAACATCGTCGACAACCTTGGCGGGTCCACCGCCTTGCTGTCCATTCGTGGACGGGTCAATGCGCAGCGGCCGTTCACCCGGGTCCGCGCGCTGCAGGCCGCGGCGGACCGCAAGTTCCTGACCAAGAAACGCGAGCTGGAGAACGAGCTCTACGATACCCAGCGGCGTCTGGCCGAGCTTCAGCCCAGCAAGGGCGGAAGCGGCGGCACGGCCACGGCGGAGCAGCGGCGCGAGGTCGAGCAGTATCTTCAGCGCAAGCTCGCGATCGGCAAGGAACTGCGCGACGTGCAGCACCAGCTCAACGCCGAGATCGACGCGCTGGGCCTGCGCCTGAAGTTCATCAACATCGTGCTCGTCCCGGGGCTGGTTGCGCTCATCGGCCTGATCTACGGCTGGCGCCGTACCCGTCGCGGTCGCCGCGCGGCCTGACGGTGGCCGCCGGCGCGCTGAAGTGGATCGTTCCCTGGGAGTTCTCCTGGGTCTTCGTGATCGTGTTCGTCGCGACGGCGCTGCTGTATGCGGCGGGGTGCCGGCGACTGCGGGTGTCGATGGCGCGCAAGGCGGCGTTCTGGCTCGGTATGGCGATGATCTACGTCGCGCTGCATACCTACTTCGACTACTTCGCGGAGCACGAGTTTTTCATGCACCGCATCCAGCAAGTGCTTCTCCATCATCTGGCGCCCTTGCTGATCATCGCCTCCTATCCGGGAACGGTGCTGCGGGCCGGCCTTCCGCCGGCGTGGCGCATCCGGCTGCGTCGCGCCGGGCGTTCGCCGGTATCGCGCGCACTGTCGGCGATACTGCTGCACCCGGCGGTCGTCACACTGCTTTTCGTCGCGCTCATCGTCGTCTGGCTGATTCCCGACATGCAGACGCTCGCCATGCTGGACTGGCGCATCTACCGCGCGATGAACTGGTCGATGGTGCTGTCGGGGCTGGCCTACTGGTGGCTGGTGCTCGACCACCGGCCGAAGCCACCCGGCCGCATGTCACCCGGATGGCGCGTGTTGTCGCCCGGAATCACGATGACGCCGCAGATCGTCGCCGGCGCCATCGTCACCTTCTCGAAGACCGATCTCTATCCGATCTTCGAGATCTGCGGTCGTGCCTTCACGCTCAACGTCCTGACGGGCCAGCTGATCGGAGGAGTGATCATGTGGGTGCCCGCGGCGATGATCGAATCCGCGGGCGGCCTGCTCGCGATGCGGCAGTGGCTGCGCCTCTCGCGCGCCGGGCGCCTGCCACGACGGGCGCCCGTGCGTCGCGTGGCGGCGCGTCAGTAGACCTTCGCCACCTTTTCCGCCTTGGCGGTGACCTTGTCCTTCTTCGGCTTGCCCTTCAGCGGCGGCAACTCGATTTCCTCGTTGGGCACGAGCTGATCGGGGATCTGGTCGAGCAGATGGCGGATCAGGTTGAGCCGCCCGGTTTTCTGATCGTTGAAGTCGGCCACGAACCAGGGCGCATCGGCCGTGTGCGTGTGCTGGATCATGGCGTCACGCAGGTCGCCCGTTTCGGCGTATTTCTCCCGTCCCTTGAGGTCGACAGGTGACAGCTTCCAGCGTTTCAACGGATCTTCCGCGCGCTCGGCGAAGCGTTCCTCCTGCTCCTGCTGATCCACGGAAAGCCAGTACTTGAGCAGGATGATGCCGTCGTCGGTCAGCAGTTTCTCGAACGCCGGGCAGGCTTTCATGAAAGCGTCGTACTGCTCGTCGGTGCAGAAGCCCATCACCGGCTCGACGACGGCGCGGTTGTACCAGCTGCGGTCGAACAGGACCAGCTCGCCCGCCGATGGCAGGTGTGCCACGTAGCGCTGGAAGTACCACTGGGTCTGCTCGTCCTGCGACGGCTTGCCCAGGGCGACGACGCGCGCGGCGCGGGTATCGAGCTTGTCGGTGATGGCCTTGATGGTGCCGCCCTTGCCGGCGGCATCGCGGCCTTCGAAGAGGACGACCATGCGTTTGCCGGTGCGGCGCAGCCATCGGGTCAGGCCGATCAGTTCGATCTGCAGGGCTTCGAGGTCGTGTTCGTAGGCTTTCTTCTTTTTCTTGCCCATCGGTTCGTTCCACGCGGGGAGGGTGACCGATTGTGGGGCAGAAAATGTCATCCCGCCGTCAGACTTTGCAACTCGTCGGCTTGCGCCTCGCGGGTCAGCGTGTCGACCAGCTCGTCCATATCGCCCTGCAGTACCTCGGTGAGCCGGTACAGCGTGAGGTTGATGCGGTGATCGGTGATCCGTCCCTGCGGGAAGTTATAGGTGCGGATGCGCTGGCTGCGATCGCCCGAGCCGACCTGCAGGCGGCGGGATTCGGCCTGCGCGGCACTCTGCTTGCTCCGCTCCGCGTCCAGAAGGCGGGCCTTGAGCAGGCTCATCGCCCGGGCGCGGTTCTTGTGCTGGCTGCGCTCGTCCTGGCATTCGACCACCGTCCCCGTCGGCAGATGGGTGATGCGGATGGCCGAGTCCGTCTTGTTCACATGCTGGCCACCGGCACCGGAGGCCCGGAAGGTGTCGACCTTGAGGTCGCCGTCGCGGATTTCGATCTCGTCGATATCGTCCTGCTCGGGCAGGATCGCCACGGTCGCCGCCGAGGTGTGGATACGGCCCTGCGACTCGGTTTCGGGCACACGCTGCACGCGGTGGGTACCCGATTCGAACTTCAGCTTCGAGTAGGCGCCGCGGCCCTCGATGCGGGCGACGATCTCCTTGTAACCGCCATGCTCCCCGTCGTTCGCGTTGAGGATCTCGACGTGCCAGCGCTGTCGCTCCGCATACCGGGCGTACATGCGGAAAAGGTCACCGGCGAAGATGGCCGCCTCGTCGCCACCGGTGCCGGCGCGTACTTCGAGAAAGAGGTTGCCCTCGTCACGCGGGTCCTTCGGCAGCAGGAGGATCTGCAGCTCGCCATCCAGCTCGGTCAGGCGGCCCTCGATCCGCTCGATATCGTCCGCGGCCATGTCGCGCATCTCGGGATCGTCGAGCATGGCGCGGGTCTCGGCCAGCTCGCGCTGGGCCTCGTCGTGCTCCCGCAGGGACAGGGCGACAGGCTCGAGCTGGGCGTATTCCCTTGAAAGATCGCGAAAGCGCTGGTTGTCGGCGAGGGCGTCCGGCTGCGCGAGCAGGCGGCCGACTTCCTCGTGACGTTCGGCGAGGGCTTCGAGTTTGCGGCGGATCGAGGGAGTCATCAAAGGCACGACAGAGGGCTATAGCCCGACATCATGCGGAAACGTCGTCGTCCGGGTCCAGTCCATACAGCCGGCCGGCGGCGTGAAGCAGGTCCAGATCGCCTGAAAGGGCGGCATCGCGCAGGCGTGCGCTGGGTGCGTGCAGCAGCTTGTTGGTCAGGGTATTGGCCAGGAACGCGAGGGCTTCTTCCGCGGGACGTCCTCTGGCCAGCATGGCCTGCGCCTTGGCCAGCACTTCGTCGCGCTGCGTCTCGGCCGCGAGGCGCATGTCCACGGCAGGGTTGCGCAGGGTGAGTGCGCGGCGCCAGGACATGTAGCGTTCGACCTGGAGGTCGATGATGGCGTCGGCTTCGCGGGCCGCCATTTCGCGGGACCGGCGGTTCTCGTCGATAACCTGTTTCAGGTCGTCGATGCCGTAGAGGTACACGTCGTCGAGCTGCGCCACCTCCGCCTCGATATCGCGTGGCACGGCGATATCGACCATGAACATCGGACGGCGGCGGCGGGCGGCGATGGCATCGGTAACCATTGCCTTCGTCACCACCGGCAGCCGCGAGGCCGTCGAGGTGATCACGATGTCGGCCTCGGCGAGGTGGCGGGGCAGGTCGGCCAGGGAGATGGCATAGCCGCTGTAGCGGCTGGCGAGTTCCTGGGCGTTCTCGAGGGTGCGGTTGGCCACGATCAGCCGGCGCACCTTCTTGTCGGTCAGATGGCGCGCCGCCAGTTCGATCGTCTCGCCCGCGCCGATCAGCAGGACGCAGGCCTGACGCAGATCCGTGAAGACCTGTTCGGCCAGGCGCACCGCCGTGTAGGCGACCGAGACCGTGTGTGCACCGATACGGGTGTCCGTCCGGACCCGCTTGGCCACTGCGAAGGTGTGCTGGAGCAGGCGTTCCATCGGGGCGCGCAGCGACTGGGCCGTGCGCGCATGCTGGTAGGCGTCCTTGACCTGGCCGAGGATCTGCGGCTCGCCCAGCACCATGGAGTCGAGTCCGGTCGCCACCCGGAACATGTGGCGCACCGCGTCGTGTTCGTCATGGCGGTAGAGGAACTCGTCCAGCCGTTGCGGGGTCAGACGATGCTGTCGGGACAGCCACTGGCCGGGCACGCCCTCGAAACCCTCGGTCACGCTGCAATACAGCTCGGTGCGGTTGCAGGTGGAGAGGATCATCGCCTCTTCGACGCCGGGTTGCCGGACAAGCTCATCGAGCGCCTCCGGCGTCGCCGTGGCGTCGAATGCCACCTGCTCGCGCAGGCTGACCGGCGCGGTGAGGTGATTGAGCCCGAGGGCGATGAGTGGCATGACGGGCTGGAGTCGGCTTCGGTGGCGTCGGCTAAGCTAAGGGCGCATTGTGCGCTCACAAGGGCCGGGCTTATTGCATCGGCTATCGGACGAAATCGGAGAGTAGTGTGCTGAGCGGTCGGTCCAAGTTCAAGCGAGTGCGTCAATATGTGGTCGTCGGTGCCCTCGCGGCCCTGTCCGGTTGCGCCACGGCGCCGCGGACCGCGCCCCAGGCCGTACGCACGGGCGTCCAGCCCCTCGACCGGCTTCAGGTGGCGATTCTGCCCCCCGAACGCGACCTTCAGGCACAACTGATGGCGGGCGACTTCGCCCTTGCCGCCAACGATCTCAAGGCGGCGTCGGACGCTTACGGTCGCGCGGCCCAGCTGGGCGACGACCCCCGTGTGGCCGCCCGGGCGACCGAACTGGCCCTGGCCGTGCATGACCAGGACGCCGCCGCGAAAGCGCTGGATCGCTGGGCCAGGCTCGGCGCGAAGCCGCTCGAGCTTGCCGAATCCCGCGCGCGGATGGCTCTGGATCGCGGCGATACCGCCGAGGCGCAGCGCCAGATGGAGATCATGGTCGGCACCGGCGACCCCGATGCCTGGCGTGAATTCGGCCGCACCCTGGTCACCGCCCGGGACGCCGCCCAGGCCGGGCAGCTGCTCGAGCGCATCGCCACGCCGCAGCGGCTTCCCAACGATTCCGCCGCCTGGCTGGCCATGGCCGAACTGGGCGAGAGCCTGGGTCGGCATGACTACGCGAAAACGATCGGAGAGGGCGCGCAGGCCCGTTTCCACGACGCCACCACCTACGGCTGGGCGGCGCAGCAGAAATTCCGCGCGGGCGACAAGGAAGGCGCGAAGCGGCTGTTCGCCAAGGCGGTCGCCAGGGATCCGAAAAACACGCATCTCCGCCTCGCGTATGCCACGTTGCTGGCGCAGGGCGATGACGAGAAGGCGGCCGCCCGCGTGCTGGCCACCGGAAGCCAGGACGTCGACACTTACCTTATGCGGATGACCCTCGCCGCGCGTGCCAGCGACAAGGCGGCCGAGGGCAAGCTGTATGAGGAGATCCGCCGGCAACCGGATGACGTTCAGGCCGATAACGCCTTCACCCTCGGACAGCTCGCCGAGCTGCTGGGCAAGCAGGAAGACGCCCTCGACTGGTACGCCGCGGTCGGCGACGACGATCCGCGGATCTTCGATGCGTCCGTGCGCAGCGCCGTGATCCTGCATCTGCAGGGCAAGGACGACGACGCGCACGAGATCGTGGCGGAGCTGCAGACCCAGTACGCCGACCGTCCCGATCAGCTGCGCAAGGCGTTCGCCCTCGACGGTGAGCTCTACATGGATGCGCGTCGGTTCGACGCGGCGGTCAATGCCTATGACAAGGCTCTGCAGGTCAAGGCCGACGACACCGACATGCTGTATTCGCGCGGGCTCGCCAACGCCGAGGCCGGCAAGATCGATCAGGCCGTGGCCGACTTTCGCAAGGTCCTCGAGCTGAAGCCCGGCGACATCGAGGCGAGCAATGCGCTGGGTTACACCCTCGCCGACAACGACCGCGACCTGCCGGAAGCCCAGAACCTGATCCAGGTGGCCCGTACCGCGCGACCGGACGATCCGTCCGTGGCCGACTCGTGGGGCTGGCTGAAATACCGGCAAGGGCAGCTGGACCAGGCCGAGACCACCCTGCGTGGCGCCTGGACACAGCACAAGGACGGCGACATCGGCGTGCACCTCGCCGAAGTCCTGTGGACACGGGGCGAGCACGATGAGGCACGTAAGGTGCTCAACGAAGTGCGCCGCCTCGACCCGAAAAACGCGGCGCTGCGGAAGACCGAACAAAAGCTGCGTCCCTAGGCCGCGTCCGCCCCGATCGCGCGCATGGCGCGCTCCTGCAGAAGATCCCGTATTCATGCGCCAGACCGCCAGAACGCTCCTTGCCGCACTGCCCCTGTTGCTCCTTACCGCCTGCGCGACCACTCGCGCTCCCGTGCGCAACGTGGGCGACGCCGCCACGCTGGGCATGCAGGAGCAGCGCGAACGCAGCCTCGCCGATACCGACCACTGGACGCTCCAGGGTAAGTTGTCGGTTTCCGACGGTAAGGACAGCAACTCCGGCAGCCTCACATGGCGGCAGGACGGTGAGCGCTACGAGTTCACGGTGCGTGGGCCGATCACCGGCCGTACGTTCCGCCTGACCGGTGGCCCCGACGGTGCCGATCTCGAAGGCCTCGACGGCGGTACCCGCCATGGCGCCGACGCCGAGTCGCTCATGGCGAGCACGGTGGGCTGGCAGATCCCTCTGGGCGAACTGAAGCGCTGGGCCCTGGGGCTGCGCGCCGATACGGGGCCAGCCGAGATCACGTTTGGCGCCGACCGCTTGCCCTCACGTCTCATCCAGGACGGCTGGACCGTCGACTACAAGACGTGGGATGCCACGCGCCAGCCGGCCATGCCCGCCCGCGTCTTCGCCGAGAAGGCACCGTACAAGGTGCGCCTGGCGATCGAGGACTGGTCCTTCGCGAAATAGGTGGCCGCTATACTCGGCGCCCCGTGCACATCCGGCTCCCGCGATGAACTTTGAGATCACCCGCGCCGTCGCGGATCACGCCGAGCGGCTGTGCGACATCGAGCGTGCCGCCGTGGCGTTGTTCCGTGGACATCCGGCGTGGCCGTCGTATTCGTCCATGGCCTTGCCGCGCGAGATCGTCCACGAACTGATCTCCCGGGGGCGTGTCTGGGTCGCCACGGTGGATGACGAGGTCGTCGGTTTCGTCTGCCTCGAGACCGATGGGCGCCCGGATGCGATCGGCATCGCTGAAATCGACGTGCTTCCCGCTTTCGGTGGCCAGGGCATCGGTGCGGCGCTGCTGGAGCGTGCCTGTCAGTGGGCGCGCGAGGCCGGCTTCCGTCGCGTCGACCTGGGCACGCTGGCCGACGTGCCGTGGAATGCGCCTTTCTACGCGAAGCATGGCTTCGTGGTGGTCGACAAGCACGCGCCCGGCTTCGCCCGGGCACTGGAACGCGACCGCGAAAACGGTTTCCCCGACCACCTGCGCGTGTTCATGAGTCGCGACCTGGCCCCGCTGGCGCCGGGCGACTGGACCGTCTGGCCGGCCCCGGCCAAGCTCAATCTTTTTCTGCGGATCGTCGGCCGTCTCGACAACGGTTACCACGCCTTGCAGACGGTTTTCCGCCTGCTGGACTGGGGCGACGAGGTTCGCCTGCGCGTGCGCCACGATGGAAGGATCGCGCGTCCGACCCCGGTGGCGGGTGTCCCGGAGGATGCCGATCTGACGGTTCGCGCGGCGCGCCTCCTGGCCGCCGAGACCGGCACCGCCCTGGGCGCCGACATCGAGGTGTTCAAGCGGATACCCATGGGCGGCGGTCTCGGCGGGGGCAGCTCCGATGCCGCCACCGTCCTGGTGGGCCTGAACGCCTTGTGGAAAACGGGCCTGGATGAAGATGCCCTGGCGGCCCTGGCGGTCCGCCTCGGTGCCGACGTGCCGGTCTTCGTCAGGGGCCGCTCCGCCTGGGCCGAGGGCGTGGGCGAGCAGCTGACGCCGATCCGTCTGCCCCGCCGCTGGTACGTCGTCGTCGATCCCCGCGAGCACGTGCCCACCGCGGCACTTTTTGCCGCGCCCGAATTGACACGTCATGCCCCTCAGGCGACAATTTCGGCCTTTGTTTCCGGGGATTCCGCGGAGAACGCCTTCGAGCCTGTGGTTCGCGCGCGTCACCCGCGGGTGGCGGCGGCACTGGACTGGCTGGGCGGCTTCGGTCGCGCGCGGCTTTCCGGCAGCGGCGGTTGCATTTTTCTCGAAACAAGAACCCACGAGGCGGCGCTCGGCATCGCCTCACGCTGTCCCGCGGGCTTCGTCGCCCACGTGGCGGTGGGCATCGATCCTTCCCCGCTGCTGGTGACGCGGGACCGGATCGACGCTGCTCAAGGACACATGTCGTAAGGACGGGAAGGGCCGCGGGCTGCGGCAAAGCCAAGGTGGGCCGGATGGCTCGCCGGAACGAATTGTTGGGGCGTCGCCAAGCTGGTTAAGGCACGGGATTTTGATTCCCGCATGCGCAGGTTCGAATCCTGCCGCCCCAGCCACCTCACGGTGGCACATAGCCGATACCCACCCATCTCACGCCAGGAGTTCCTCCGTGGACACGTCCACCCCGATGTTGTTTACCGGCAATGCGCACCGTGCGCTCGCCGACGATGTCGCCGCGCGGCTCGGCATCCCGCTCGGCAAGGCCCTCATCGGCCGGTTCAGCGATGGCGAAGCGCAGATCGAGATCGAAGAAAACGTCCGTAAGCAGGAGGTCTTCGTCATTCAGCCGACGGGTGCCCCCAGTGCGGAGAATCTGTTCGACCTGCTGGTCATGATCGACGCGCTCAAGCGCGCATCGGCCGGCAGCGTCACCGCGGTCATGCCGTATTTCGGCTATGCCCGCCAGGATCGTCGCCCGCGCTCGTCGCGCGTGCCGATCACGGCCAAGCTGGCCGCCAAGATGATCGCGACCGCCGGCGCCGACCGCGTGCTGACGATCGACCTGCATGCCGACCAGATCCAGGGCTTCTTCGATATTCCGGTCGACAACGTGTACGCCTCGCCGGTACTGCTGGCGGACATCTGGCGTCATCACAGCATGGACGACCTGATCGTGGTCAGCCCCGACGTCGGTGGCGTGGTGCGCGCTCGCGCGCTCGCCAAGCGCCTGGACGACGCCGATCTCGCGATCATCGACAAGCGCCGGCCCAAGGCGAACGTGGCCACGGTCATGAACATCATCGGCGACGTCGAAGGCAAGACCTGCATTCTGGTCGACGACATCGTCGATACCGCCGGCACCCTGTGCGCCGCCGCGGCCGCGCTGAAGGAAAAGGGCGCCCGCAAGGTCGTCGCCTACTGCGTCCATCCGGTGCTGTCGGGCGCCGCGATCACCAACATCGAAGGCTCCTCGCTCGACCAGCTGGTGGTCACCAATACGCTGCCGTTGCGCGACAACGCCCGTAACTGTGCGAAAATCCGTCAGTTGTCGGTCGCGGAACTGCTCGCGGAGACCATCCGCCGGATCGCCTTCGGTGAATCGGTCAGTTCGCTATATATCGACTAAGTATCTGATTTTTCGGGCTTCCCTGGTCGCGGGGAAGCCCTTTACCACCGCCGTGAGGCGGTTTACTTGAGGCAACACCATGGCTACCAATCATCAGCTCACCGCCACGAGCCGCAAGATCGAAGGGAAGGGTGCGAGCCGCCGCCTTCGTACCGCGGGTTACGTGCCGGCTATCGTCTACGGCGCCAACGAGGCTCCGCAGGCTATCCAGGTTCTCCACAACGACGTGCTGCTCGGCTCGCGCTTCGAGTCGTTCTACTCCTCGGTCATCGACCTCACGGTCGACGGCAAGAAGCAGAAGGTTCTGATCAAGGACTGGCAGAAGCACCCGTTCCGTCAGCTCATGCTGCACATGGACTTCCTGCGCGTTAACGAGAACGAGGCCGTCAAGGTCGCCGTGCCCATCCACTTCCTCAACCAGGAAAAGTCGCCGGCTGGCAAGACCTCGGGTCTGGTCATCTCGCACAACCTGACGGAAGTCGTGGTTTCGTGCCTGCCGAAGCACCTGCCGGAGTTCATCGAACTCGACCTGGCCACGCTCGACGCCGGCTCGATCGTCCACCTGTCCGACCTCAAGCTGCCGGCCAACGTGGAAATCCCGGAACTGGCCCTGGGCAAGGAACACGACGTCGCCGTCGTGACCGTCGCCTCGATCCAGGAAGAAGTCGATCCGGAAGCGCCGGCCGCTGAAGGCGACGCTTCGACCGAAGACAAGAAGTAATCGGCGGCGGTCCGCGCGCTCCGGCGCCGCGGGCCGCACCCGCTTCGGTCTATGGCGACACTTCGTCTTATCGTCGGCCTCGGTAACCCCGGGGCCGAATACGTCAGGACCCGGCACAATGCCGGGTTCTGGTGTGTCGACGCCCTGGCCATGGACCAGGGGGAGCGTTGGACCTTCGACGGCAAGCTGCATGGCGAGACCTGCAAGCTGCGTATCGGTGGCGAGACCGTCTGGCTGCTCAAGCCCGCGACATTCATGAACAAGAGTGGCATCGCCGTCGCGTCAGCGCTGCGCTACTACAAGATCGCGCCGGAAGAGTGCCTCGTCGCCCACGACGAACTGGACCTCCCGCCCGGCACCGTCCGCATGAAGTTCGATGGTGGCCACGGCGGCCAGAACGGCTTGCGTGACATCGTGGCCCATCTCGGGCACGGCAAGTTTCACCGTCTGCGGGTCGGCATCGGCCACCCGGGGCACAAGGACAAGGTCACCCCGTGGGTGCTCGGTCGCCCCAACGCGGCCGACGAGGACGCCATCATGCACGGCATCGGGCGCGCGTTCGACGTGCTGCCGCTGGCGCTGGATGGCAAGTTCGAAGAGGCGATGAAGCGCCTGCACACGGTCGCCTGACCGCACCAATCACCTTTACCGGACCAAGATCGCCATGGGCATCAAATGCGGCATCGTCGGCCTGCCTAACGTCGGCAAGTCCACCCTTTTCAATGCGCTGACCAAGGCGGGCATCGCCGCCGCCAACTTCCCGTTCTGCACGATCGAGCCGAACACCGGCATCGTCCCCGTGCCCGACCTGCGCCTGACCGCGCTGGCCGGCATCGTGAAGCCGCAGCGCGTCATTCCCACCACCATGGAATTCGTCGACATCGCCGGTCTCGTGGCGGGCGCGTCGAAGGGCGAGGGTCTGGGCAACAAGTTCCTCGCGCACATCCGCGAGACCGACGCCATCGCGCACGTCGTACGCTGCTTTGAAGACGGCAACGTCATTCATGTGGCGAACAAGGTGGACCCGATCGCCGATATCGAGACCATCGATACCGAGCTGGCGCTGGCCGATCTCGAGGCCGTGCTGAAGGCGCTCGACCGCGCCACCCGTTCGGCCAAGGCCAACGACAAGGACGCGATCGCGAAGAAACCGGTGCTGGAGAAGCTCCGCGTCGCGCTCGATCAGGGCAAGTCGGCCCGTGCGGCTGGTCTCGATGCCGAGGAAAAAGCCCTTGTCCGCGACATGTTCCTGATCACGATGAAGCCGCTGATGTACATCGCCAACGTGGCGGAAGACGGCTTCGAGAACAATCCGCACCTCGACGCCGTGCGTGCGCGTGCCGTGGAAGAAGGTGCCGAGGTCGTGCCCATCTGCGCCGCCATCGAAGAAGAGCTCTCCCAGCTTGACGACGCCGATCGCGACGAGTTCCTGAAGGACCTCGGCCTCGAAGAGCCGGGCCTCAACCGCGTCATCCGCGCAGGTTACACGCTGCTCGGCCTGCAGACGTATTTCACCGCCGGCGAGAAGGAAGTCCGTGCCTGGCAGGTCCGCGCCGGGTCCACCGCGCCGCAGGCTGCCGGTGTCATCCATACCGACTTCGAGCGCGGTTTCATCCGTGCCGAGACGGTGGGCTATGACGACTTCATCAAGTTCAACGGCGAGCAGGGCGCGAAGGAAGCAGGGCGTCTCCGTCTCGAGGGTAAGGAGTACCTGGTGAAGGAAGGCGACATTCTGCACTTCCGCTTCAACGTCTGATACCGGTGGGCCATCGGTAAAGAACGAATGGCCTCGCTCACGCGAGGCCTTTTTTTTGCGCCGCGCAATTCAATCGCTTGCAATTCAATATCCACGACCCTACATTCCGAGGCATGAGCAAGAAATCGCTGCCTGAAGGCGTAGAAGCCCCGCGCACCCTTGACGGGCAGCTGTGCTTTTCGCTGTATTCCGCGAACCTCGCGATGGGGAAGCTCTACCGCCAGCTACTGGCAAAGCTGGACCTTACCTACCCGCAATACCTCGTCATGCTCGTGCTGTGGGAGCGCGACGGCATTACCGTGTCGGAACTGGGCGACCGGCTGTTTCTCGACTCGGCCACGCTCACCCCGCTGCTGAAGCGATTGCAGGCAGCGGGCCACGTGGTGCGTACGCGCGGTACGCGCGATGAGCGGCAGGTCCTCGTCACGCTCACCGACGAAGGCAGGGCGTTGCGCGAGAAAACCGGGCATGTTCCCGTCGACGTGTTCTGCGCGACCGGTTGCGAGATCGATGAGCTCGTCGGTCTGAAGGCGCAGCTGGAAACGCTGCGCGCGAGCCTGATCGATACCGCGAAGAGCGGCTAACGGACCTCAGCCCGTGATCTGCCGCTGCATGTGATCCAGATACTGATCCAGCTCGGCCACGCTGGCGAATACTTCCGCGACCGGCACCGCTTTCACGATCTCGAAAACCTTCTTCACCTGCGGTTGCGGGTTTAGCAGCAGCGTGCGGCCGGCACGATCCTGCATCTGTCTGCGTAGCTGCGCGAGGCTGCGCAGGCCGGCGCTGCTGATGTAATCGAGGGCGGACAGATCGATGATGAGCGTGCCCCCGTTGTCCACGAGCGGGGTGATATCGCGCAGTGCGTCGTCGAATTCGCCGAAGGTCGCCGCATCGAGGCGGCCTTCCACCCACACGGTGCTGCGATCGGTGGTCGGGGATTCGCTGCGAACGATCAGGGTCATGGGGCAGGCTCGTCGGGCAGGGATGGATCGAAGCGGATCACGACACGGTTGCCGTGTTCGTCGCGTGCATAGTGGAAATCGCTGGCGATGCTGCGTGCAAGATGCAAGCCGAGTCCGCCGATGTCGCGCAGGGCGATATCGCCAGGAAGTTCCGGCGGTTCCGGTTCCAGCGGGTCGAAGGGCATGGCATCGTCGCGCAGCTCGAGCCGGACCATGTCGCTGCCGATGTCCAGCTGAATCTCGATGCAGCCGTCGCGCCCGTCGGGATAGCCATGACGGACGGTGTTCACCAGCAGCTCTTCGAGCACGAGGCGGACGTCCGTGCGACAGGCGGGGTCGACGTCGCCACGTTCGAGCGCGCTCCCCGCACGATCGAGGGCGAGAAACACGTCCTCGAGGCGATTAGGAATGCGCAACCGCATCGAGGCGGACTCCTTCCGCCCCGGCGTCGTGCCAGGTCAGCGCGAGCAGGGCGATGTCGTCGTAAGCGGGGGCGCCCTCGACATAGGCGTCGACGTCGTTCAGAACGCCGGTGACGAGCGCCTCCGGTGTCGCGCCTTCGCCGATGCGCGAGACGCTGTCGAGCAAGGCATCCGCGCCATAAAGGCGCTGATTGCCTGCGTGCGCCTCGCTGACGCCATCGGTGTACATGATCACGGTGTCGCCCCCGAGCAGTGTCATCACGCGCACAGGGTAGCGCGCTTCGCGATCGAGGCCGAGGGCGGGGCCGGTTTCGACGTCGACGAGGATGGCGCTTCCGCCGGCGTGCAGTACGGGCTGTTCGTGCCCGGCGCTGGCCATGCTGAGCATCCCGGTTTCGGTCTCCACGACACCGCAGAGCAGGGTGACGAACATGCAGGTGTCGTTACCCTTGCATAGCTCACGGTTGAGCGCGGCGAGGATGTCGCTCGGCGACCGTGCGTGCGTGGCGATGGTGCGTGCGAGAGTGATCGTCCGCGCCATGAACAGGGCGGCCGGTACACCCTTGTCGGAGACGTCGCCGACCATGACGCAGACGTGCTTCGCGCCGAGCGCGAAATACGTGTACAGATCGCCGCCCACGGCGCTGGCCGGGCGTAGCGCGGCGAACAGCTCGATACGACCGTCAGCGGCGAGCCAGCGCGGTTCCGGGATGAGGGCGAGCTGGATCTGGCGGGCGATCTCTAGCTCGCTGGCGATACGCTCCTGCTCACGGGCGGTGCGCTTCGCGGTATCGATATGGCCCGCGAGCTGATGCCGCATATGGTCGAAGGCCCGGGTGAGGCGACCTACCTCGTCGTTCCGCCGGACGTCGGGCAGGGCGAAATCCAGGTCGCCTCGTGCCACGTTCTCCGCGCGCTCGGCGAGGACGCCCAGTGGAGCCATCAGGCGGCGTGTGACGATGAGTGCGATGAGAGAGACGCCGGCGAGCGCCAGCAATCCCAGCAGGATGTCCACCATGTAGGTGCGCCGGAGGTCGGCCAGCACGGCGCGCTCAGGCATGCTCAGTCCGAAGATCCAGCCGGTCCCGCGAATCGGTACGTAGTAGACCCAGACGGGCTCGCTCACGCGCGCGCCCATCTCGGGCGTCAGGCGTACCGGGTTCTTTCCCGTCGCCATGGCCTCCCTCAGAGGGCGGCTGGCCCGGCTGCCGATGTACGACGTCCAGTCATGCGCGAGGAAGATGCCGTCGCTGTCGGCCACGAACGCGGAAGCGTGTTCAGGCTTGCCAAGCTGGCTGAGGAGTCGCTGGAGCCAGTCGAGGCTGATGGTCGCGTCGGCGACGCCGATGACCGGGATGCGGCTCGTGCCCGGTATCGCGACCGAATAGCCCACGAGGGTCTCGGGCCGACCGGCCGCCTGGAACGGCGCTTGCCAGCACCCGCTGTCGCAGTTCAGGCCTTTCACGAACCAGTCGGATGTCCAGTAGGGCTCCGCGTCCGTCCTCCGGCTGCCGGCGGTCAGCTTGCCGTCGGGATCGCGACGTACCACCGGGGCGTCCTGATCGCGTACCGCCGCGCTGTCCCGCGGCACGAAGGCGGCGCTGATGTCGACGATTTCCGGATTGGCGGCGAGCGCGTCGCGAATGAGCGAGGGTGCCTGGTCGCGACGATCGTGGAGCAGGGCGGCGACGGTGCGCCCGATCGTGGCGACGCCATCGATGCGCCCCTGGATGCGGACGGCGGCGGACTGGACGACGGCGGCCGCTTCGCGCTGGGTCTGGGCAAGCGTCTGCTCGCGGGTGTGGGATAGCAGCAGGCCGCCCGTCACGACCATGATGATCGCCGACCCCAAAAGCATTGCCAGGGCGAGTCGCGAGGCGACGCTGCGAAGGACCATGGGGCGCTCCCGGGGACGATGGCTTCGAATCTATGCCGCGCGGGGCGGTCCGACAAGCCGCCCAGCGGCCATAATGTGACTTTTCCCCAGCAAGGTAGCGGCATGTCCGGCACCCAGCGAGAAGTCGAATTCCGTTTCCTGGCCCAACCGACCGATGTGAACTTCGGCGGCAAAGTCCACGGCGGCATGGTCATGAAGTGGCTCGATCAGGCAGGGTACGCCTGTGCGGTGGGCTGGAGTGGCGCCTATTGCGTGACCGTCTCGGTCAGTGGCATCCAGTTCCTTGCACCGATTCTCATCGGCGACCTCGTGACCGTCCGCGCCCGTCTGATCCATACCGGCACGTCGAGCATGCACCTCGCGGTGGACGTTCTCGCACGGGACCTCCGTAGCGGCGAACAGCGTCTGGCCACCAGTTGTGTGATGGTCTTCGTGGCCATGGACAAGGCGGACGGCGGCAAGCCGACCCCGGTTCCGCCCTGGAAGCCGGTGGAAGAGAGGGATCTGCGCCTGCAGGAGTACGCCCTCAAGCTGATGGAAATGTCGCGTGCGATGGAGCCACTGGTGCTCGCCACGCGCGAGGCCTGACAAAACGCTTCCCAAGGGCGATCCGCCTCGTTACACTGCGCGGCTCGCTCACCGACAACCCGTATCGGTGGGCTGTCCGGGCGTCGGCAAACGGTCAAGGCATGTGTATTTTACGTGCGGAAGTTATTGACAGTTTCCGGGGCGCTCGCGACAATAGGCGTTCTATGTTGGAGGAATACCCAAGCGGCCAACGGGGGCAGACTGTAAATCTGCTGGCTTACGCCTTCGGTGGTTCGAATCCACCTTCCTCCACCAAACGAGTTCCGCGCAGTGCGGGAGTAGTTCAATGGTAGAACTTCAGCCTTCCAAGCTGATTGTGCGGGTTCGATTCCCGTCTCCCGCTCCATTGATCTTACGCGCGCTGCGTTTCGTGCTCATGTAGCTCAGTCGGTAGAGCACTTCCTTGGTAAGGAAGAGGTCGCTGGTTCGATTCCAGTCATGAGCACCATCTTCGTCGCCCGCGGCGGTTCCTTTTTTACTATCTCATTGGCTCCAGCGGAGTTTAGCGCTCATGGCAAAGGGTAAGTTCGAACGTAAGAAGCCGCACGTCAACGTCGGCACCATCGGTCACGTCGATCACGGCAAGACCACGCTCACGGCTGCCCTGACCAAGATCGGCGCCGAGCGTTTCGGTGGCGAGTTCAAGGACTACGGTTCGATCGATGCGGCGCCGGAAGAGAAGGCACGCGGCATCACGATCTCGACCGCGCACGTGGAATACGAGTCGCCGAACCGTCACTACGGTCACGTCGACTGCCCGGGCCACGCTGACTATGTGAAGAACATGATCACGGGTGCGGCGCAGATGGACGGCGCGATCCTGGTGTGCTCGGCCGCTGACGGCCCGATGCCGCAGACCCGCGAGCACATCCTGCTCTCGCGTCAGGTCGGCGTGCCGTACATCGTCGTGTTC
>NZ_FUYT01000001.1:0-396706 GCF_900167995.1 Luteibacter sp. 22Crub2.1
GGTCTATTACCGTTCGGTCAAGGCGCCTCCGAAGATCCAGGAGGCGATCGCCGCACCCGTGAAAGCCCTTATCGAAGCGGAGCCGTCGTTCGGCTATCGGACCGTCGCAGGCCTGCTTGGCATGAACAAGAACACGGTCCAGCGCATCTTTCAGCTCAAGGGCTGGCAGGTGCGCAAACGGCCGATTGGCCAGCGTCCACGTATCCAGGCACTGCCCTCGGTCGCCACCCGGCCGGACGAGCGCTGGTCGACGGATCTGTGCCGGGTCTGGGGTGGCAAGGACGGCTGGCTCAGCTTGGCGTTGGTCATCGATTGCCATACCCGCGAACTTCTTGGCTGGCATTTGTCGCGCAGTGGGAAGGCCAGCACGGCCGCCGGTGCGCTGGAGCAAGCCCTGATCAGCCGCTTCGGCACCTTGGGCAAGGTCAACGCGCCCTTCCTTCTTCGGTCGGACAACGGCTTGGTTTTTACCAGCCGAAAATACACCAACCTGGTCCGCAGCTATGGCTTGCAGCAAGAGTTCATCACGCCGCATTGCCCGCAGCAGAACGGCATGGTCGAGCGGGTCATCCGCACCTTGAAGGAGCAGTGCGTGCACCGACATCGCTTCGAAAGCCTGACCCATGCGATGCGCACGATTGGCGACTGGATCCACTTCTACAACCATCAGCGACCCCATCAGGCGCTGAAGATGAAAACACCCGCTGAGGCATATGCGTTAGCGGCGTGACCTGTGCAGGAAGTGGTGGGTCATTACATCCGACTATTTTTTGAAGCTGCGACAGACTCCGGAAAGCATCCAGGCTAAAGCGCTTCGAGCATTGCGCGCCGGTAATCGTGAACGCGTGCGAGGAAAACTTCTTGAGTCGAGTTGATGCTTTGGAGATGCGCGGCGGTGTCGGCACGAATCCAGACGAATGTATCGCTGCCCTACCCCCCGATAACACTCCCTAATCGCGAGGCCCCGAGGTTCAATACTGGTCAGAACCAGACGCTCAAGGTGTGGCCGGGCGGAGAGATACGATCCGCGAACAGGTCCTATTGATCGAATGTTGCTCTTTCAAGATGCCGGCGGGCCAAGACCAATTCAGTAGTGCTTGCCAGCAGTACACACCGGCACTCTGCTGTTGCGCATAGCTATTTTTTAACGAGGACTCGGATTGCCTTTGGCAAGAAACGATTTCGACGATTTCTTTCCGTTTACTCGGACGCGCTCGAGATTCTCGAATTTGACATTAAGGATCAGCCTTAGTTGCGCCCCAAGTTCGGTCTGCCCGAGCAGTAATAGGCCACGCAATAGCCTGTCTGGCCGCTGGCAAACTTTGCGAGACAGGTGCGACCATTCGCGCTCGTTTTCGAGCGCCGCGGCGCGGTCCTCATCAGCTTCCGCTGACAGAGGCCTCGCATGCCATGCAAAGTGCTCGGGATACTCAAAGTCTGAAATCAGTAGGAGCGCGCTAATCGCTGCGCATTCTTCTGGGGAAAAACCAGGGTTCGACCGAAACGCGTCTTCGGACGCCGACATAACTTTCTCGAAAGTCTCGCGCGTGATTTCGGTCAGCGGCTCCACAATACCAATTTTCACGGCTAGTGCGCGCGTCTCTTCAATCTTACTTACAGCGCGTTGAAAACCTCGGGATGTCAACCCATATCTTTCAATGAGATCCTTCTTTATCTTGTCGAAATCCTCTGAATTCCAGTGAGACCGATCTGGGAGGGATTCCGCTATCTCAGTCAGTTGTTCGCGATTGAGTTCCGCCGTAAAAGAACCCGTCGCGTACTCTTGCGTGAGAACGGACAGAAGAATATGAAGCGACTCGAGTTCACCGCACAGCTTCGCGTAGCGCTCCGCAAAGGTCTGCAGGTTGATGTGCGTGATGTCGTTCAGATGGAGCGAGTTGTCCAAACCGGTGGCGTAGCGGAAGACTTGGCCAGTCGGATCAACCTTGTTGAAATCGTCGATATATCTCTCGAGACCGCTGACCACCTTAGCTAGTCGCTGATCTGCCTTGTCGCTAACCTCGTTGAGCGTTTCCCAGATTGGGAGCAGCCCGTGTCGGTCATCCTGCTTGGGAGGCTCTTGTAGACCCTTATTCGAACTAGGGCTACGTCGCTTGAAGATGTTCCACGCTTGAGGTATCGCCAATTTGAGGGATAGCTCGACATGGTGTCTCGCGCAAAGGCAGACAGGGTAGACGAGGTAGTCAACATTGGGCATCCCCCAGCTTTCGCTCGCACCTCTTGGCCGCGATACTCCAGCCGCCGCGAGAAGCACCTCTGCACCTGCTTGGAACCCCCCGTGGTAGCCCTCCCACGGATTTGCCCCCGTATTTGTGCCAACGCAGGCATTCATAAACCAGTCTTTTCCAGGTCCGAACGTCGAGTTGTGGCCCTTCGGAACCTTCACAGGAAAAATTCCATCATTCTGTTCCATATGATCCCCGCATGACACCGTTACCAGCTCGTGATATGCCAACGGCGCACGGCTGCACCTCACGTGCGATGCCATTGTATGTGAATGCAATTAAGCGGCGCCTTTCGATTGCTGAGATGATTTTTTCTCGCGAGGCTGCCCCCTTTGCTTTCAATACTAGTGATAAGACCCGCGCGCGAATCGCCTCCTTGCCGGCGGGTGAATCGAAGTCTTCTGCATGTTTTGTGCGGCCTAACGTTTGAGTTAAGCGGCGGTGCAGCCGCCCCCTAAACAGTTGTTAGAGCGCGCCCTCTTTACGCTGCGACGAGCTCGGCAATTTTTGCAGCCACTTCCGACATGGAGTCCTCTGCGGTATCTAGGCCCGTTCTTGAGGCTAGCATTGGACTTACTTCGCGAAGCGCTTCATATGTTGTGTTGTGCACAATAGGCACAAGCCGATTCCCAGCAAGTAATGTTGAAAGTTCCTTGTCAGCGACGCTCTCTTTCGGAAGGCGTGCCAGAAGCGCTGGCGTTACAAGCACTAGGCCGACCTTAGAGTTGGCTAGCCCCCTATCAATTGCGCGCATCATGGGAACGCCGAGACCAAGATCTTTTTCACTGAACCAGACTTTGACACCAGCGCCTTCGAGTAGGTCGTGCAGTTCCTTTGCTGCTCCCTGTCGGTCATCCCACGCGTGACAAAGAAACACATCGCGCAGGTCCGGATATCGAATGGCCTGAGCCTCCACTGATTCACGGATTGGCGTTAGTGATTGCACCTCTTGAGGTGTGTAGAACACCGTAGATCCTGGGCTGGACCAGCGAGGTTTTGAACTCTTGCGGCCGCCGCCCCCGCGTGAACTACTGTGGTTGGAGCTACTCGCTGACGGATAGTACGAGTCGCTATAGCCACCGCCGTAACGTGAGCTGCTGCGATAACGGCAAGCCGGACACGCGGCTGCGGCAGCCGCCGAACTATGTCCACGTACTGGTGCTGTGCATCTCGTCATATATCAATCCTTCGATGTTAGCCTGAATGTTTATGTGCAGGAATTAGCGGTTGATGCGCTCTAACTATTGAATTACACGGAACCGCTGGCCCTGCTACATATACACGATCGCGCCGGGACATTCTGACGCACCCCCTTGTTCTGACGGGAGCTTATCCTTGTGATATCTGGCTGGCAACCATCTGTATAACCGGAGAGAGAGAGCCGGGTCCGTGAACATCAGCCTTGGGTCAGGGACGGACAAGCACCCAATCCCCGACAACGTGAGCTAATCGCCCTGCTCCATCCCTGAAAACCGATGCAGCGTTGACAAGGCCGCGTTTATGAGCAGCTTTTTGTCCCTCACCCTCCTCCTGTTGATCGCGACACCTGTACCACCACTAGTGCACCACGACGAAAGACCGGAGCGATAGGCGGCCATGGCCGTGGCGATGTCTGCTCAGGGCACGATTGGATCGACATCAATGATGTAGGGCGAGATGAACTCGATGATGCGCTCCCCGCTCTCGATGTATGCCTGACCGAGGACCGTCAACGTGGCAGGGGCCACTCCCAGTGCGTCGGCCACGCCGTCCATCCCGAGAGTCTCGCCCCTCGTCACTTCTGCGAGGGCGGCCGTGAGCCCTGCATCGAATTGCAACCCACCGTAGGGCAGACGCCGGAAGCAGCCATGGATGATCATGGCCTTTTTCGCCGGCAAGGCGGCGAACGCTGCGGTTGATACGGTATGGAACTCCGCACGGCCGAGCGCCCGATCGAGGGCAATACGGCAGATGTCCGCCTGACCCACAAGCCGATTGCTCGTCTGGTGAAGGCTTTCGAGAAAATCCGCATCACTCAGCCCGAGATCAAGCCATGCCCAGTACATCAGCAGCAGCGCCACCTTGTTGACGACACGCGGCAGGCGTTCCTGCTCCTCGACGGTCAACTCCAGTGCGTCCCCATGGGCAATCGCATTGCGTAGCTCCTTGATGAGCTCGAAGTCGTCCGCAGTTAGATTGATGGTGCGGACGATCCTCGGGTCGGAGACAGACACCGCATACCCGTAGCATCCCGCAAATGATTTCTCCCGCCGGGCGAGGTCCTTCTCTACTGCGCCTACAACGCGGGCGTACGCGGCTGAGCCAAGCGGTTCGGCCATCGCCTTGAGTTGCCTTTCAACGGCGCCCATGACCTTGGCGCTCGGTGCGACGGAGTCGACCCGCTTTCCCGTGGCCTTGGCCTTGGCCTTGACAACAGCCTGCAGAATGCTGGCATATCCAAAGAGGGCGAACTCCCAGAAGCCGTCGTGACGCGGCATGCCGGACAATCTTATCCATGCAACCTTCCGCAAGTCCGAGCGGCAGAAATGGTCCAGGAGTTTTTTCCAGCGGTCTTCAGCCATGTGTTGGCTGAGTAGGAAACGGTGCCACTCCCGGCTGTCGTCTTCCTTGGGTTCGTAATAGCCAAAGCAGGCGTAGTTAGGCCTGCCATCCGGCCCGGTTACAACAACGGTGAGGATGTCGACAGGCAAGACGAGGAGGGTGGTGAGAAAGATGGAGAGCTCTCGGCAGCGCTCCCGGACATCGACCATCGTCATTGGCGCAGGGCCTGTCATCGATACCCACACCTGATCACTGATGATGGTGTCATCGCCGGCTTGGTTGAGGTAGCTCTCGATACTCGACTGGATGGTCAGCAGCCCATTGTTGGTGTCGACCCCGACATTGAATTCATGGGGCCTTCCAAGCCAGGTCAGTCTCTCCCCAGCATTCCCTGCAGCCGTTGGCCGACCAGGAACCATTCTGTGAGCCTGGTGAACCGGACCCTGACGCTGGCGAACCGGTCCTCGACGTCCCCTCCACCACAAAATCGACGAAGGCGCGCCCGGTCTGGTGCTGGCACCCAAGCAGCGTGAACGACTTTCCGTTTTTAGTCCGTGCAACGAGCCGCTCGTAGGAGACACCGTCGGCGAGCTTGGACAAGTGCATGGGCGGAAACGTCAGCCAGGCCCCTTGCCGCCACCGACCTCAATACTCGCTGTGCCGATGCCGCCCAAAGCATCGTCGACGACCTCCACTTCGAAGTCGTGCGGTGTGGAAAAGGCGGTCGCGATGGTCATCCAATCTCCAGGGAGGGGCATGTGGTAGAGAGCGCAGCGGATGGCAGTGGGCAACAACGTCGCGCATTCGCCCTTGCGTCCAGCGCAACCCGTCGGGACGGGACGCCTATTCGCCTCCCGGAGTCGTGGAGGTACTAAAGTCGTGCGCCCGCGTTTCTTCCGAGCAGTCAGTGCCCGTGCCCCTGCCTGCCCGGCTTGGTCTGGCAGACTATCCAGCGTGCGTTCTTCGAGCACTTGCTTGAGAACACACCATAGCGTCGCGCAGAATGCAGGCCGCAGCAACATCGTCGCTCGCGCACTCGCAACAGGTAGTCAGGAAGCACCCCTAATCGTCGGAAATGGAAGAATCCAATGGCAGATGAAGCAGTTCAGGAAGAAGGCATCGAGGAAGAGGCACCCGCTGGCGAAACCAAGGAGCAAAAAAGGAAACGGATGAAGCAAACTGTTCTGAACCGGCTGGCCGGGGCGCGGGTCGATACGGTCCGTGACCGAGTGGTCTGGATCATGAACAGGGAGATCACGACGAGGGACAGCGATATCACCCTCATGCTCCGGTACTGGGAGCTCTTCGAGCCTGAGCTCTACGCGCGCGGAAACATCACGCCTGACAGCCTGTATCAGCTGACCCGCCTAACGGTCATCAGCCGCCATCGGGCGACCATCCAGAACGATTACAAGTTGTTCTTGGCCTCGGAGGAGGTGCAGGCCAAGCGTGGAAGACTCGACGGGGAGCACCGCGAAAGGCGTGTGGCAGAGAACCCCCACATGTCGTCCATCGTGGTCTACGCCGACGAGAGCGGAAAAACGGCAGACAACCTTCTCGTGGGGACGTTCTGGATTCTCGAAGACATCCAGACCCTTCGGCTCAAACAGGACATTGACGCTTGGCGGGTGGCCACGGGCTTCAAGCACGAGCTCCACTTTACAAACGCAAGCCAGGGCAACCTTCATCGCTACCTCGAAATCCTCGACCTGCTCGTCGCGAGGGGCAACAGCATCAGCTTCAAGGTAATCACCGTGCCGAGACGAGGCAACGCCAATGCCCCGGCAGTGCTCGACGACCTTCTTTTTCATGTTATCAACCGGGGAATCCAGCACGAGCACCAGAGCGGGCGGGCCCCACTGCCCCGCTCCCTCCAGGTCTGGAAGGACGCCGAAGAGGAAGCGCGCGACCGGGTGTCCGTGGCCAATCTCCGCGAACGGCTCGAGGCTGCGAGTGCCGCTGGCTTCGACCGTCAGCTCCACGTCCAGTCGGTGACGGCCGTCGATTCCTCAAAAAATGACTTCATCCAGATAGCCGACCTCTTCCTCGGAAGCGTCAACCGCTTCCTTCACAACAACCGCGCCGCCGGAGATCACGCCAAGGACCAGCTCGCACGGGCGTTCCTCGCCGCGTTCTGTGGTGACGGCGGCATCCACCGAATCGAAAACGACATGGTGACCTTCGAGCGCCTGTAGGGGCCAGGCGCTGGGGCGTGCCCATTCCACGCCATCCCGGCATGCCTTTCGGCCGGCAGGTGGTTGTGTCAGGGACCCCGATTAACCTGCGCAGGAGAAGGCAGCCCCCGTATCCTCGGCAACATGGGCTTAATCACTTATGGGCACCGGCGTGCGCTGACAACAGTCGCCCACGCTTTGCGTCGTGCATCAGGCGGTGCTCGGATCGAGCCCCCCCGTGGGATGTCGACCCCCCGTAAACTTACGCCAGACATAAACTGAGCTCTCCGGGCAAAATATCCCCAAGGAGACCTACGATGCGCAAGAGCAAATTCGTCGAGAGCCAGATCGTTGCGACGCTGAAGCAGGTCGAAGGCGGCAGGCAGGTCAAGGACATCTGCCGGGAGCTGGGCATTTCCGAGGCGACCTATTCCGCCTGGAAATCGAAGTACGGCGGCATGGAAGCGTCGGACGTTCATCGCCTGCACGACTTGGAAGCAGAGCACAACGAGCTCAAACGCATGTACGCGGATTTGGCGATGGAGAACCACGGGCTTAAGGATCTCATCGCGAAAAAGCTGTAGACCCGGCGCATAAGCGCCCGTGCGCTTCGTAGTCACCGCGCCGTCACTGGGACGGCTACGGTAGGCGTCCGAATAGATGCCATTCCCTGGTTGCTGAGGGCTCATGCCGCCTCTGTCAGGACGATGCTCGCATCGCTACGGGATCGGATCGCCCCGGCCTGCTCAGTTAAAAGTGCCCCGGAACTCGTCGGCGGCATCCGAGCGGGTGTTGAATTTGACCATCATCCCGCTCGGCGCGCGCGGGAAGAAGCGCGATCCGCGATCATTGTTGAAGATCTCGGTTTCGGCATCGAAACCATCAGCGGCCAGCTGGTCGCGTATCGTCGATGCCGCGGGGGAACGCGGCGAAACCGACGAAGTGCGTCTGCCATTAGTGCGATCAAAAACGAAGTCGCTCATCTTCAGCAAGGCTCGACCCTACTCCACGTTGTCACCGGCACACGCCGCACTTAATCTCCCGCCACGACCTCAACATCACGTGCGGAAAGCGATGAACCGTGGCTCCAGGAAGTCCCTTGCTCTCTGCATCGCGCTCACCAGCGCCGCTCACGCCCAGTCGCTTCCGCCGGATCCCCAGATTGTCAGGACATTGCGTCACAACGACGAGCTGCTTCTCGAAGCCGTCCACCGTGGCGATCGGGAGACATGGCGCCGGTTGACGACGTCCGACTTCATGTACGTCGAAGAGGGTCACGTCTTGCGTCGCGCCGAGTTCCTGAGTGAGCTCGCCGAAGATGGCTACGAGGCGCTGATCATCGTGGATTACGAAGCCCAGCAGATCGGCGATACGGTGCAGGTCTTCCATCGCGACGATGTTCCACAAAGGCCGGGCAAGCAGTCGACGAAGGACTCGCATCTGTTGATGACCGAGACCTGGCAACGCGTCGACGGAGAATGGCGTCTGCGCCTCGTGCATACCGATCGGATACGCCGGAATCCTCCGGCAATCGCGCTTAACCCGCAGGACATCGATCCATGGGTCGGGACGTATCGGAACGGCGACGCGACATACCGGATCAAACGGCATGGCCTGAAAATCTCAGGGCAACGCTCCGGCAAGCAACCCGAGATCCTCGAGGCCGAAGCCCGCGACGTGCTGTTCCAGCCGGACAACCTCTACGTCCGAAAGGTCTTGCAACGTGATGCAGGAGGTAAGGTCACCGGCTTCGTGGACCGTGACGAGAATTCCGATCGGCTCTGGACGCGCGTCGACCGGTAATCTTCGTGAGGCCTCCGGCGCGCTAGACACCTTCGGACAGCATCCCGCGCAGTTCGGCCCGTCGCCGCTCCAGTTCCGCGATCTGGCGCTCGACGGAAGCGAGCCGCCGGCGTTGCACGTCACTGGTTTCCGGACAGGCCGCGGCACCTTCGATCATGCGCATGCAGTCCGGAAATCCGCGAATCTCAGCCAGACTGAATCCCGCAGCGATCAGGCGCTGGATCTGCCGGACCTGGGTCACGGCAGCCCGGGAAAACAGCCGGTAGCCATTCAGCGCACGAGCGGAGGTCAGGAGCCCGTTGTCATCGTAATGTCGGATCGAACGCAAGCTTGCGCCGCTTTCCTTCGCGAGCGCGCCGATGGTCATTTCTGCCTGTGACTTAGACATGGAAGGCGACACCGTTTTTCGCTTGACAGTCACATCAGTGTGAGGGTTCAGACTGGGCTTGTCCAACCGACCCAGGAGTCATCATTTATGTGTCTGTCGAGGTTCTATCGCGCGTTCGGTGCGCTGCTGATCGTCTTTGCGATGCTGGCGGGATCGCCGGCGGCGCATGCGGAAAACAAGGCGTACACCGTCACCGCCTCCGATGGCGTCGTCCTCGCCGTGCAGGAAACCGGCGATCCCGCCGGTCCTCCGGTCATCCTGATCCATGGCCTCCTCGGAAGCCGGCTCAACTGGGAAAAGCAGCTGCGGGATCCTCGCATGCGCCATTACCGGCTGATCACGTATGACCTGCGTGGGCATGGCCTGTCCGGCAAGCCCACGGATCCCGACGCCTACCGCGATGGACGGCGCTGGGCCGATGATTTGGCTGCGGTCATCGAAACGACAGGAGCACATAAGCCCGTGCTCGTAGGATGGTCGTTAGGCGGTGCGGTCATCTCGAATTATCTGGCGACCCATGGCGACGGCGACGTCGCCGGCGCGGTCTATGTCGACGGCGTGATCGAGTTGAAGCCCGACCAGATCACGGCCCACCCGGAGGTTTATCGCGACATGACCTCCACCGACCTGAAGACCCACCTGGACGGGGAACGCGCATTCCTCAGGTTGTGCTTCCATGACGAACCGGACGCGACCACGTTCTCGCGCCTGTTGGCGAATGCGGCGCTCGCTTCCTGGGAGATGCAGCGCGCCGTGCCATCGATGACGGTCGATGCGGCCGAAGGACTGAGCAAGGCAAGGATCCCGCTGCTGCTGATTTACGGCGAACACGATGCCCTGGTCATGCCGGGGCCGAGCATCGCGAGGGCGAAAGCCATCAACCCGCGGATCCAGAGCAAGCTCTACGCCGCATCCGGCCACGCCCCGTTCCTGGAGGAACCTGAGCGCTTCAATCGCGACCTGTCAGCCTTTGTTCGTGCGGTCACATTGCCTCGCGCACAGACCCAGGGGGACAACTGATGCCGGGCCGCGGCTCTTGCATCACCAGCCCGGCAGATCAGAAAAACGAACCCCTTTACAACGACCACCCTGCCCGGTAGTCCCGCCGCAGGAACTGATTCGCCTCCGCCATGTTAGTGACGCGCATATTCTGCGCATCGTATTCGATGCGCCCACCCGCTCGCAGCGACACGACGCCCAGCAACATCACCTCCGTCAGCCGCGCGGCGTATTCAAAGGGCGACGTCGTCTGCCCCTTGCCCTTGCAGGCGTCCACCCAGTTCATTTCATGCGAGGTTTCGATGCGAGCGAACTTCCGCGGCGGCGTACCCACCGACTCCTGCAGCGAGTGCGGTAGCAGGCGCGGGTTGTCGCCATAGGTTTCGTGCACCAGCTTGCCCTTGTCACCCACGTACAGCACGCCACCATCGTGCATCTGCCCTGCCCCCAGCGCCTCGAGCCCAGGCGGCAGCAGCGCGCCGTCGTACCACGTGAGCCGGACGGGCGGCTTGTCGCCGCGAGCCGGGAAGTCGTAGTACGTCATCGTCGCGGTGGGGTACGACTCGTGGTTGAAAGGAGTCGAGACCGTTTCCACCGAGGTCGGGAAGCCGAGGTCGAGCGACCAGAACGGCGAATCGATCAGGTGCGCGCCCATGTCGCCGATCGCACCCACGCCCCAGTCCGTCCAGCCGCGCCAGTTGAACGGGTGATAGAGCGGGTGGTACTCGATGACGGGGCCCGGGCCGAGGAACAGGTCCCACTCCAGACCCTTCGGCATGGGATAGTTGCCGGCCATGGCATTGGCGAGGCGGCTGTTCACCGCATCCATGTCCCAGCTTGCGTCGTCGGGCTTCGGTACCGCGCGCGGACGTGGCACGCCCTGAGGCCAGTAGCCGAGCGGCCGGTTCGTCCATGCGTGCACCTCGCGCACCTCGCCGATCGCGCCGGCGTCGATGTATTCGTGGATCAGGCGGGTGTCGTCGGTGGAATGGCCCTGATTGCCCATCTGCGTGACGATCTTCGGGTTTTCCCGTGCTTTGCGTGCCATTTCACGGGCTTCGAAGATGGACCAGGTGAGCGGCTTCTGTACGTAGACGTGTTTGCCCAGGCTCATGGCCGCGCTGGCGATCACCGCGTGCAGGTGATCGGGTGTGGCGATGACCACCGCGTCGATATCCTTCTGCTGCTCGAGCATCTTGCGGTAATCGGTGTAGCGCTTGATGGAATCGAACTTGCCGGACAGCAGCTTCGTCTGCGCGATCCGGTCCTCCAGTTCCTTGCGCCTGGCAGCGGTCGGCGCCCTGGCAAGCCGGGCCTGGAGTTCGCCCACCCCGGCGAACATCTTGCGGAAGGATGCATCCGTATAGCCCCAGTCGACGTCGCACAGGGCGACGATGTTTTCGCCGGCCAGGGCGCGCATGTTGGCGGCGCCCATGCCACCGACGCCGATGCCTGCGATATTCAGCCGGTCGCTGGGTGCGGTATGACGAGGACCGCCGAGGACATGGCGGGGCAGGATCAGCAGCCCGGTGGCCGCCATGGCGGTGCCGGCGATGAAGCTGCGGCGTGAACTGTTGACGCTGCCCGGATGGCCCCCGCTAGTCTCGGCGGTGCGGGTGGGCTGCGCTTTCTCGATCTTCGGTTCGTCAGTCATGGAGAATGATCGCCTCTTGCAGTGCAACGATTACCGGTCCCGACGAGGACCCGTGGAGCCACGGACAACCAGATCGGCTGACAGCACGCGCTTGCGCGGAGGCACCTGGGGATCGTTGAGGATTTCGATAAGCATGGTCATGGCTTCGCGGCCCAACGCGTTCTTCGGCTGGGACACGGTGGTCAGCGGGGGTGACGTGTAGCGGGAGAAACGTATGTCGTCGAAACCGACGACCGAGACGTCCTCCGGAATGCGCAGGCCTGCGGCGGTCAGCGCGCGCATCGCGCCGATGGCCATTTCGTCATTCGAGCAGAACACGGCGCTGAAGGACCGACCCTGCGACAGGAACATCTCGACGGCGCGCTCCCCCGCTTCGATGGAGAAATCACCGATGGCGGTCAGCGCCGGATCCGCAACGATCTTCGCCCGCTTAAGAGCGAGGTGGTAGCCCTCTTCGCGGTCGACGCAGATGGGGCTGGAGCCGGGGCCGGCGATGAACGCGATATCGCGATGGCCCAGTGTCACGAGGTACTCGACGGCCGCGGCGGCCGCGCCGACGTTGTCGACATAGACGCTGGAAATAGCGCTGTCCTTGACGTACTCGCACGCGTTGACGAGCGGCAGACGGCCGTCCATCGGAATGGCCGGAACGCGATGGAACATGGTGATGATGCCGTCCGCCTGGCGCGCCGCGACCATGTCGGCATACGTCTGTTCCCGCACCAGGCTGCTCTGCGTCTCACCGAGGAGGACGGAATAGCCCTTCTCGTACGCCACCTGCTCGATACCTCGGATCACTTCCGAGAAGAACGGGTTGGCGATGTCCGGGAGCAACGCGATGATCAGGCGTGTCCGGGCCGTGCGCAGATTGCGCGCAAGAGCGTTCGGTGTATAGCCGAGCCGCCTGACCACCTCGTGGATGCGCAGCCTCGTCTCTTCGCTGACCAACTCGGGACGCTGCAGCGCTCGAGAGACAGTTGCAACGGAAACCTCCGCGATGGCCGCGATCTCCTTCACCGTACGCACGCGTGCAGGACGCGGCGCAACATCGGCGAGCGCCTCCTTGTCCGGAGCGGCCCGTTTCCCTTTCCGCTTTGTTTCGTCGGCACTCACGCGCTGATCATCCTTTTGCACAGCCTTTTCGAACTGGCCAGCAAGCGCTGGCCGCAATGAAAATATGCTGCGCCGCAATGTAATGGATTACATAAAATCGTTGCAGGTCGCTTCGTACGTCTGATACATATCTTGGCATGTTCAGGGCGCGGTGCCATCACCCGACGCGGTGAATATGGGAAATCCATGCAGGTCGCACTTATTTCGCACCGCATGGCATCGAATGTAATCGAATACATTTCGGCGGCATAAGTCCGTCGGGGGGAAACATGGCAAGCCAGTCGCTATCGACAAGCGCCAGGACGACCGATCGATGAGTCTCGGCATGGGGCTCGTCGGCCCAGGCTTCATCGCAGCCCATCACCTGGACGCCGTGCGTCGGCTGGGAGATGTCGACATCGTCGGCATTGCCGGCTCCCGTCTCGAATCCACGACGAAACGGGCGCGTGAGTTGAATGCCGGCAAGGCGTATGCGGATTACCGCGAACTGCTTGCCGACCCTGCCGTTCAGGTCGTGCACAACACCACGCCGAACCATCTGCACCGCGAGGTTTCTCTGGCGGCGTTGCGCGCCGGCAAGCACGTCATTTCCGACAAGCCACTCGCCGCGACCATGCAGGAGGCACGGGAGCTTTACGAAGCCGCGCGCGAGGCGAACCTCGCCCACGTCGTCACCTTCAACTATCGCGGCTATCCCCTCGTGCAGCAGGCGCGCGCCATGGTCTCCGATAAGAAGATCGGCAAGCCAGTCTTCGTGCATGGGTGCTACCTGCAGGACTGGCTCACCGACGAGCGCGCATATAGCTGGCGGCTGGACCCAAGGCTCGGCGGGGCCAGTTCCGCGCTCGGCGATATCGGCTCGCACTGGTGCGACCTGGCCGAACACGTGACCGGCGCGCGGATCATCGCCGTGCTGGCCGACCTGCACACGGTCGTGCCGGTACGCGAGGCGCCGGATGCTTCGGCGAAAGCCTTCTCCGGCTCGGCGACGCGATCCGGCAAGCGACGCAAGATCACCAGCGAAGACCTCGCCACCGTGCTGCTGCGCTTCGATAACGGCGCACGCGGCTGCGTCACCGTGGGCCAGGTGCTGCCCGGTCATAAGAACGATCTGCGCCTCGAGGTGAACGGGCGCGAAGGCTCGCTGGCGTGGCGGCAGGAACAGCCCAACGAACTCTGGCTGGGTCATCACGACAAGGCCAACCAGGTGCTCACGCGCGATCCTGCCTTGATGGAGCCCGGCGCCCGTGCGTACGCCCACTTGCCGGCGGGCCATCCGGAAGCCTGGGCGGATGCGTTCCGCAATGTGATCGCGGATGCCTACGCATGGATCCGCGCCGGCGCCACGGCCAAGGGGAAACCCCTTGCGCTGCCGACGTTCGCCGACGGCTACCGCAACAGCCTCGTCGTGGACGCCATGCTCAGAAGCCATGCCGCCGGCGGCGCGTGGCAGCCCGTTGAAGATCCACTCGCCCCCACACGACCCACGAGGAAACGCGGATGAAATGGCGCCTTAGAGTGATGATGCTTTTCGAGTTCGGAATCTGGGGTGCGTGGTACGTCACCGTCGGCACCTGGCTCGGTAAGACGTTGCATTTCACCGGCACGGAAATCGGTGCTGTCGCCGGGACCACCGCCGTCGGCGCGATCATTTCACCGCTGTTCGTCGGTCTGCTCGCCGATCGCCTGTTCGATACGCGGCGGGTTCTGACACTGCTGCATCTGCTCGGTGCCGTCCTGTTGGTGGTTGCCGCGCAGCAGACGACGTTCGCGATGGTCTACGCGCCGCTGCTTGCCTACAGCCTGTGCTACATGCCGACGCTGGCCCTCACGGCGTCGCTGGCCATGCGCCACATCGCGAGTCCGCAGGAAGAATTCGGCGCCATTCGCGTGTTCGGCAGTATCGGCTGGATCGTGGTCGGCCTGGTGGTCGGCGCATGGGGTGTGGAAGCCACGGCATCTCCCCTGCTCCTGGCTGCCGGCCTCTCGGTGGTGATGGCCGGTTACTGCTTCACCCTCCCGCCGACACCGCCGCTGGCTCGCCATACCCGTTTCGAACTGCGCCATGCCCTGCCGCTGGAATCGCTGCACCTGCTGCGCGAGCGTTCCATGTTCGTGTTCGCCCTCGCCTCGTTCCTGATCTGTATCCCCCTGCAGTTCTATTACGCCTTCACCAACCTGTTCCTCAACGAGGTCGGTGTGGTGAATGCCGCCGGCAAGATGACCGGCGGGCAGATGTCCGAGCTGTTCTTCATGTTGCTCATTCCCTGGTTCTTCCGCCGCCTCGGGGTGAAGTGGATGCTCGCCGTCGGCATGCTCGCCTGGGTGGTGCGCTACGGCATGTTCGCCTTCGGCGGCAGCGGCGAGCTGATGTGGATGCTCTGGCTGGGCATCGTCCTGCACGGCGTCTGCTTCGATTTCTTCTTCGTCGTCGGCCAGATCTACATCGACCGCGAGGCACCGCCAGCGCTGCGCGCGGCCACGCAGGGCCTGATTACCTTCCTCACGTACGGCCTGGGCATGTTCGTGGGCTCGTGGCTGTCGGGCATCGTGGTCCAGACCTATACCCGCGCCGATGGCAGCCATGACTGGCATGGCATCTGGATCATCGCCGGCGCCTTCGCCGCCGCCGTCTTCGCCCTGTTCGTCCTGCTGTTCAAGGATCGCAAGGCGGTCGCCGCCAGTGGCGTCGTCGGCGCCCACTCACCCGGAACTCGTACGACATGATGAATCGCAGGCAATTCCTCGCGCGCTCCGCGGTGTTCGGCACCGCGCTGGGCCTCGGCCTCGCTGCGCCAGGCAAACTCCTCGCCGCCGCATCGACGGGCAAGGGCCTCGGCATCCAGCTGTACATGGTGCTCGACGCCTATCAGGCCGATCCCGCCGGCACGCTGAGGACGCTCAAGGCGATCGGGTATACGGAGATCGAAGCCATCGTGACCAGCACGGCCGAGACGCTTCGCGACCAGTTGAAGCTCGCCGGTCTGGGCTGCCCGAGCCTGCACTTCGACAGCCTCGGCTTCGAGCCGGGCATAAAGGCCGCGCATACGCTCGGCGCGCAGTACATCGTCAGCAGCTCGCTGCCATCGATCCTGCAAAAAGAAAGCGGGAAGCCGGGCGAGCCGGCCTACACCCTGGATGACGCAAGGCGCATCGCCGCACGTGCGAATACGCTGGGCAAGAGAGCCCACGAAGCCGGCCTGCGCTACGCGTACCACAACCACCACGCGGAGTTCACCGACGTGGGCGACGGGAAGACGTTTTACGACATCCTGCTCGCGGAGACCGACCCCACGTTCGTGCACTTCGAGCTGGACTGCGGCTGGGCGCATGCGGGTGGCAAGGATCCGGCCGCGTATTTCAAGGCCAACCCGGGCCGCATCGCGCTGATGCACGCCAAGGATTTCCTTCCCGGCCATGCGGGTGATTATCCGGGCGCCGAGCTTGGACGCGGCACGCTGGATTACAAACCCATCATGGCGGCGGCCGATGCCAACGGACTGAAGCACTGCTTCGTCGAGCAGGAAGGCCCATACACCCGCATGAACTCGCTTGACGCCGCACGCGTCGATTTCAACTACCTGCATCCGCTGCGCTGAAGGCTTGAGCATGGAAAAGAACACATATGACGCGATCGTTGTCGGAACCGGCGTCAGCGGGGGCTGGGCGGCGAAGGAACTCACCGAGAAAGGGCTGAAGACGCTCGTGCTCGACCGCGGCCCGATGGTGAAACACCTGGATTACCCCACCGCCATGAAGGCGCCGTGGGAATTGCCATATGGTGACGAGCCGACGCAGGAGGACCTCGCCCGCTGGCCCAAGCACACGCGACCGTCGTTTTACGGCATCACCCAATCGACCAAGCACTGGTTTGCCGACGACATCGACAACCCGTACGAAGAAACCAAGCCGTTCGACTGGTTCCGCGGCTACCACGTCGGCGGACGCTCGCTGATGTGGGGCCGGCAGAGCTACCGCCTCAGCCCGATGGACTTCGAGGCCAACGGCAAGGAAGGCGTGGGCGTGGACTGGCCCATCCGATACGACGATATCGCCCCGTGGTACGACCACGTCGAGCATTTCATCGGCGTCAGTGGCAACAACGATCATCTGGCGCAGTTGCCGGACGGCAATTACCTGCCGCCCATGGACCTCAACTGCGTCGAGAAGGATTTTCAGGCCAAGCTGGACAGCAAGTTCAGGCGCAAGCTGATCATCGGCCGTACGGCGAACCTCTCCGCCCCGCTCAAGCATGACCAGAGCCCGCAGCGTGGCACCTGCCAGTACCGCAACATGTGCATGCGCGGTTGTCCCTTCGGCGGTTACTTCAGCAGCAACTCGTCCACCCTGCCCTCCGCCGAGCGCACGGGCAACATGACGATGGTGACCGACGCCATCGTGTACGAGCTGATCTACGACAACGACAAGGGCAAGGCCACCGGCGTGCGCGTGCTCGATGCCAACACCGGGCACCAGACCGAATACTTCGCCAAAGTGATCTTCATGTGCGCCTCCACGTTCGGCACCGCACACATCCTGATGAACTCCACCTCCACCCGCTTCCCGAACGGCTTCGGCAACGACAGCGGCGAGCTCGGCCACAACATCATGGATCACCTCTTCGGGACCGGTGCGCGCGCCATGGTGGAGGGTCATGAAGACCGCTACTACGCCGGCCGCCGGCCCACGGGCTTCTACATCCCGCGCTATCGCAACATCGGCAGCGACCGGCAGAAGTACCTGCGCGGGTTCGGCTTCCAGGGAGGCGCGGGCCGCCAGGACTGGACCCGCCTCGTCGACCAGGCCGCGCTGGGTGAAGACCTGAAGCGCGCCGCCCAGGAGCCCGGCCCGTGGTACGTCTCGATGATGGGCTTCGGCGAGATGCTGCCCTCGCACAAGAACTTCGTGACGCTGGATCGCAGCCACAAGGACAAGTACGGCATGCCGGTCCTCAACTTCGACGCGGCCCACCAGGAAAACGAGATCGCGATGGGCAAGGCGATCATCGACGACGCGGTGGAGATGCTCACCGGTGCGGGTTACCGCGACGTGAGCCACTTCACGATGAAGGCGAACGTCGGCGCCGGCATCCATGAAATGGGTACCGCACGCATGGGCCGCGATCCGAAGACCTCGGTGCTCAACGGATGGAACCAGATGCACGCCTGCAAGAACGTCTACGTGACCGATGGCTCGGCCATGACCTCATCCGGCTGCCAGAACCCGTCCCTCACTTACATGGCGCTGACCGCACGCGCGGCCAACCACGCCGTGGAAGAACTCAAGCGCGGCAATCTCTGAGGACCGCCCATGAATCGTCGCGAATGGTTGAAAAGCATGTCCGCGCTGGCCATCGGCGCCATCGCAGGACCGTCCCTCCTGGCGGTGTTCGACGCGCACGCCGCGTCGCAAGCACCGGCCGCCAGGCCCGAATTCTTCGACCCGGCGCAGTACAGCCTCGTTGGCGCGGTGTCGGACATCATCATCCCGCGCACCGATACGCCGGGCGCGGTCGACGCCGGCGTCCCTTTATTCATGGACCAGCTGTTCAAGGCGGTCTATGCAAAAGATGACCAGGCGCGCTACCTCGACGCCGCGGCCGCCTTCGACAAGGCCGGTGGCAAGCCCTTTCTCCAGCTGAGCGACGCGCAGCGCAAAGCGCTGGTAAACAAGCTTCACGCCGAGGCGCTCGCCGCACCGAAGGGGGGCAAGCTGCCCCCTGCCAGCGACTTCGTGCTCATGACCAAGAAGCTCACCATGCTGGGCTTCTTTCTCTCCCAGCCCGGTTGCACGCAAGTGCTTCAGTACGACCCGGTACCCGCCCGCTGGCAGCCCGATATCCCGCTATCGCAGGCCGGCAACGGACATGCCTGGGCGGTCGAAGCCTCACTGAAGATCTGATATGAAGACACTCAAGGGTCCCGGCATCTTCCTCGCCCAGTTCGCATCGGACGAGGCGCCCTTCAACTCGCTGCCCGAGATCGCGCGCTGGGCCTCGTCGCTTGGTTTTGTCGGCGTGCAGATCCCTTCCAACGACCGACGCCTGTTCGATCTCGAGCAGGCCGCCGCTAGCACGGCGTACTGCGACGACATCATCGGTATGCTGGCCGGGCACGGCCTTCAGGTCACGGAACTTTCCACTCACCTGCAAGGGCAGCTGGTGGCGTCGCACCCTGCCTACGATCGCCTGTTCGACGGCTTCGCTCCCGCGGAGCTGCGTGGCAAGCCGCAGGAACGTCAGGCATGGGCCGTGCAGCAACTCAAGCTCGCGGCAACCGCAAGCAGGAACCTCGGCCTCACGGCGCACGCCACGTTCTCCGGTGCCCTTGCCTGGCAGCTGTTCTATCCGTGGCCCCAGCGCCCTGCCGGGCTTGTCGACGAAGCCTTTGCGGAGCTGGCCCGGCGCTGGAAGCCGATCCTGGATGCCTTCGACGAGGCGGGCGTCGATGTCTGTTACGAACTGCACCCGGGTGAAGACCTGCACGACGGCGCCACCTTCGAGCGCTTCCTCCACGCCGTGGACCACCATCCGCGGGCGAACATCCTGTTCGACCCGAGCCACATGGTGTTGCAGCAGATGGACTACCTGCGGTTCATCGACCACTACCACGAGCGTATCCGCGCGTTTCACGTGAAGGACGCCGAGTTCCGGCCCGACGGACGCTCAGGCGTCTACGGTGGCTACCAGAACTGGATCGACCGGCCGGGACGTTTCCGTTCCCTGGGCGATGGCCAGATCGATTTCGGTGCGATCTTCAGCAAGCTCGCGCAATACGACTACCCTGGCTGGGCGGTGCTCGAATGGGAATGCTGCATCAAGGACGCGCAGCAGGGCGCGCAGGAAGGTGCTCCCTTCATTCGCGACCACATCATCAAGGTCACCGAACGCGCCTTCGACGATTTCGCTTCGTCGGGTAGCGAGCGTACGTTCAATCGCCAGATACTGGGGCTCGAATGAGCATGCGTGGCGACACCACCGATATCGGGCGCCGTAACGCGCTGGGCCGTATCGCCACGGCCGCGGCGATGGCGGGCGCAGCGCCCCTGCTCGCCTCCGCCGCGACAACCGGCCCCAGGGTGGGAGCCCCGGCTATCGGCCGTGGCCGGCTCAGGCAATCGCTGAGCCGCTGGACCTCCAGGGCTCCGCTTCCCGAGCTGTGCACGCGGCTGAAGGCCCTCGGCTTCGCAGGCGTCGATCTGCTCTACGCGGATGAGTGGTCGGTGGTGACGGATCACGGCCTGGCCGTATCGATGGGTTATCCCGCCAGGCGGGATAACTTCATCGAGATGGGCTTCAACGATCCGGCGAACCATGCCGTTCTGATCCGGGAGATCGAGACCACGATCCCGCTTGCCAAACGCGCGGGCGTCACCAACATCATCACCATGTTCGGCAACCGCAAGGACGGCATCGACGACCAGCGGGCCATCGACAACTGCATCGCCGGACTGGGAAAGATCGCGCCGTACGCCGCGGAAAACGGCATCACGCTGTGCCTCGAGCTGCTGAACAGCAAGGTGGACCATCATGGCTATCAGGGCGACCGCACCGCGTTCGGCGTAGCCGTGACCAAGGGCCTCGGTTCGCCCAGCGTGAAGCTGCTTTACGACATCTACCACATGCAGATCATGGAGGGTGACGTGATTCGCACCATCCGCGACAACATCCAGTGGATCGGTCACTTCCATACGGGCGGCGTACCTGGTCGCCACGATATCGACGGCACGCAGGAGCTCAACTACCACGCCGTCGCCCGGGCCATCGCCGATCTGAACTACCAGGGATTCATCGCTCACGAATTTTCGCCATCGCGCCCGAATCCCTTCGATTCGTTCGCCGAGGCTTACAGGATCTGCACCGTATGACATCTTCCCGAGGAATGCCGATGAAGCGCATCGGCGCCGCCACGTTCACCCTCTTTACCGTCGCGAGCCTGGGCTCGTCCTGCGCCCTGGCACAAGACGATCCGAAAGCCACGGAACGATGGGAGCCGGTACCGAAGGTGGTGACTCCAGGTGCGAAGGAGAACGCGCCGCCGTCCGATGCGGTCGTGCTGTTCGACGGCCACGACCTCAGTGGCTGGGAGGCATCGAAAGACCAGTCGCCGGCGGCCTGGAAGGTGCACGACGGCATCGTCACCGTCGACAAGACCACGGGCAATATCCAGACCCGGCAGCGCTTTCACAGCTATCAGCTGCACCTGGAATGGCAGATTCCCAGGGACATCACCGGCGAGGGCCAGGGCCGCGGCAACAGCGGCGTGTTCCTTGCCTCCACCGGCCCTGGCGACGAGGGTTACGAAGTCCAGATCATGGATTCGTTCGAAAACGCGACCTATGTCAACGGACAGGCCGCAAGCATCTACAAGCAGGCGGCCCCGTTGGTCAACGCCGCGCGCCATCCTGGCGACTGGCAGACCTACGACATCGTGTGGACCGCGCCGGTGTTCGCCGCGGACGGCTCGGTGAAGTCACCAGCCTACCTCACGCTGTTCCACAACGGCGTACTGGTGCAAAACCACACCGAACTGACCGGCGAGACCTTCTACATTGGCAAGCCGAAATACAAGCCGTACACGACGGCGGCGATCAAGCTGCAGGCCCATGGCGACCATTCGCAGCCGATCAGCTTCCGTAATATCTGGGTGCGTCCGCTGGACTAAAGGCGCCCCCAGCCCCGGACGTCACATCCCTGTAGCCGGTGAGCCACCGGGCACCGGTAAGGTCGAATCAGTCGGAATAGTTGACGACACGTCCCGCGCACGCTTCGATCACGTCGCACCAGACACTGTCCGCGCTTCTTCCTCGGTATGCGTGAGCGTACCGGTTTCATCGGGCGTTTCTTGCCGGTCAGCGGCTACAGGGCTTTTCTATGAACACCATTCACACCGAATCGGGTTACTCCTCACCAGGCAGCGATGCCTACGCTCCATTGCTCCGGCGCATTTCCTGGGGATCCATCTTCGCCGGCGTCATCATCGCTGTCGTCATCCAGCTCGTGCTGAGCCTCATCGGTGCTGGCGTTGGCCTGAGTGTTGCCGATCCGGTGCATCACGATTCGCCGGATGCGTCCGCCTATGGCTTTGGCGCGGCAGCATGGTGGGGCATCAGCAGCGTGCTTGCTCTCATGGCCGGCGGCTGGGTGGCAGGGCATCTGGCGGCCGCACCTGGCCGGACGGATGCGATGCTGCACGGGCTGGTGACCTGGGGGCTGGCCAGCCTGATCGGCGCTTACCTGGTGGCGTCGACGTTCGCATCCGTCGTAAAGGGCGGCGCCACGGCGGTCGGTGCGACCGCGGCGGCAGCGGGAAGCGGCCTTGCGGCAGCGGCGGGTCCGGCGGCGGACGAAGCGAAGAAACAGCTGGCGGCAAACGGCATCACAATGGATTCGCTGAAGGCTCAGGCTCAGGAGCTGATGGCCCAGACCGGCAAGCCGGCGTTGCAGCCGGAGGCCGTCAAACAGCAGACCGAGGGTGCGGTCAATCAGCTGAATAACGCAAGCCAGAATGGCACGGGCGAAGATGTGCAGGCGGTAGCGCAGCGCATCATTACGTCCGGAAGCGACACGGTTCAGCAGGCCGACCGTCAGGCCCTGGTGAATGTGGTCATGGCACGGACCGGTGCCAGCGAGCAGGACGCCGAGCAGCGAGTCGACGCGTGGGTTACGCAGTATCAGCAGACCAGGGCCAAGATCGCGCAGGCGACCGCTGAAGCCGAAGCCAAAGCCCGCGAAGCTGCAGATGCCGCCGCGAAGGCCGCCGCCAAAGCCGCTCTGGGTAGCGCCGTCGCCTTGATCCTGGGTGCCATGGCTGCGGCGCTCGGTGGCGCCCTCGCCGGCCGACGCTATGTTGTCGTTCACAACGCGGCTGGGACGACTGGCGTATATGGCCGCTAAATGCAACATTGCCTGAGCGTCGTTTGTTATCGGGATACTCCCTGGCTTCGGTCGGGGAGGATTCTCGACATCCCGGATGGATCCAGCGCACATCGATTGCGCGTGTAACCGCGAAAGAACGGCTCGTAGAGGCCGCGACCCGCCGTGTATCAGCCGTGAGTCTCGTCGTCGTGCGTTTGCTGAGGAGATTCTTTTTCTTTCGGCTTCTTTTCGACACGTTCCGCCGCGGATTCATCGAACTCTTTCGGCGTGGGCGACCTGCTGCTCTTGTCACTTTCTGACATGACTATTTCCTCGGATGGTGAGGCACCACAGTGCTCTCAATGCCGTCATGCTCGCAGTAAGGTGGCGTGAAGGGAGCTCAGGAACTATGGTCGCTGTTGATCAGCCAGCGACCGTCCACCTTGTGCATCAGCAGGGTCGAGAGCCCTGACGCCTCGGCGCCCGTGTCGGGCTTGAGATGGTAGCGGACGACCGCAAAGGCATACTGGGACCCGAGTTCCTTGACGTCGATCACGTCCAGCTTCAGCTTGCCCAGACCGGCGCCAGGCTTCTTATAGGTCGATGCGTACATGGCCTCGATCGCGTCGTAACCAACGACAGTGCCACTCGCGCTGACGAAGCGGGTGCCCGGTGAGCGCTCGTAGCACCCCATAAAGGTCTTCAGATCGCCCGCCGACCAGGCGGCTGCGCTGGTGTCGAGCGTCTGTTCGATGGCTTTGGCGGTCGGGACCGCCGCTGTCTCGGCCGATACGCTGGCGACCATCGCCACGGCGCTGGCGGCGCAGAAAAGAACGGACATGGTTTTCATGGCACCCCCTTTTGATTCCGCATGATAGGCATGCTGAGACAATTTGTCCCGAATGTATGGAGATTGTTCGTAGGTAGCATGCGTTGGAGGACGGCATCATCGGCGTTTTGAGGGCGATTTCCTCATGACAGACAGTGGCAAGTCACAGCTCGGAACGAAGAAAGCATGGATTGGGTCCCTATCGCCTTTATCATCTTCAAGGTCGTCGTTTTCGGCACAGGCATGTTCCTGGCCATCAAGTGGCATTACGAGCAAGGGAAAAAGGACCGCCCGATCGAGCGGCGTGCGGTACTACGCGTGGCCGGCAAAGTGGCGTTAGCCGTCGGGGTCTTCGTGATACTGCTCGTGGGACTGCTCTACGCCACCTTCGCCGTGAGCCGGAGACTCGGTCTGGCGATGTGAGCCAGTACCGGGCGGGTAATGACCGCAGCGACATTTTGACCAATACCGCCGTCGCGAAACAGGCATACGCTTACCCTATCTTTCGCTGGAGCTTGACGCGTGTCGATACCTACCGACCAGGCACTCCTTCTCGCGCGATGGCAATTCGCCTTCACCGTCTCCTTCCACATCATCTTCCCCGCCATCAGCATCGGCCTCGCCAGTTACCTGGCGGTGCTCGAAGGTCTGTGGTTGAGGACGAAGAATACGGTTTACCGTGACCTGTTTTTTTTCTGGTCGAAAGTATTCGCCGTCGGCTTTGCGATGGGTGTCGTCTCCGGCGTGGTGATGAGTTACGAATTCGGTACGAACTGGTCCGGGTTCTCCTCCATAGCCGGCTCAGTGACGGGTCCCCTGCTGACTTACGAGGTGCTTACCGCATTCTTCCTGGAGGCGGGGTTCCTGGGGATCATGCTGTTCGGCTGGCATAAGGTAGGGCCACGAGCTCACTTCTTCGCCACGCTGATGGTGGCCACAGGCACGTTGATCTCGACGTTCTGGATCCTGGCCTCCAACAGCTGGATGCACACCCCACAGGGATACGCCTGGCAGGACGGCCGGATCGTTCCGGTCGACTGGCTCAAGATCGTGTTCAATCCGTCGTTCCCTTACCGCCTGATGCACATGGCGCTCGCGGCGTTCATCGTGGCCGCGACGCTGGTCGCCGCCTGCTCGGCCTGGCACCTGCTTCGTGGACGGAAGGATGCCGCCATCCGCAAGGCCTTCTCCATGGCATTGTGGCTCCTGCTGGTCGTGGTTCCCATCCAGATCGTCGTCGGCGATGCGCACGGCATCAACACGCGCGAGTATCAGCCCGCCAAAATCGCCGCCATCGAGGGTCTCTGGGAGACGGAGATGGGCGGCACGTCATTGAATCTTGTGGGCTGGCCGGACATGGACAAGGAAGAGACGCGTTTCGCGGTGAAAGTCCCGCACCTGGGCAGTGTGATCCTGACTCATTCGTGGGACGGTGAGATTCGGGGGCTGAAGAGCTTTCCCAAAGAGGACCGGCCCAACTCCACCATCGTGTTCTGGTCATTCCGCGTGATGGTCGGCATGGGCATGCTTCTCCTGCTCATGGCACTTGCGGGCCTCGTTTTACGCCGCGGTGGACGGCTTTACGAACAGCGGGCGTTTCAGCGCTTTGTCCTGCTCATGGCGCCGTCCGGGCTGATCGCCTTGCTGGCCGGGTGGATCACGACCGAATCCGGACGGCAGCCCTGGGTCGTCTACGGCGTATTGCGCACCCGCGACGCGGTTTCGGCGATCTCCGCTCAGCAGGTCGGCACCTCACTGATGATCCTGATCCTGGTGTACTTCGCGGTGTTCGGCACGGGTATCTATTACATGCTGAAGCTCATGCGCAATGGTCCGGACCTGCCACGCGACGCCGCGGAAGAAGATGCTTCCGACACTGGCAAGGGGCAGCCGCGTTTCGACCACCGGCCGCTTTCGCGACCGACCGACCCTATCGACGAGTGAGGTTGCCATGTCCTTCGATCTACCGATGGTCTGGGCGGCCATTATCGCCTTCGGTGTTTTCCTGTACGTGCTGCTCGATGGCTTCGACCTCGGCATCGGGCTGCTGTTTCCCTTCTTCGATCGCGAGCACGACCGCCAGGTGATGTTGAACACCGTCGCCCCGGTATGGGACGGCAACGAAACCTGGATGGTCCTTGGCGGTGCCAGCCTGTATGCGGCCTTCCCTGTCGCCTATTCCGTACTGCTACCGGCGACTTACCTGCCGATCATCGGCATGGTCTGTGGATTGATTTTTCGAGGCGTCGCCTTCGAGATACGCGCCAAAGCGAGGCGTTCGCAGCGGCTCTGGGATCTTGCCTTCATGCTTGGCTCGGCCACGGCGATTTTCTGCCAGGGTCTCGTGCTCGGTACGTTGCTTCAGGGCATCCCCGTCATGAACAGACAGTTTGCCGGTGGACCGTTCGACTGGCTCTCACCGTTCGGACTTCTCGCCGGGCTGGGTCTGCTCGTCACCTACGCGACTCTCGCATGCGGCTGGTTGATCATGAAGACCGACGGCGACCTCCAGCGGCGCATCTACGTCGCGATGAAGCCGCTGGTATGGGCCCTGCTCGCGATCATCGCCGTGGTCAGCGCATGGACCGTCCTCGGTCAGGATGCCGTGGCCCGGCGCTGGTTCGCGATGCCCGATCTCTTCTTCTTCCTGCCCGTTCCGGTTCTGGTCCTGGCTTGCGTCTTCGGCATCCAGCGCGCCATCCGGCAGAAGCGTGACCGACAACCGTTCGTGCTCACGGCGGCGATTCTCTTTCTCGGCTACACCGGGCTGATCATCAGCATCTTCCCGAACATCATCCCGCCTTCGCTGAACATCTGGGCGGCATCGTCGCCCCCCTCGAGTCAGAAATTCACGCTGGTCGGCGCGGCCATCATCGTGCCGATCATCATCGTCTACTCGGCCATGTCGTACTGGGTTTTCCGCGGCAAGGTGCGCCACGACGACCCCGGTTATCACTGATGGGCACGCGCAGGCAAGGGTGGCTGGGGCGTGCGGGCTGGTTCGTCGCGCTTTACGTGGGAGGTGTCCTGGCGGTGGCCCTGATCGCCCTGGCGTTCCGGCTGCTGGTGCCACATTGACGCCGAGACGCTGGCTTGAGATCGGTCGCTCTACTTATCCCTGACCTCGTCATACACGGCTACGCTCCGCGATGCGGTCACGGTGACCGGCATGTGTGGCCGGGCTGCGCGGCCTGTGCTCGGCGCAAAGCTGCTCGACCAGCCCCCGATGATCCGGCAAATCATCCAGCGCCCTCACCGCCGCCTGCTGAATCATCCCAAATTCCCGCCGCGCCACCTCCACATCCGGATAGGCGCTGCGCATCGGCTCCAGATCGGTTCTGAACTCCATCCCGTACAAGATGTACTGCCAGCTGGAGGTCATGAACATCTCCAGGTCGCTGACGAAATCCAGCCGATGCGGCGGCCTCGTCTTCCACTTCTCCAGCTTCTCCCGCAGCGTCTGCGGGATGCTCGAAGGGTCGGCATTCTCAAGCCAGAAGGCCGAGTCGCGCCTCTGGCTCAGGCAGTAATGCATCTTGATGAAGTCGATGATCCGGTCATATCGCGCCACCATCATCTCGTTGTAGTGCCGTGCCGCGCTCTCCATGTCGTCGGTGTCGCCGGGCAACAAATGCGTGAGCAAATACGTCGCCAGCTCGATCAGCGCAATGCCGGTCGACTCCAGCGGCTCAACGAAGCCCCCGGCCAGGCCCACCGCGACGCAGTTCTTCCGCCAGTGCTCAGGCCGATACCCCGTCTCGAACTTGATCTGCATGGCCCTTCCGCCCTTCCCTGCTTCACCCAGGTACTTCCGGAAGACCGCTTCGGCTCGCTCGTCATCGGTATGCCGCGACGAATACACATACCCCACGCCACGCCGCTTCTGTAACCCGATATCCCAGATCCACCCCGCTTCCTGGGCGGTCGAGATGGTGTAGGAAGGAATCGGCGTATCGGGCGCGTCGTAAGGCACCTGCATCGCCACCGCCCGGTCCGCGAACAACACATCCGCCCGACTACGGAACGGCGACTGCATCGCCCCGCCGATCAGCATCCCACGCAGCCCGGTGCAGTCCACATACAGGTCTGCGGTCAGCTCGCCTTCTTCCTTCGTCACCACGCGCGCGATGGCACCGTGCTCGTCGAGCTCCGCACGCTCCACCGTCGCCGTATGCCGAACCACACCAAGCGTCTCCTGACCATGCTCGGCCAGCACCCGCGCAAAGCACGCCGCATCGAAGTGGAAGGCGTGGTTCATCGGCCCTTGATAGTCCGCATCCTTCACGCGCTTAGGGGCACGCGAGTGATCGACCAGCGCGGTCTGCATCGACACCGCATCGGCGAACGGCATCCCCGCCGGCGCGGCGCCGAGCAGCCAGTACGGCAACAACTCGGGACCGCCCGGCCGCTGACTGGGCGCATTGAACGGATGAAAGAAATGATCCGCACCCGGCGCACCCGGCGGCCGTACCCAGTGCCGGTAGTGGATGCCTTGCTTGTACGTCGCGGTGGCGCCGACCAGAAAACGTCGCTCGTCGAGGCCGATGGCGGCCAGCGTTCCGCGTATGGACGGGAACGTGGCCTCCCCTACCCCGAGCAGGCCGATGTCCGGCGATTCCACGAGGTGCACCTGCACACTTCGCGGATCGACCGCGTTGACCGCCCTGGCCAGGTAGCACGCGGTCAGCCAACCCGCGGTGCCACCTCCAACGACCAGCACCTTCTTCAGACGCGCCATGCTGTCTCCCTGCCTTTCAGCCCGTCAGAGCCAGACGCCAAGCTGCAAGCCGTACGTGCGCGGCGCGAGGTACTGCGACACGTACTGCAACGAGCCGTCGGCCATGGTGAAGCGGCCTGCGCTGGTCCTGATACGCCCATCGGACACGTTCTGCACGTATGCGTTGACCCACCATTTGTCACCCGGCTCGCTGTAACGCAGGGACACATCGCCGCGCGTATACGCCTTTTGCTTGTCGCCCGCGCCCAGGTTGAAGTAGCTCAACCACTGTGCGCTCTGGTACTGCGCGCTCAGGCGTGGCGTGAGGCGCCCGCCATTGCCGAGCTGAAAGTCGTGCTCGTAGATGGCGGTGAGCGACACCTTCGGCGCGTGAGGCAGATCGTTACCGGTAACGTCCGCGCAGTTCGCGAGGTTCGACTCGGGCGGGCACGCCGGCAGACCCTGATAGTCGTTGGAACCGGCGTAGATCAGCTTGCCGAGCTCTTTCTTGGTAATGGACGAGAAGATCAGATTGAAGCGATCGCCCTTCTGCTGGTACGCCAGCTCCGACTCGAAGCCGATGACCTTGGTGCTGCCGCCCACGTTGGAGAAGCCCAGGCCGTGGTTGCCGTCCGGATAGACGATGGGCGCGGACAGCTGGAAGTTCTTGAAGTCTTCGTAATAGACCGCCGAATTCCAGGTCATGTGGCCGTCGAGGAAGACGAACTTGGCACCGACTTCGTAGTTGGTCAGCGTCTCGGGTTTGTACAGCGTGCCCGCGTCCTGCGTGCCGCCGGATTTATAGCCGGTGGACACGCTGGCGTAAGCCAGGCCGTTCTCGCTCACGTCGGTATCCAGGCGAACCAGCCACGTCGGCTTGCCCTTGCTGTACTTGGCCGTGTTCCGCTGCGAGACGCTGAAACCGTTCGACGGATCCGGATACACGTCCGGCGAGATCGGCACCTGCGGCACGGTCGGATCGTATGCCCAGCCCCAGTTGACGCCGCCCTTGTTCTCCTTGTCGTCATGTGACCAGCGCGCGCCGCCGGTGAGGCGCCAGTGGTCGCTGAGATGCCAGGTAGCCTGACCGAACAGCGCATACGACTCCACGGTTTCCTTCGGCTGGATGAAGGACCCCTGCCAGCTCACCGTGCCGTAGCGCGTGCCATTCATGATGGGGATGTCGAAGCGGATGTCGTTGTCTTCGTAGCCGTAGTACGCACCGAGAATCCAGTCCACGGTCTGTGGACCGGTGGACTTCAGGTTGATTTCCTGACTCCAGTTCTTGTAGCCCGAGCTGTTGGTGCGGTCGTCCTGGTAGACGCCGTTGGTGGTGAAGCTGGTGGGCACGCTGACACCGACGTCCTGATCGAAGTCGCTCTTGCCGGAGTAATGGTTGTAGCCGGCGATGTAGCTGAGCTGCATGCCGTCGCTGATGTTCCAGTCCATGCGGCTGCGCACCGTGTTGGACGTGCGATGCAGGTATGGTGCGGTATCGATCAGCGCCGACCAGAAGTCCTGACCCTGACGTGGTGTCTGCATCAGGCTCATGCTGGGGGTACCGCGGTCGACGAAGTACTCGTACGACAGGTTCCACTTGAACGTATCGCTGGGTTGCCACAGCGCGCTGACGCGTGCCGCGGACTGATCCTGTGCGTTGTACTTGTCGCCGCCCTGGACGTACTGGCCCGGATCGATCGGCTTGAACCCGGCCAGCGTGCCGCCCGAGGCGGACGAAGCCAGATACGCCTGTTGCTGGTCCGCGACGCTTGGCAGCTGACCCGACGGCTTCTGATAATCGACGTAGCCGTCGTGCTGCTCGTGCACCACGGCGACACGCATCGCGAAGGTGTCGCTGATCGGCAGATTGAAGGCGGCACGCGAGCCGAACTGGTGGAAATTGCCCCCGCCCACCTGTGCATTGCCGTAGAAGCCCGCACCGATCTCCGGTTTGGCCGTCTGGAAGCTGATGGCACCGGCGGTGGAATTGCGACCCCAAAGGGTGCCCTGGGGACCGCGCAGCACTTCCACGCCATCCATATCCAGCAGCAGGCCCGAGGCGGCTTCGGCACGCGGCGCGTATACGCCGTCGACGAAGGTGGCGACTTCGGGGTCGGCATACTCGGTCTTGGCGCTGTCGTTGCCGATGCCGCGCAAGGTGAGTGTCACGACACCATGGTCACCCTGCGAGGTGCCTTGCAGGCCGGGCACGAGCTTGGTCAGGTCCTGGACCGTCATGACCCGCTCGCGATCAAGCGTGTCGACGGCGATCGCGGTCACGGCCACCGGCGTTTTCTGCAACGGCGTATCGCGCTTGGTTGCGGATACCGAGACGGCATCCAGGTTCTGGATCTTCTTGTCCGCGGCCTCGGGATTTCTGGGCGGTGGGTTCTGTGCCGTGGCGTCCTGATCCGCCGCTAGCAGCGTACCCGGCGCGAACGCGAGTGACATGGCGACATACATCAACTTGTGACGCAGGTTCATCTGACTCTCCCTCGATGATTCGAATCTGTGTGGTCCGTCTCGGACGACGGCCATGACACGATTTCCCCACTCCCCTTGCGCGCCGCCATTTAGGATGACAGCGCTGTCATTGCTGGATAGTAGAACTCTCTCGCAATGAATGCTTGCTGCGTGGCAGCAAGCCGACAAGGCACTTAAGAACGTCTTGCAGGGTCACGGCGCGGCGCCATGACCCGGACACGTCAACGTACGGTCCGCTACGGTGCCCAGCGACACCTCGGCGATAGCGATCCGCCCCGCGCTGTGGCTGGACCATTCAAAGGGACGGTCCACCTTGCTCATGTTGGCGCCGGCATCGCGGAAGCATTTCAACGGAATGCCGACTCGAAGCCATTCCCCCTTGGGCAGCGCGGCCAGCTGACTCCCGACGGGCACCGAGCCCTCGCATCCGGTACCGCAGCCGATGGCGACGCGCGACGTATCGTCCGCTGAGACGGCATCGATCTTGAGCATCGTCACCAGCAGCACGTCACCATTGGTTTCACGATCCACATCGAGTGGCGTCGGCGCCACCAAAGCGACGCTCGCGTCACCTGACCCCTTACCGGACCAGCTGAGGCTTCGCGCGTCTTCCTGTGCCTTGAAGTCGAGCGCAGCGACATGCAGGCTGTCGTCCGCCGTGGCGGCGGGTGTGGCTTTGACATTGGAGGTAACGCCATCCGCACCGGTCAGACGCACCACGAAATCCTGGGCCGGCTTGCCTCGAGTGAAGTAGACGCCGGCTTGTGCCGAGCTGAGGACGAGCCCCGGGTTCTCGGGCAGCTTTCCGGTGGTGCCACCAGCGGCATACGTCAGTCCGAAGCCGTAAGGGAACTGCGGACGGTCACCCTTTGCGATCGCGCCGGGAATCTGCAGCGCATTACGCGGCCAGGCATAGGCAAGCTTGCCGTGAAAGTCATGGGCGACAGATCCTTCGCGGGTGCGCAGCAGCACATCGGCGATACCCTCGCCTTCGCTGCCCGGTAGCCACGCGACCACGAACGCGTCGGCGGCATTGATTTCGCGGTTCATCCAGAGCGGGCGGCCGGTGAGGAACACGGCGACCACCGGCACACTTTGCCCGCGCAGTTTCCGAAGCAGATCCAGGTCGCGATCGTTGCCGGGACGGTACGCGAGGTTCGGCAGATCGCCCTGAAACTCGGCATAGGGGTCCTCGCCGAATACCATGATGGCGACGTCCGGCTTCTGCGTGTAGTTACCGTCGACGGACAGTTCGGCGCTGCCGCCGGCCGCTTCCACCTGTGCGCGAAGGCCGGCCCATACGGATGTGGCGCCCGGGAAATTGGCATTCGTCAGACCCGTTCCCTGCCAGGTGAGTGTCCAGCCACCGTTTTGCCGGGAGATGTTGTCGGCGCCTTCGCCAGCGACCAGGACCCGCTTGCGCGGGTCGATCGGCAGCACGCCATCGTTCTTCAGCAACACCAGCGACTCGCGCACGGCACGGCGTGCCACGGCGCGGTGCGCCGGGCTTCCGACTACCTCGGCCGACTTTGCCGCCAACGCGTTGGTGGACGGCAGCCCAGCCTCGAACATGCCGAGGCGCATCTTCACCCGCAGGATGCGAGTCACCGCGTCGTCGATGCGGCTCATTGGAATCACACCGGCCCTGGCCTCAGCCAGCGTATTTTTGTAGATACCTTTCCACGAGTCGGGCGCCTCGAGCATATCCAGCCCGGCGTTATACGCGGCGGCGCAATCCTCGTTGGTGCAGCCGGGTACCTGGCCGTGCGCGTTCCAGTCGCCGAGAACGATCCCATCGAAGCCCATGCGCTCCTTCAGCACGCCGGTGATCAGTGCCTTGTTGCCGGCCATCTTGATGCCGTTCCAGCTCGAGAACGAAACCATCACCACCTGAACGCCCGCCTTGATCGCAGGCGGATAGCCTGCGCCGTGAATGTCACGCAGCGTCGCCTCGCTGATCCGTGCGTCGCCCTGATCTCTGCCATCGTGCGTGCCGCCGTCGCCGAGGAAGTGCTTGGCGGTGGCGATGACATGCCCGGCATCCAGGAACGACGGCGTACCTGGCTTGCCTTCCAGCCCTTCAACGACCGCCGCGGCGTATGCCGCGACTATCTCGGGGTTCTGCGAATAGCCTTCGTACGAGCGCCCCCAGCGCACATCCTGCGGCACGGTGAGTGTGGGCGCGAACGTCCAGCCGATGCCGCTGGCACGCAGCTCCTGCGCCGTGACCTCACCGATGTCGTGAATCAGTTGCGGATCGCGGGTGGCGCCGAGGCCGGAATTCTGTGGAAACAGCGTGCTGCCGACGAGATTGTTGTGCCCGTGCACGGCGTCGATGCCGAACAGCACCGGGATGGCCTTGCCTCCCCGCGACGTGTCCATCGACGCACGGTAGAACGAATCGGCCAGCGCCTGCCATTGCGTGGCCACGGGAAACGGCTGCCCCGGTGGCTTGGAATTACCGCCTGCCAGGACCGAGCCCAGTCGATACTCGCGTACATCGTCCGGCGTGACGTACTTGATGTCGGCCTGGATCATCTGGCCGACCTTTTCTTCCACCGTCATCGTCCGCAGCAGCGCACGGATGCGGGCTTCAAGCGCGGGATCGGGCGCGAGCGGCGAAGCACCCTTCGGCCACTGTTCGGGATGGACGGCGGCGGCGTCGCCCGCCATGGCGGGAATGGCAGACAGCAAGGCCCCGGCAAGGGAAAGCGCTACGGGCAAGCGTCGCGATAACAGACCCAACGGTTGCAGCAATGGCACAAGCAGGCTCCATCCACGCGCACCGGCGGTACGCTTCCGAGGCGCATCGTGGCAGGAATGACAGCGCTGTCAATTTGCGATGCAGCATGGGCCCGGCGCGGGCGGGCGCCACGGGTCCGCTCAGGGAGCGAGGGCGGTCGAGCCTCGGATCTGCAGGGAAAACGGCATCTGGACCAGCTTGCCCGTACCACGGCCTCGCAATTCGGCCAGCAACTGCTCGGCCGCGATCCTGCCCATCTCGCGGCTCGGTTGCAGCACGGTGGTAAGGGCCGGCCACAGCTGACGCGACAGAGGCGTATCGTCGAAGCCGCAGACCGAGACGTCGTCAGGCACCTTGAGGCCGAACTCGCCCGCCGCCCACATCACACCGGTCGCCATATCGTCGTTGGCCGCGAACACCGCGGTCGGTCGGTCGGCGAGCGAGAACAGGTGGCGCGCCGCCTCCACGCCCGAGGCGAAGGTAAAGGCGCCCTGCACCACCAGCGCCGGATCTTCGGGTAATCCGGCCGCCGCCATGGCATCACGGTAGCCTGCCAGGCGCCATCGACTGGCGCCGTGATTCGCGATGCCGATCACATGGGCGATCCGCGTGTGCCCGAGTTCGAGCAGATGGCCGACCATCGCACGCGCGGCGCTCTGCTCGTCCATCATCACGCCGAGGGTCTTGCTTCGCTTCACCGGCGACACCGCGGAAAAAGGAACGTCCGCCTCGCGCAGGCGTTTCAACAGCGGCGCGTATTCGGTAATGGGCGGCGTCAGCACCACCCCATCGGGGTGATGGTCGGAGATGAGTGTATCGAGGCGGCGGATGAAGTCGCTGTCGCGCATGCGCAGCGGTCGCACCATCATGCTGTAGCGATGCGCATCGCAGGCCTCGAGCACGCCGTCCTGGATCTCGGCCAGATACGTCGATGCCGGATTGTCGTTGTTGTCGTACAGCATCGCGACCAGGAACGAGCGGTTACCTGCCAGACTGCGCGCCGACGGATGGGGGCGATAATCCATTTCCTCCATGGCGGCACGCACGCGCTCACGCGTGGCGTCAGTCACGTTGGCCTCGTCGTTGAGCACACGCGACACCGTCTTGGGCGATACGCCGGCTTTGCGCGCCACATCTTCGAGGCGTACCCGCATGGATTCTCCGCTGTCGTCACACTGTTCAACGACTATGCCGTCAGATCCCTCCGGTTTACAAGCGCAACATCCCGTGGCGATGCTGCGCCCGCAACATGCGGCCTGGCCCGGTCCATGACATAACGGTGACTGGAGAGAGGGACCCATGACCCGGAACGACAATGCAGACCCGCTACGTGCGCGCTGAGCATATCCCTGACGGATGTGCCGGCTACGTACGGATGACGAAACGCTCCGCGCTTTCGTTCTGGCAGATCTGGAACATGTGCTTCGGCTTCCTCGGTCTCCAGTTCGGCCTCGCATTGCAGAATGCGAATGTCAGCCGGATATTCCAGACGCTGGGCGCGGACGTCAACGACATCCCCGCGCTGTGGATCGCCGCGCCGCTGACGGGTCTGATCGTCCAACCCATCGTAGGTCACTACTCCGATCGCACCTGGAACCGGCTGGGCCGGCGTCGGCCATACTTCCTGGCGGGCGCGGTATTCGCTTCTCTGGGCCTGCTCTGGATGCCGAACGCCCCGGCCTTGTGGATCGCCGCCGGGCTGCTATGGATCCTGGATGCGTCGATCAACGTCTCGATGGAGCCGTTCCGTGCCCTGGTCGGGGACCAGCTGCCGACGAGGCAGGGTCCCGCGGGCTTTGCCATGCAGAGCTTCTTCATCGGTGCGGGGGCGGTGGTCGCTTCGCTGTTGCCCTGGGTGCTCGCGCGCTTCGGCGTCGCCAACGTGGCGCCGCAGGGAGGCATTCCCGACACGGTGAAGTACGCCTTTTACGTCGGCGGCGCCGTGCTGCTCGGCGCTGTGCTCTGGACGATGCTGACCACCCGCGAGTACTCACCTGCGCAGCTGCGCTCGTTCGCCGATGCCGTGCCTGAGCGGCCGCCGGTCGACGTGTCGCGCGCCGGCAGACCCGGTGCGCTCTTGCTGCTGGCAGGTGGCGTTGTCCTGGTCGCGATCAGGCACTTCTCGCTGGAGAAGGAGGTCTACCTCCTGGCGGGCGGACTGATCGTTTTCGGACTTCTGCTCAGCTGGCTCAGCCGGACGGGTAGCCGGGGCATGCTGCGTGAAATCACCGGCGATCTCTACGGCATGCCGGAGTCCATGCGGCGGCTGGCGGGTGTGCAGTTGTTTTCGTGGTTCGCGCTGTTCGCGATGTGGATCTACGCCACGGCGGGCGTGACCCAGACGATGTACGGCACGGGCGACACCAGCTCGGCCGCGTACAACGAAGGCGCGAACTGGGTGGGTGTTCTGTTCGCCGCCTATAACGGTTTCGGCGCCCTTGCGGCGGTCATCATCCCGCTGATGGTGCGCCGGTGGGGGCTACGCATGAGTCACGTGGTGAACCTCTGCCTTGGCGGTGCGGGACTCCTGTCGTTCCTCTATATCCGCGATCCCCGTTGGCTGCTCGCTTCCATGGTCGGTGTCGGCTTCGCATGGGCATCGATTCTGTCGCTGCCTTATGCGCTGCTGTCCGACCATTTGCCTACCGCGAAGATGGGCGTGTACATGGGCATCTTCAATTTCTTCATCGTGATCCCGCAGGTGCTGGCGGCAAGCATCCTGGGGATGTTGCTGCGGCTGTGCTTTCACAACCAGCCGATCTGGGCACTGGGCATCGGCGGGATCAGTCTGGTGATGGCGGCGTTGTGCACGCTCCATGTTCCGGAGCCGGAAGGGCGGGTTCAGTGAAGAGCCGCCTGTAGGAACGATCCCGCCTTCCGGTCCGTATGCTTCGCAACGCGTGGCGGTCAGAACGCCTTGATCAATCGCGCCGATACCATCTGCGCCTGATCTCGCTGCCCTCGCTGATAATCATAGCCAAAGTCCAGCGACGTAAGCTCCGACAACGCCGCCTTCAGGCCGACATTGAACACGCCGCTGTAGCGCGACAGGCCGATGCCCACCAAAGGCTGATATTGCTGAAGGCCGACGAAGCTTGCCTCGAACACGTCCCCTCGCGAGGCGACGGTTCGCTGAAACTGCGCACTCATCCGGAAATCCAGTGAGCGTCCGCCACCAAAATCCCAGCGTCGACTGGCGCGCAAGCCGACACCGGCCTGCCACCGGTCCACCGTCTGTGCATTCGCCTGCAGACCGAATCCACCGGCACCCTGCTCCGCGAACCCGTCGCGTCGGATGTTCGCGTACTCGACATTGACGAACGGCAAGACCCGCGTGCCCGCCCAGTCCAGGTTCAGACCGCTTTCGCCGTAGGCGACGTTGTAATCGCCGCCGTACCGTGTCCCGACGCCCTGGGCGCTCGTCCCAAGCAGCAGCTGACGATTCACGTCCTGCTGGAAGTGGCCAAACCCGATACGCCCCTGCGTGTACCAGTTGCCGTTGAACGCTCCCGCGTAAAACATGCCTTCGGTGTTCCGGCTGCGATTGCGGTCGGAACTCCGGTCGAGCTGTTGACGCGCCTGGCTCTGCCCGAACGCGAAGCCCGCGACCCCCGAGCTTCCGATCTGCTGATCGCCACCGAACATCCAGCCGTTCAACTGGTACCCAACGCCGTCGAAGCCTGACCGCCCCATGTCGCCGCTGGTGCTGAGGTTGTGCGTCCACATCCCATAACCTGCCTTCTTGTCGAGCAGGTCGTCGAAATGATCGGACATGGCACGGCCCGACGCATCGATCGCCTCGAACGTCATGGCGGCGCTGGCCGCATGCAGCTCGCCTGACAGACTCTCCAGCGAGAACTGTGCCGCCTGCACCGTGGGCGCTTGTTGGAACTGCCCTGCCGCCTCGACGAAGTTCGAGGGAACCGCCGGGACGGTCCCACTGGCGATGCGCGTGTCCAGCTGCGTAAATGCGCTCTGCACGCGCTGGGCGCTGGCCAGCGAGGCGCGGGTCAGCACCGCTCCCCTGCTCTGCATGGCGGCCGTGATGTTGAGGCCCGTCGTGTCGAGCCACACGCTGTTCGGGCCGTAGTTGATCGTGCTGGAGGTGAAAACGACACCGGAATCCTTGACCAGCGCACCGAACGTCCCGGTGACACCGCCCGTTGCGGTAAGTACATCCGTGTGCGTATTGCTGACATACCCGTTGTCGGCACCGGTGACCTCGAGCGTACCGTCGAGCGCGGCCGAACCGGTAACGGCGAGTTTGCTGCCGAGACTCACGGCAAGCCTGCCGCCGGACGCCTGGCCGAAATTGCCGCCGACCGATGTATCGCCGCCATGCAAGGCGACCCTGCCCGCGTTGATGAGGTTGCCATGGACCCCGGGAACGCCGTCGAGCGTGCCTCCCGCATTGACGGTCACGTTACCCGCGATCGCCTGCGAGGCACGCAGCGAACCCGCGTTGATCGATGTGTTCGTCACGCCCTGCAACTGATTGTTATCGAGCGTCCAGGTACCGGCGCCGTTCTTGATCAGGCTTCCGCCAAATGTCGTGCCGCCTGTCACCGCTGTCGAATACAGCTGGCTGCTGCCGGCGCCGCCATCGAGCGTCAGGGTGGATGCCGTATTGCTGCCGATCTTCAGTGCGCCGTGAATGTAGCCGCCGGCGATCAGCGTGATGTCGTTGACGCGAGCCGGGTCCATCTGCACGTCGCCCAGGATGAAACCCGCATTGGACAGGGTGAGTGTGCCCACGGAACCGTAGTTGCCGACGCCACCGTAGACCGGCACGTAAATGGCACAGGCCGGCGTCCCCGAACAATCGCCCGATGTCGGTGCGGTCGTCTCGATCGTCGAGCCTGCGCCATTGTTCACGACACCGCCGAACTCGAGCCTGATGCCCGTCTGCGCACCGGTGATCCGGGCGCCGTTCGTATTGTTGACGGTGGCGATCGTCAGGTCCTGGTTGTAGGTGGATACACCGGTACTGCCCGAGATGAGGCTGCCACCGTCATTGAATACCGTGCCGCCATCATTCAGGGCGACGCCAACGCGCTTGCCAAGAATCGAACTGGCGCTCAGATTGCTGATCGTTGCGTCGTGGCCGTACGAGAATATGCCGGCGCTGATGGGAGCGGTGGGCATCCGCGAGTCGCTCCCCGAGGTGATCTGACCGCCATTCGTATTCGTGACCGCGGTCATATGGCCATTGATGCCGTCATCGGTCATACCGGTGATAGTCCCGCCGTCGTTGGTGACCACGCCCGACGATTCCACACCGATGGCTCCGCGAATGACGGCGCCCGAGGCGTTGATCAACGTGCTGTTCGCGCCGAGATTGACGGCGCCACCGACGTAACCCACCTGGGGTACCGTCTCGATCACCCCACCGTCGTGGTTGAGCACGGTGGCGGCACGGGTCCCACCCACCGCCGTGAACGCATCGTTCGTATGCACGAGGCCGGCGTTGTCCAACGTGGCCCCGTCGGCAAGCGTCGTGTACGCGATGGTCGCGCCGTGGTCCACTTGCAGGACCGCATGGGCGAGGTTGCCGCCCACGGTGGTCGAGTACTTCAGCGCCGCTCCGCTCGCGATCCTCAGGGTGCCATCGACCACATCGGTGCCGAACCATGGACCGCCACCACCGCTGGACGCGTTGCCGCGGGTGAGCGTGAGCGTGTTACCGCCGAGCTTCACTACCTGGCCATCCCCGCTGATGTTCCCGCTGAAGGTCTGGTCGTCACTGCGGTTGAACGCCAGCGTGCCGCTGACAAAGACATCGCCTGCAAGCGTGCCCGACGTTCCACCATTGCCGATCTGGAGCGTGCCGAGCGCGACGTTCGTTCCGCCCGTGCTTGCCACATCGCCGGTGAGGGTGAGCGTGTTGAAGCCGTCCTTCCGCAGCGCGCCGGTACCCGTGACCTGATTGGCAAAGGTCACATTGTCCGACCGGTCGAACCCCAGGACGCCATTGTTAATAATGGCGCCGGTCACCGACCCGGTGGTGCCGCCCGCACCAAGTCGCAGCGTACCGCCGCTGATCAGCGTGCCGCCGGTGTAGGTGTTGTCACCGCTGAGGACGAACAGGTCGGATCCCTGCTTGATCAGGTTACCGCTGCCACTGATCACCGCATCGGTGCCGCCACCGACGCCACTCGGATAACCGAAGTTGAAGATCAGGGTGCCGTTGTTCGCGATGCTTCCGGTGCGCCACGAATTGCCGCCGCCGTTACCGATCTGCAGGGTACCTCTGCTGATGGTGATATCGCTGAAGATGGCGGTGTTGGCCAGGATCAACGTGCCCGTGCCCGCCTGGGTCAGTGAGCCCGTGCCGCTGACGATGCCGCAAACGGTCACCGTGTCGCTCCGGTCGAAGACCAGCGCGCTGTTGTTCGTGATGTCACCGGCGATCGAGCCGGTGGTTCCGCCGTTGCCAATTTGCAGCGTGCCGGCGGTGATCACGGTCGGGCGTGTCGAGGTGGTGGCGCTGTCCTCGGTGATGGAACCCGTGACGATCAACTTGCCGGCACCATCCTTCAACAGCGAACCGGTACCGCTTATGTTTCCGCCGAAGACGACATCGTCGCTTCGGTTGAACCTGACGTACTTGTTGTTGACGATGTCACCGACCAGCCAGCCGGTGGCACCTCCGTTACCGATCTGCAGGATGCCATTGTCGACCGTGGTCCCGCCGGTATAGGTGTTGTTGCCAGTGAGCACGAGCGTGCCGCTGCCGATCTGCCGCAGGGAGCCGGCGCCGCTGACGATGCCGTTGAAGCTGCTGGTGTCGCTACGGTTGAAGGCGAGCACGGCGTTGTCGGTCACGTCGCCCGCAAGGCTGCCGGTGGTGCCGCCGTTGCCCAGCTGCAGCACGCCGCCACTGATCGTCGTACCGCCTGTGTAGGTATTGCTGCCGCTGAGCACCAGGGTGCCCGCATCCGTCTTGACCAGGCCCGACGCTCCGGTCAGGACGCTGTCGATCGTTGCCATATAGCCCGATCCAGCTGCGCTGCCGTCGCCCACGCGGATGATCGACTGCCCCGGATCGGTCGCGCTACCGGTCAGATGAATCGCATCACCCCTAACGATATAGCCGTTGCTCGCAAACTGCATACCGGCAACGCTGACGTCGCCCTGGCTGGCGTCGACAGTGACCGTGCCGGGTGTGCTCTGGAATACGGCGAACGATCCATCGGCGAACCCGGTGTTGGTCACGCCGTTGGCGTCCGTCCAGTTCGCTCTGGACGCGGCATTGCCGCTTTGCCACGTGCCATTGCCGCCATTGACCACGTTGTCACTCGCCGGGCCGGCATCGCCATCCCAGAAGCTGAGACGCGTGCCCTGGGCATTCACCAGATTCACCTGGTGCGCCACGCCGGTCTGCACGAGCCAGCCGGCCGGTGCGTCCAGCCCGTTGTTCACCAGGCTGCCGCCGTAACTCATGAGTCGATAGACGCCGGGCCCCGTCGCGGAACCGGACGCCGGGCTTCCACCGAGCGTGCCATCCAGCGTCAGGTTGCCTTTGACGTCGACAAAATCGCCCAGACCGTAGTCCAGCCGGGAACCCGACGACAGACTGAGGTTGCCATTGACGGTGAGCGTACCGATCGCGCCGCCGCTGCCCGGCGCCAGGGTGGCGCCATCGGATACCGTGACACTTCCGCCGATGATGCCCTTGCCGCCGAGCGTCGCGCCGCTGGCCACGGTCGCTGCGCCTGTGGCGGCCGACTGATCGCCATCGACATAGAGACTGCCCGCCTGCACGAGCGTCGTCCCGGTGTAGCTATTGGTGCCGGTGAGCGTGAGCGTGCCCGCGCCGCCTTTTACCAGATCGGTCGACCCGGTCAGGTTGTCAGCTCGCACGACGACGTCGTTCGCGGCGACGTCGATTTCGCCCGAGGGCGTCGTGCCGCTTCCGCCCGAGGGTGGCGACGTGGGCTGGACGGGCTGCGTGGGCTGTGTGGGTCGGACGTTGCCGCCGCCCCCACCGCCGCCGCCGCACGCTGAAAGCCCCAGTGCCAATGCCACAGCCAGCGCCATGGCGCCCAGCTTCATCCCCACGCCGGACGGCAGGTTGCCGTGGGCGCTCACCCCTTGCGATGCTTCCATGTATCCCCCTTGTTGCGAAATATCTTGCAACAAGAATCGACGGGGCGCCATGTGCGCTGCGGCATAGGATGGCCGGCCGCCAACCTCGTCGCTCCTTAGGTCGATGTCCCGCCCGTTATGTACCTTAGGTAGCGGCTCCCGGACCCGCCCCGCTATGGAAACCGGCGGCGCTCGCCTGTCGCGCGCATCGTTCCAGCCAGAGGAACGAGGCGAGCGCGGACGTTGCCGGGTGAGACAGCGTCGCAGCGACATGCCGGACCAGGCGCGCGACAGCGTCCCGGTCGACCAGCCCTAGGTCCGCCAGTGCGCACTCCCGCAGCTGCGCAAGAAGGCGGTCGGCATGCCGCGCGACCAGGGCCGGCAATACATGGGCGAACGTTTCCTTGAGATAACCCTTCGGAAAGACATCGCCCCCCAGTCGGCTCTCGAGGTAGCGCCGCATGACTTCCCTGCCCTCGCGGCTGCTCCGCGGCAGCCGGTGACACAGATACGCCAGCTGTGGATCGCTCAACGGATGAACCGGCCACTGCCCGTGCTTCAACAGATCCGGAGAGCGGCACGCATTGGCCAGCAACGATGTCACGGGTACCGGACTGGCGGGCGCGTCGAAGAGCGGCCGGCTGCGTGCGATCGCCTGCGCACACGGCGTCAGCAGTCCTTCCGCATAGCTGCGGGCGTCGCGGCCCCAGAGGGGGCCCTTCGCCGCCTCGACGGAGATCTCGTCGAGGTAGGCGGGAAACAGCTCGTCGCCGCCGACACCGGTAAACAGGGTATGGCGTCCTTTGTCGCGGGCCGAGGACCAGAGCGCCGAACACGCTTCCAGATAGAACTCACGGCAGAAGCCGTAAGTCTCCCGCGGTGTGTCCAGATCGAGACTGGGCGGATAATCGCTGATGTCGACGGTGTGATCGGCCAGCCCGAGGCGATCCGCGATCTGCCGGCGTCGCCTTACCTGCGGAGCACGTACCCCGCCGTCGAGCAGGATGCCCTTGCTGTCGATGTTCCGGTGCAGGCTCGCGAGTGCTGCCGCGACCGTCGCCGAGTCCATTCCGCCACTGAGCTCGAGGGACACGCTCCCTTCGAGCCAGGGACGCAGCGAGACGGCTCGTTCCAGGGCGGCGGCGAATGTCGGCAGCGTGTCCTCCCCGTCGTCATCGACGGGCGCCGTATCCTCGACAGCCTCCGGATAGCGATACCGCGCGCCGCCCGGCTCGACAAACAGCGACGCGCGCTCGGTCAGCAGCACCACGCCCGTATACAGCTGCCGTGCCGCATAAGTCGTACGGAGGACCAGCTGATGAATCGCCACTTCCGTATCGATCACCGCGGGTCCGCGGGCGAAATCCGCCGAGTCCCAGGAGACGCTGACCCGGTCGTCGGTCACCCTGCAATACACGGGGGCCGTGCCGAGCACGCCCGCACGGATACGCAGACGGTGTCCCGCCTGTGCCGCCTCGATCAGCACGTAGTCGAGCGGCCAGAGCAGACAGTCCCGATGCAGGGCGTCATACGTCGCGTCATCCTGTGCGTCGACGACAGTGGCGGGTTCTGGCTCGTCGCTGCCTGACGTGGCCATGCGCTCTCTGACAACCAGAAACCATCGACCCGGCATCCGCACCAGGCGTGTCTCCAGCATGGGATGGCTATGAGGAACGAGGTAGCTCGAGCCCAGAGTAAGGCGTGCCTCATGCATGACAGGGGCGAACGACAGGTCGGCCAGCGCCATCTCAGCCTTGATCACTGGCAAGCTCCTTCACGAAAAAAGCCGCCTCGGTGACGAGACGGCTTCGGTGATATACGGCGGATCGAAATAACGCCCGGACACTCAGCCCCAATCGCCACCGCTGTGCGTGGAGCCGATCCGGCCGATATCGCCGACATCGTCGATCTTCGGTGCCCACTTCTTAGACGTGATGCCAGCAGGCATCGCGGCATCCATCTGGACACCGAAGGGATTGACGTTTTGCGTCGGCTGGTCGCGCTTATCCATGATAACGCTCCGAAGTTGAGGGGCCGCCTGATGCGGCCCGAACGAAGCTAGCACAGCCATTCGTAGTCGCCACCGGTCACGACTACGCGGTATCGGCAGGAATCGCGCCTTGATTGATGCGACGCAACATGGCAAGGTTGCGGGTTGAGCCGTCTTTTCGAGTCCGCCAGCCGTGTATTCCCTCGTGTCGCTTACGCCACCCTGACCTGACGCCCATGCTTCAGCGATGTGCCGTGCCGCAGGCATGGCCGGGATGATTCGCGCCGCCTCAGGCGTGTGCCACACAGGAAAACCGCATGACCCGCTCTTTGCCTTCCGTCCGCCAGAACGTTCTGGCCGGACTCACCACCGCGTTCGCGCTCGTGCCCGAAGCCATGGCGTTCGCGCTGGTGGCGCACCTCAATCCCCTCATGGGTCTGTACGGCGCGGCGATCATCGCGGCGCTGACGGCGGCCTTCGGTGGCCGTCCCGGCATGATCTCCGGCGCGGCCGGCTCGATGGCGGTCGTGATCATCGCCCTCGTCGTTCAGCACGGCAGCGAGTACTTCCTGCTCACCGTCCTTCTCGGTGGCCTGATCCAGCTTCTGTTCGGCCTGCTCCGCCTGGGCAAGCTGGTACGCATGATCCCGCATCCCGTCATGCTGGGCTTCGTCAACGGACTGGCCATCGTGATCGCCAGCTCGCAGCTGGAGCACCTGCATGCGCCCGGCGGCGGCTGGCTCAGCGGCAGCGCGCTCTATCTGATGCTGGGACTGGCGCTGGTCGCCATGCTTGTCGTCTATGTCCTGCCGAAGCTGACGCGGGTCCTGCCCTCGGCGCTGGCATCGATCGTGATCGTCAGCCTGCTCGTGCAGGTGTTCGGTCTGCACACGCGCGACGTGGGCGACATCGCCTCCATCAAGGGTGGGCTGCCCGTCCTTCACTGGCCGCAGGTACCGCTGACGCTGGACACCCTCAGAATCGTCTTTCCCTATGCGCTCGTGATGGCCATGGTCGGCCTGCTCGAAACGCTGCTGACGCTGAATCTGGTCGATGAGATCACGGCGACCGAAGGCCAGCCCAATCGCGAATGCATCGCGCTCGGCGCCGCAAACGTCGTCTCCGGCCTGTTCGGAGGCATGGGCGGCTGCGCCATGATCGGCCAGACCATGATCAACCTGACCTCGGGCGGGCGCACCCGCTTGTCCGGCATCACCGCGGGCGTGCTGGTGATGTGCTTCGTCCTGTTTCTGTCGCCGCTGATCGAGCGCATTCCGCTGGCCGCTCTGCTGGGTGTCATGCTGGTGGTGGCGCAGAAGACCTTCGCCTGGGGCAGCCTGCCCCTGCTGCGCCGGCTGCCGGTGGCCGATGCGCTGACGATCGTCGCGGTGACCGTCATCACAGTGCTGGCAAACCTCGCCACGGCCGTTCTCTGCGGCGTGCTGATCGCCGCGATCGCCTTCGCTTGGAAACATGCGGATCGCCTCAGCGTGACGCGCGAGGCCTTGCCCCATGGAGGTCGTCGTTACCGGCTTCATGGCACGTTGTATTTTGCGGCCACGGCACGACTGCAGACCATGTTCGACGTGGAAAACGATCCGGCCTATGTCGAGCTGGATTGTTCCGGGGCGCATCTGGACGATCACTCCGCCGTCGAGGCCATCGAAGCGCTGCGGCGCCGGTATGCGCAGCAGGGCAAGCAACTGCGCGTCACGCGGATGAACGACGCCTGCGAGGCCTTGCTGATGCGTGTGGGCGGTGCCGAGGCACACGGAACCCCGGATGACGCCCGTTAAAGCAGGGCTCGCGCCATGGACAGGCGCGCTTCCCACGATCCGGTCAGAAGCCGGTAAGCCACGTTACGAGCCTTGAGTTCGCGCACGTACCATTCGTGCTGCCATTGTCGGAAGGCTTCATCCCGCCGCGTGCCGTCCTGTACGAACGGCACATCCGGCGAGCAAAGGAAGACGAGGTCATACGCGCGTCGCGACAACGCGTCGAGTTCATCAGCCACCGCATCGAACATGACCTCCGCGTATAGCGCCGTCGTCAGCGGCGTCGTATCGCAGATCAGATAGCGGTTCGCCTGGGCCACCAGCGATTCCTCACGAGCGATCTGGGTGCGCGCGATGTGCAGCATGTCGTCGTGCACCAGCGCGCCGTGCTTCGCTTCCCATAACTCTCGCCCATATTCCGCGGCGTGGACGGTGCCCATGGCTGCCGCCAGCTGTGCCGCGAGCGTCGACTTTCCGGTGGACTCGCCGCCGATAATCGCCACGCGACGCACGAAGTCCCTGTAGACCACGGGGGACAGATAGTGGCGTGCCGCATGCACATCGTCACGGATCATCGTACCGGACACGGGCACAGCCACGCGCTGCGGGTCGACCATGACATGAGCGACGGCAGGTCCGCCGTGCGCACGCTGCTCCGCCGAAAGCGCCGAGGCGAACCCGTCGCCATAGTCCTCGCTGGTGAAAACGGCATCGACCACCGTGTCCATCAGGTGCCGCAGGACCCAGGCAACGAACCGGCGCTGCACGGCATCCGCCGCATCGTTGTCGGGAAGCGAGACCGCAGGTAGCCCGCGCTGGCGGCACGCTTCCGCAAGCCGGACGTCGTCCAGCACACAGCGGATCGCATCCGGGTACAGGTCGGCCAGCCAGCGCTCACGCCGGGCGGGCTCGCAGCCTGGAAATTCGGGCCGGGTGTAGCTCAGAATCACCAGCTGCTCGCACAGGGAGCGCGCCCGCTCGATCAGATATTGATGGCCGTGATGCAGCGGGCAGAATTTGCCCACGATCAGTCCCCGCGCATACCGGGTCACGCGGGCGAGGCCTCCGTCCGGGAAAGGCGTACCCAGTGTCGCCACGCGACCAGGGCATTGACCCAGTACGCGGCGTAAAGCACCGCGGTGACGGTCAGACCACGCGAGGCGTAAAGCGGCACCGCGACGGTGTTCACCAATAGCCAGACCGGCCAGGTCTCGATACGCCGGCGCATGAGCAGCAGCTGGGCGAGCACCGACGCAGCCAGCACGAAGGAGTCGGCAAACGGCGCGTATGCGTCGGTGAACCGATGCAGCAACGTGCCGTAACCCACCGTAGCGATCGCCGCCGCAAGCGTCATCCACGCCAGAGCGCTCGCTCCGGTCCGGTGCACGTTACCGTCACCCTCGGCACCCCGACGGCTCCAGTGCCACCACCCCACGATGCTGGCGACGACGAAGAACACCTGCAGCAGGACGTCGGCGTAAAGCCTCGTCTGCCAGAACAACACGGCGAACAACGAACAGCCCGCCATGCCGGTCCACCACGTATGTACGCTGTTCCTGCCGGCAAGAAGAATCGACAAGGTGGCCAGTGTGTTGGCCGCCCCTTCCAGTAACGTCATCGTGTCAGTCCTTCCCGCACATCGGTGGTGTATTGCAGCACTTTGTCGTCGCCGTCGAGCGGGACGACCGTCACCTCGACACCGTGCAATGCGCTGGCGAGGCTCGCGGAAGCTTCATCCGCATGCACGATGTCACCGGGTGCCAGTCGCAGCAGAACGCGTCGATCGGCGTACTGATGCACCGTATAACGCGACAGCGGATACGCCAGCAGCGCATGGGTCAGGTCGATGTTGTTCACCCATGACCCGCTGGCGGTCTGGTAACGCACGGGCTGGCGTCCGTGCAGCCGGGCGATCACGGGGCCCTCGTCGCTCGCCACGAGTGCGCCGTGATCGCCCGTACGGTAACGCAGGAGCGGGAGGCAGAAATTGAAGCCGCCGGTAAGCGTGATTTCACCGGTCTCACCGGGCGCCACAGGTCGACCGGACGCGTCGACGACCTCGACGAACATCCCGGGCTGCAGAAGAAGATGCCCGCCAAGCGCCTCGTCGAAGACCGCGAGTGGCCCGGCCTCGTTCATCGAGTAGATGTCCAGCACGGGGCAGGCAAAGCGCTCCTGAAGTGCGGCAGCGAGCGACGGCGACAAGGCCATCGAGACCGATAGCAACGCTGTCGGCCGGTGCCGCACAGGCAGTCGAAGCAGCTCGGCGAAAGAAATGGGATCCCCGGCGATGACTTCGGGCCGCATGGCGTCGATGTACCGCGCACGATCGCCCGCGTCACGCCAGTCATCCGGGTGCAGATTGATCTTGGCCAGCCCGGACTCGTCCATCGACGGTGTGACGGACACATAGGTGAAGCACGTGCGTTGCATGCCGAGCAGCATCACCCCGACGTCGCCGCGACCATGCCGCAGGGTGATTCCCGCACGTCGCAGCGCTCGCTTGTGATAGGCCAGGTAGCGCCCGGCCACCACCGGATGCGATGGGAGGACCAGCGGGTGTCCCGTCGTCCCGGTCGTTCGAAAGTTGATGAGTCGGTCCAGCGAAACGGAATCGGGCACGAAACGGGCGACGTCGGCAGCGAGATCGCCGCGATCCACGGTGGCGATGCGATCGAACGAAAGCGGCAGGCCCCGGCTGCGGTAGTACGGTACCTCGGCGTGGACGTGGGCGACGAAAGCGCCCAGCCAGGGTGGCGTCACACCCGGCGACCACGCGAACGGCGCATGACCTTCATTGCGCTCATAGTCGCGCAATCCCGCGACTTCTTCGTGTAACAGGCGATTGCCACTCCGGTTGCGGAACACCGGTGCATGCGGATGCTCGGTCATATGCCTCAGCACGGCGCGCCCCGCGTCGGACAACGTCGGATACCGGTCCGCATCGGTGGGTTCACGACTCACTCGCGAGTCCACTTGTCCGCGGATTCGGCGGCCGCTTTCGCGGCCAGTGCCTCACGAATGGCTCGTGCCCGCTCTTCGGCGGCACGGCTTGCCTCCAGCAGGCGGCGGCGTTCGACGCCACTGACGCTGGCGAGCCGGTCCGCCGCCTGATGGGCCGTCTCGCCCTCGGGCAGCAACGCCAGCCGTGCCAAGACGGTGCGTGCAAGCTCTTCGCGACGGTCGGCCTCGAAGACGTAGCGAGCCGCATCCGCCTCGGCCGCCAACGCGGGAATGGCGTCGGTGAACAGGGCCGGCATGGAAGAAGGCACGGCGCCGGCCGCCAGCCAGCGCTCGTCGGCCAGAAGCCAGGCCAGTACCGCGGAAAGCGTGAGCTGCGCCGCGCTGACCCCCAACAGATCCCCCGAGAGGGTCGCAAGCAAGGCGGGTGGCGTCGTCTCACCGTGGCGCGTCAGCATGTCGTTGACGACGGCAGCCACATGCACGCGCCCTTCCCTGCCTCGCCGCGGCGGATCGAGAAAGTCAGACGGCACGTCGATCAGGCGCCGCAGAAGCCATTCGAGGGGGAGACCGTTGCTCATACTCATGTACCGAACTTGGCGAACACCTGGGTGGACGGGCAATCCGCGCATACCGCGGCGGCGCGAGCCCGCCGTCCCGTGGCGAGGCGTGCGCGGAGGTGGCTCACGTCGTCCACGGTGAGCACATCGCGCGTGGGAATACCGTACGTGTCGAGCGTGAAACTGCAGGGAGCGATGCGGCCGTGCTCGTCGATGAACAACGTGGGGCGAAGTGACTCGCAATCCGTCACCGGCACCGCGCGCCCCGACGCCGTCGCCGCGAAGCGATCGAGGTAGGCGTCGCTCGCGCACAGCCGCACACCACGCTCGCTCATGCGCTGCACCAGCTCCGGCAGCCGATGCCGCAGGGTCGTGACATCGTCGACGCCGAGCGAATGGTGAGGAAAGAACTCCGGCCGGTCGCGTCCGCCAAGCTGATTGAAGGTGATTTCATCGATACCCCAGTCCGCCAGTCGCTCACAGAGCGCCGGAAACGAAGCCAGGTTGTCACGCATCAACACGACGTTCGCGCGGAGCCGCGGTGAGCCGTTCGCGTCCCGCAAGCGGCGAATACCGTCCGCCAGCTTCAGCCAGCCGCCGGGCCATCCACGTAAGCGTTCGTGATCGCCCTCGAGGGCGTCCACGCTGACCGTGATTTCGTCGAATGCCGCCGCCAGCGCCCGCGCAGCGTCCTCGCGCCCCAGTGTCGTACCGTTGGTGGTGACGCTCACACGAATACCGTGTGCTTCGCGCAGGCGTCGCGATAGATCCAGGACACCCGGCCAGAGCAATGGCTCACCGCCGAGCCAGCTCAGCAAGACGTCCTCCCCGCTGATCGCCCCCCACTGGCCAAGAAGCGAAGCCAGGCGTTCCACCTCGGCGGCATCGACGTGGATCCGGGGGACGGAAACGCGCCGGTCGTAGGCGCAGAAGCCGCAGGCAAGGTTGCAAAGGGTGGTCACCCGCCAGAGCACGATCATGCGCCCATCCGTCCGTAGTGGCGCTGGCTGAAGTCGCGCGCGAAGGTCAGCAACTGCGCCATGTCGCGTACCACATGAATGCTCCAGCCTTCCGATCGCGCCCGCAGCAGGTCGGCCGTCCAGCCCGTGGCGGCCTTGTCGGCGACATGGTCGGGTAGCGGACTGTAGAGATTCAGTGCCATGGTTCCGCCGGCGCGGGCTGCGCTGAGCGCGTGGGCCGCGATGTGCCAACCGCTGTTGCCCCGCTCGTCGTTGGCGAACATCGTGGTGATGCCATCGTCGGACAAGTGGAGTATGTGCACGGCGCGATCGCGTGGGGTACGCGTTTCGTAGGTGCCACGAAGCCGGTGGATCGGAAAGGCGGTGGCGCCGCCGAAAAAACCGGTGAGCACGCGAAGGATCGCGTCCTCCGAGCGGACGAATCCCTCGGTATGCATCTCCTGTTGCGTGCCGCTCCACAGGGTAACCTGCACGCGCGACCCCGCTCGCAGCGCGGATAGCGCGATGACGGCACCGGCGAGCGCAAGGTACGAGGTATGCGTCTGAGGATTGGGCATCGAACCGGAACTGTCGACGTACAGGTCCAGGTCGACAGGCTCACTGCCTTGTTCGCGTCCGGGAGCGAGTCCGTAGGTCCGCTGTACCGTGGTGAGCCCCGGGATGACCCGGGGCGATTGCATCACGGTCTGCATCCAGTCGATCGTGTCGAACGGATCGCCGAGATCCCAGGGCTCGAGACCCTCGGGCTGCGGCTCCATCGACTCGGGCTGTGGCCGCACCGGGAAGCGGATCAGGTGAGGCAACGCACGTTCCCGGTAATATCGCACCGCGATGTCGTGGTCGGTGAGCTGGAGGCCCGCCGCACGCAATATCTCACCATACTCGAACGGCTCGCGTGCTTGCGCACCGTCACCGGCATGTTCGGCCGCGGTCGACACCGTAGCGGCCTGGCCTTCGTGCGGAGGCCCCAATGCCGGAGGCGCGTCTCCCGTCACGCGCGGATCCAGTGCCGGATGCATGACGGGCGCGAGTTCGTCGCTGTCCAGACGATCCAGGCCGGACGGCTGGCTGCCGAGGCCGGCATGCCGTGTGTCCATCAGTGCTTCGATCCGTGTATCGCTCGTGGATTCGACGAGGTACGGCAGCAGCAGGGCGGCGAATCGCGTGGACCCGTCGAGCCAGTCACCGGCGTAGTTACGTACCACGCGCGCGCCGAGCCACGCGTCGCCTTTCATGGCATCGTCGTCGACCGGACCGCCGAGCGAGCCCGCGCTCAGCTGCCAGAGCTGTTCATAGATGCCCATGTACAGCATCCATACGGACGACCGCCCTCCTTCCGTGTCGCTCGCCGCGAGGCGTCGGTAGATATCCGCCATGCGCAGCCCTTCCTGCCGCTGCAAGCGGTCGTTGATGAGCAGGTCGGCATAGAGATTGGCCACCATCGGCGCCTGCGCTTCGAGCGTCGGCAGTGCGCGCCGGATGCGGGCCAGGAGGCGCGCGTGGTCGGTCGCCGTGGCCGGAGACAACACATGGTGCCCAATTTCATGGGCGAGAATTTCGAGAGCGTAGTCGTGAAGGCTCAGCCGGGAGACTTCTTCCAGATCGATCACCACGCGCTGATCGACCAGCCGGATCATGGCGAAGCTGCCTTGCAGGCCTTCCTTCGACGCCTCGGCACGCGTGCCACAGAGACGTGGGTCCTGCAGCCGGGTGAAGCGACTCCAGACAGCCAGCGCCCGGGGCCACGCCGCTCGCCAGACGGCCAGCGGATCGTCGGCCGGCAAGGGGGCGCTCACGCGGACACCGGCAGCACGTGGAGATAATGCGTCAACGGCGAGAACAAGGCGGCGCTGTGCCGGCCCAGCGCCGCCGAGGCGCTTTCGCCGGGTATCCGCACCGCTACGTCGCGCCCCGTGACGTTGACCCCGCGTGGCGTGATCGGAAGCGTTTTCACGGACCCAACGTCCGCCTGCGTGAACTCCGCCGCGGTCGCCGGAAGAACCACAGCACCGAAGGCGTCGCATACCACGAGAAACCAGCGCTCACCACTTTGCACGACGAAGCCGTCAGCGGTGGCGCGTGCGACCGGCGGCTCGGCGAACGGTCCGCCAAAACCCGTAAACCCGCCCACCGTTCGTCCCTGAGAGGCCACGCCGTGTTCCGGGTGCCACCATCGATCGGCGCGCAAACGCGGTTCGAGGTCGGTCCAGGCCTGATCGGGCGCGCCCACGGCTGCCGCCGCGAGCGACGGATCGATGCGGCCGGCCTGATCCAGCGCCGCAACCCGCAGGTGTGCCATGCCGGCTCGCCAGGCGCAAAGGGCACCGACCGTGCGCAGTGCCTCCAGCGTCGCGCAGCGCGGCGCGAGCGTGGCCAGGTCCGAAATCCATCGGCCGACGTCGATACCCGGCACGCCGCCGAGTCGCACCACCGCATTGCTCACCGTACCGAGTGTGTCCGCCGGTGCCGTCGTCAGCAGGTGTCGCATCGGCAAGGCGAGCTCCCGCCAGGCGCGGTCGATCCACGGCTGCCTCGCGCCGGGTCCGGCCAGACCCTGTGCCACCAGGTCCAGGCCGATGCCGAAGGCAGCCTCGATGATGGCTACCGTCGCCTGCTCATCGACGCTGCCCAGGTCGACGCACATGGGATCGAGCGTGTCCGAAACGAACGCGCGGAAGGCCGAAAGGTCCATCCCCGGTGTCCGGTGCCGGGCCTCGGCGACCCGTTGATTGAGCAACGGGCGGCGCGCGGCCAGCACGTTGGCCAGAAGAGCCGAGACCACCTCAGCGCGCCTGCTGCCAGTGCAGGTAATTGGTGTATCGCTGATGCAGGTACTTCAGCTTCAACAAGTCGTCATAGAGGTGGCCGTAGAGTTTGCGCCCCTTGACGCGCTCTTCCACGAGCCGTTCGATACGTACGATGCGTGAGCGCGTATCGCGCTCGCTCAGGCCGTCGAGTCCCCTGGCAAACTCCGCGGACAAGTCCCCCACCGGATCGTTGCGATCGAGATCGAGGCGATCGTACTCGGCGTTGGAGGCGTCCAGCAGCCAGCGCAGCCAGCTCACACGGTCGGTCCGGTAGGCCGCGTTCTCGGGCAGCGCGAAGAATGGCGCATCCGGATCGGGCTGCAGTTTGTCGTTGAGCACGAACGGCAACACCTGTCGCACGTCGTCCAGGGCCACAACCGTCTGCCCCCTGAAATAGGCCAGTGCCTTGGCGAACACCAGGATCGTCATGAGGTTCCGCACGGACAGACCGTTGAGCGTCTGGCAGCCGAGATCCTTCAGCCGGTCGCGTCCACTGTCCGCGGCCACCACCTGGGCCCAGTCGATGCCGGCCAGGCGAACCGTGTCCTTGGTCAGGTACTCGAACTGCGCGCCCGCGCCTTCCATCAGCTCGAACTGGCTGCAGAAGAATTCGATGCGCCGACGCACGTCGTGCGGAACGTCGATCCCGCGAATCTCTTCCACCATGCGGTCCGCTTCCGCCTCGGTGAAGATGATGTCGCGCGGCATCACTTCCTCGGGGTGGATGTTCTCCTCGATGCGCAAGAGCATCTCGTCGAGAAAGCGCGGATTGAACGCCAGTGCCTGGACGACCACGTCGATACGATCGCGCAGCGCCTCGATGACCTGGTACGTACCGCCGCCGCGATCGTCATTGGCCGTGAGGTACCAGGCCGAGTCCGGGCACTCGTAGACGTGGTTGAGCACCTCCGCGTAGTTGTCCCCCATGACCGTGAGCAGGGCACTCTGGGTGCGGGTGGGAATGCGGTTGTACTCATCGATGATCTTCACGCGCATCGAGAGCCACTTTCGCCATGCGATGCGGATGTCGCCCATGTCCTGCGCGGCAACCAGGTCGGCCGGCAGCGGATTGCCCAGCAGGTCGGCGATGGTCATCTGCGGATGCCCGTGCTGCATGGCCCGGCGGACCTCGCGCACCGGGTAGCCCGCCAGAACGCCCATGAGGATGGCGCTGGCGGTCTTTCCGCGTCCCGGCCCTCCGATGAAGAGGCATTTTCGCCGGGTGGCGAACGTCAGCAGCGGCAGCAGTACATAGCTCGAATAGCTCTGAGCCGATGGAAGGACCAAGGGGCGCCGGGTGTCGCCCACCGGAAACGATGCCGAGGGGCCGTCGTGGTATTCGATATCGTAGTGCGGGCTGATGATCGCGTTGTTGACGATCCAGAAATATGCCTGGCGCAGCTTTTCATCGAGGCGGACCGCCGACTCCGCAGTATCCGTCGTGAGTTGCACCGGTCCCTCGTACAACTCGGCCACGTCGAACGCCCGTGGCGCCTGCTCCGCGCGGGGGTTGGTCGGTGCCCGCGAAACCCTTTGGAATAAGTTGAACGGCGACACGCGATCCTCCGGTCGTCAAGGTCGCGATCATAACCCATTGTCTGCGACGGCCGCATCGCCGGTGCGCGGAAGCGGCTATTTCCAGCGATGCCAATCACGGGCACGATGAACGCATGAAGACCATCGCCCCGCTCAACCAGCAAGGCCCCGTGGAACAGCTACGCGCCGGGAAACTCGTTCGACGCCTCGTGCAGCTGATGGTCGGGCTGTCGCTGTACGGTCTGTCGACGGCCATGATGATTCGCGGCAACCTCGGCCAGGCCCCGTGGGATGCACTCCACATCGGCATTACCCAGCATCTTCCGGTGAGCTTCGGCTGGGTCGTCGTGGGTGTGTCATTCGTCGTGTTGCTGTTCTGGATCCCGCTACGCGAAATACCTGGCCTGGGCACGCTCGCCAATTCGGTGACGATTGGAACGGTGGCGGGCATCGCGCTGGATCTGCTCAGGTCGCCAGACGCATTGTGGGCGCGCTTCGCCCTCACGGTCGGCGGAATTTTCCTGTGCGGGCTGGGTTCCGCGTTGTACATCGGCGCCCAGCTGGGGCGTGGCCCGCGCGATGGCCTGATGACAGGTCTGCATCGTGTGACCGGGCTGTCGCTTCGACTGGTCCGTACCGGACTCGAGGTCACCGTACTGTTCGCCGGCCTGCTGCTGGGCGGCGTCGGCCTGTTCGGTATCGGGACCGTGCTGTTCGCGCTGTGCATCGGTCCGCTGACGCAGGCGATGTTGCCGTGGGCACTGGTGCCCTTGCCGGTCAAGGGAACCGAGGAGATGCCACCAGTGGACGACGCGATCTGATTCGCCGAGTCAGTGGTCGCCGTAATGGAACTTACAGCTGACGACATTGATGCAAAGGTCGTCGAAGGCGTATACGAGACGATCCTTCTTGTTGATCGACCTGGACCAGAAGCCTGCAAGGTCGCCGCTCAACTCATGTGGGTTACCCAGTCCTTCATTGGGCGTTCTCTGCGCATCCTTGATAAGCGAATTAATCTTTTTCAGAGTCTTCTTGTCTTCAGCCCAGTCCTGGTAATCCTTCCAGGCTTCATCCGTGAACTTGACACTTCGCGCCATCAGGCGGTCTCCTGGTGATCCTCTTCAATCAGCTCTCGTTTTTTCGACCTGCCCGCCTTGAACTGGGCGATTGATTTGGCAAGGTGATCGCGGTTTGCTTTGTTACTAAGCAAGTGAATGGTGTCTGCCATCGAGTTGTAGTCAGCGAGAGACATGACTACGGCGTCCTCATGGTCACGACGATGAATGACCGTAATAGAGCAGTCGCTTGCTACGGTGTCCAATACGTCCTTGAGGTTGTTACGGGCGTCCGAAAAACTGACCACGCGCATTGGGTTCTCCTGTCCTTCTAAACCTTTCTATTTGTCTTCGGCCCCAACAAAGACTTGTACAGGACCTTGCACATGTTAAGTCTAGACGATAACCCCAGACGTAGCAAGCTTCTGGAGTCTGAATCGCAGGGTTGAATCGTGCTTATTATCAATGAATTACGATCCGTTTTTGAGCTGAATTGAACCCGGCTGGCCGCAGGTCACCAGTCGGTCGGGCGGTAGTCCTTCAGGAACTGCCCCCACACATGCTCGCCCGTGTTGATCCCGCTGATGATCGGATCGACGATCCGCGCGGCACCATCGACGATATCCAGTGGCGGATGGAACCGCTCTTCCAGTACCTTCTTCGCCGCGAGACCCGCCGGATCCTCATCCGTCACCCAGCCGGTATCCACGCTATTCATGTGAATACCGTCGTTGTGGTAATCGGTCGCCGAGGTGCGCGTCATCATGTTGAGCGCGGCCTTCGCCATATTCGTATGCGGATGGCGGGTGGTCTTGAAGTTCCGGTAGAACTGCCCCTCCATCGCCGACACGTTGACGATGTGCTTATCGCGTTCCGGCGTGCGCATCATCAGCGGCTTGAGGCGAGCGTTGATGATGAAGGGCGCGATGGCGTTGACCAGCTGCACCTCCAGCAACTCCACCGACGAGACCTCGGCCATCAGCAACCGCCACGAATTGCGCTCGCGCAGATCGATCTGCTGCAGGTCCTGGTCGAGTCTGCCTTCCGGGAACAGATGGCTCTGGGCCAGCAGCTCTTCGGGCAGCAGCGGAAGCTGGGATAGCTCGGCGGCGCGGGTCAGCCCGGAGAGGCCGCCGTTCCGATCCGCCAGCGCATTCGCCGCCACACCGGCCTCAGGCAGGATGTGGGTGCCGCGCAGGCCTTCGTAATGACCGACCAGCTTGCGTACGTGCTCGGGCGTGTCGTGCAGGGCGGCGCGCTCGCCGTCCATCATGTGCGCATAGAAGTCCGGCGGGCGACGCACGGTCTGGCACGCGTTATTGATGATGAAGTCCAGCCGTGGGCGCGTCGCGACGAGTTCCTGGCAGAAAGCTTCCACGCTGGGCGTGTGGCGCAGGTCGAGGCCATATACCTGCAGGCGATGACCCCACTCGGCAAAGTCCGGCTCTTCGGCATAGCGAGCCGCCGAATCGCGTGGGAAACGCGTAGTCACGATCAGCTCCGCACCGGCGCGCAGCAGCTTGAGGCCCGCCTGATAGCCGATTTTGACACGGCCACCGGTCAGCAACGCGACGCGACCGCGGAGGTCGACCAGCTCGGTGCGCTTGGTGTAATTGAAGGCGGCGCAATCCGGGCAAAGCTGATCGTAAAAGAAATGGATCGACGAGTACTTCTTCTTGCAGACGTAGCAATGTTTCGGCTCGATCGACTCGCGCGGCTGCGCGGCATCGACATCGGGTGGGATGTCATTGGCCTCGAAGCCCTCGGGCGCGAAGACGTTCGGCGTCGTGAACACCGGCTTCCGGCGCAGCGCGCGGATGCCCGTATTGTTGAGCACCGCATCCTCGGCCTGGATCTTCGACGCGTGCCGGGCTTTCTGGGCCGCCTTCAGCCGGACCCGGCGCTCGGCGGGGTCGGGATGATAGACCTGCGCCACAGCCTGCAACAGGCGCTGACGATCGTCGGCGGGGAGTCCTTCCAGCAGCAGACGGTCGGCGGCAATCGACTCAAGCAGTTGCGCGGCGGCGCGCAAACGCTCCAGCAGCGCGCTGTCGGCCTCACCGGCCGAGGGTGTCATAGTGGTCAAGATCTTGTTCCGTAACGAATAAATCCGCGCGAGGTGGCGTGCTTCAGGAGGCATCGCAGGCGGCGGGGCGCCTATTTTGACGGTTTCCGGTCCTGTTGTGGGAATTCTGCCGTGAGAATCCCCTGCTCCGCCCTGCGCGTCAGGCTCCATGCACTGTAGAGCTCGTCAATAGCTCGACTTGAAGAAGCAACCACGCGCGGCAGCGCAAGTCCCGCAACGAGCACCGCGTAGTTTCTGCGTTTGGAAGCACTCGAGAAAGCGATGTAGCGAAGCATCGCCCAGGAGACCCGCTCGCGTATACCTTCCAGGCCACCGACACGGTCACGTTCGAACCATGTTCGTCGAAGGTACCGCCCAAGGCTTCTCACCGTCGACACATCGAGAAGAATCACCCCCGTGGCACGCGCGAAGCGCGATGGCATACACGAGGAATAGTTACCTTCCATCACCCAGCGGTCCTGCTGAATCGCTTCGCGGTCGCTGTCGACACGCAACCGGGCATCGCAGCCAAAATTGACCCAGGTCAGGATCGATCGGCAATTGCCGCCCTATCGTTCCGCCATGACCCCGAGAACCCCCTTAGCCCACTGGGCCCGTAGTGCACTAGTCGCGGTGCCGCTCATCCTTCTGAGCGGCTGCAAAATGGTGGTGATGGACCCCACCGGCGACATAGCCATACAGGAACGCAACCTCATCCTTGTCGCCACGGGCATGATGCTTCTGGTGATCCTGCCGGTCATGGCACTCACGGTCATCTTCGCGCTGCGCTACCGCAAAGGTCGCAATCCCAAGGCATACGACCCCCACTTCACGCACTCGACCCGGGTCGAACTGGTCGTCTGGACCATCCCGCTCCTCATCATCGCCTGCCTTGGCGTCATCACCTGGACGAGCACGCACCTGCTCGATCCCTTCCGTCCGCTGGACCGGATCTCGGCGACCAAGCCCCTTCCCAAAGACATGAAGCCGCTGGATATCCAGGTCGTGGCCATGGACTGGAAGTGGCTGTTCATCTACCCCGAGCAGGGCATCGCGACGGTGAACGAACTCGAGCTGCCCGTGGATGTGCCGGTGCGCTTCTCGATCACCGCGACCAGCCAGATGAACACGTTCTACGCGCCCACGATGGCCGGCATGATCTACGCCATGCCGGGCATGAAGTCGATGCTGCACGCGGTGCTCAATGAACCGGGCGACACCTGGGGCTACTCCGGCAATTACACCGGCGCAGGCTACTCGGACATGCGTTTCATGCTGCACGGGGTGGATCAGGCGGGCTTCGACGCCTGGGTGAGCAAGGTCAGGTCCTCCGGCGAGTCTCTGTCGACCGAACGTTACCTAACGCTCGACGAGCCCAGCGAAAAGGTGCCGGTGATGCACTTCGCCGCCGTCGAGGCCGACATCTTCAACCGGGCGGTCAACCGCTGCGTCAAGCCGGGCACGCCCTGCATCGCCGATGTCATGGCGTTGGACCGCGCCGCCGATCAGGGTCGCTACCAGGCACCCAGGGCCGCCGCCAGCGATGCGTCGATGCATGACGACATGTCCCACGACGCCATGCCACACGGCAGCCCCTGAGCGAACCCTCGCGCCGACACCCTCTTCTTCCTCTCCGCCCCGGCCGCCTCGTGTGGGCCGCGGGCCTGAACCCCGGGCCGACCATGCTAGACCAAGGCTTTCTCAAGGCACCACTCGGGCGGTTATCGCTCGATTCCCTTCCACTCCACGAGCCCATCCTGATCGGTACCTTCATCGGTGTCGCGGTGCTGGGCCTCGTCGTCGTCGCCGCGCTCACCTGGCTCGGCCGATGGGGCTGGCTCTGGCGTGAGTGGCTCACCAGCGTCGATCACAAGAAGATCGGCATCATGTACGTCATCCTCGGCATCATCATGCTGTTGCGCGGGTTTTCCGACGCGCTGATGATGCGCGCCCAGCAGGCGGTCGCCTTTGGCGCCAACCAGGGCTACCTGCCTGCCAGTCACTACGACCAGATCTTCACCGCGCACGGCACGATCATGATCTTCTTCGTGGCGATCCCGCTGGTGGTAGGCATCATCAACTTCGTGATGCCTCTGCAGATCGGCGCGCGCGACGTGGCGTTTCCGTATCTCAACAACCTCAGCTTCTGGCTGACCGCTGCCGGCGCGGTGCTGACGATGATCTCGCTCTTCGTGGGCGAGTTCGCGCGCACCGGCTGGTTGTCGTATGCCCCGCTGGCCGAGCTGCAGTACAGCCCCGACTCCGGTGTCGACTACTACCTGTGGTCCCTTGAGATAGCGGGTGTCGGTACGACGCTGTCCGCGATCAACATGGTGGCGACCATCATCAAGATGCGTGCCCCCGGCATGACCCTGATGAAGATGCCGGTGTTCACCTGGACCGCGCTGTGCAGCAACATCCTGGCGATCGCGATCTTCCCGGCACTCACCGCGGCGTTCTTCCTGCTGATCCTGGATCGCTATGCCGGCACGCAGTTCTTCACGAACGAGCTGGGCGGCAGCCCGATGATGTACTGGAACATGGTCTGGATCTGGGGTCACCCGGAGGTGTACGTCCTGATCCTGCCCGCTTTCGGCATCTACTCCGAGATCACCTCCACGTTCACCGGCAAGCGGCTGTTCGGCTACTCCTCGATGGTCTACGCCACCGTGGTCATCACTCTGCTTTCGTACCTTGTCTGGCTGCATCACTTCTTCACCATGGGCTCCGGCGCGTCGGTGAACTCGTTCTTCGGTATCGCGACGATGATCATCGCCATCCCGACCGGCGCCAAGGTGTTCAACTGGCTGTTCACCATGTATCGCGGCGAGATCCGCTTCGAGCTGCCGATGATGTGGGTGGTCGCGTTCATGCTGACCTTCGTGGTCGGTGGCATGACCGGCGTGCTGCTGGCCGTGCCGCCGGCGGACTTCGTGCTGCACAACTCGCTGTTCCTCGTCGCCCACTTCCACAACACGATCATCGGCGGCGTGGTGTTCGGCCTCTTCGCCGGCATGACGTACTGGTTCCCCAAGGCCTTCGGTTTCCGGATGGACGAGTTCTGGGGCAAGGTCGCCTTCTGGGGCTGGGTGGTCGGTTACTGGGTGGCCTGGACGCCGATCTACATCGTCGGCCTGATGGGCGTGCCGCGTCGCGTGCATCACCTGGACGATGTGTCGCTGCGCCCCTACTTCGTCGTCGCGGCCATCGGTGCGGTCATCATCCTGATCGGCATCCTCGGCTTCGTCATGAGCATCGTCATGGGAATCGTGAAGCGCAAGGCACTGGCCGACGTCACCGGCGATCCATGGAACGCCCGCACGCTCGAGTGGTCGACCTCGTCGCCGCCGCCGGCCTATAACTTCGCCTTCCAGCCGGTCGTGCACGACCTCGACGCCTGGCACGACATGAAGGAAAACGGTTATGTCCGCCCGACCACAGGCTTCAATCCGGTGCATATGCCGCGCAACACGGGTGTCGGCATCTATGTGGCCGCATTGAGCCTGACCCTCGGCTTCGGCATGGTCTGGTACATCTGGTGGCTTGCCGCGATCAGCTTCGTCGGCATCGTGCTGGTCTCGATCCTGCACACTTTCAACTATCGCCGCGACTACTTCATTCCCGGGCACGAGATCGCCATGACGGAAGACGCGCGCACGCGTTCACTGGCCACGGGAGCCTGATATGAGCAGCAACGTAGCCATGCCGAGCCGCCACGACGGTCCCGTAGCCACCCGCACCTGGTTCGTCGCCACGGAAGATCACGCACACGGTGGCGGTGCCACCCTGATCGGATTCTGGATCTATCTGATGAGCGATGCGCTCATCTTCGCCTCGCTGTTCGCGGTGTTCGGCGTGCTCGGCCGCAACTATGCCGGCGGCCCCGGCCCGAAGCAGCTGTTCGACCTGTCGCTGGTCGCTCTCAATACCGGCTTGCTGCTGGCGTCGTCCATCACCTTCGGCATCGCGATGATGGCGATGGAGTCGGATCGCGTGAAGCGGACGATGTTCTGGCTCGTCATCACCGGCCTGCTGGGCCTCGGCTTCCTGTGCGTCGAGATGCACGAGTTCGCCGAACTCGTCGCCCAGGGCGCCACACCCCAGCGCAGTGCCTTCCTCTCGATCTTCTTCACGCTGGTCGGAACCCACGGCGCCCATGTCGCATTCGGTCTGATCTGGCTGGTGACCATGCTGATCCAGATCGGTCAGCGAGGCCTCCACGTCGAGAACCGCCGCCGCATCGTCTGCCTGTCGATGTTCTGGCACTTCCTCGACATCGTCTGGATCGGCGTCTTCACCTTCGTCTACCTGTATGGAGTCATCCGGTGACCACTTCCGCCGCCTCCCATCCCGCCGATCCCGGCCACAGCCACGGCAACAAGCAACGTTTCATCACCGGCTCCGCCCTTGCCGTTCTGCTCACCGCGATTCCTTTCTGGCTGGTGATGAGCGGAGGATTGCACAGCGGCAGCGCCACGGCCCTGACGATCTTCGCCTTCGCCATGGTTCAGATCGTCGTCCATGTCGTTTATTTCCTGCATGTGGACACGAAGAGCGAGGGCGGATGGACGCTGATGGCGACCCTCTTCACGGCCATCATCGTCGTTCTGACGATCGTCGGTTCGATCTGGGTGATGTATCACCTGGACGTCAACATGATGCCGATGCCCACAGCGCCGGGCGGCATGGGCGCGATGCACTGAGTGTCCGTCGGGCCGGGGCGGACCGGGAGCGATCGTCGAGATGAACGGAGGGATGTCGTTCGCAAGAAGTTGCTTCGGGGCGTGGCTACACTTCGCCGCACGTCGCCGCGATTGATCTTCGAGCGTGGCGTCCGCACATCCGGAACAGGACGCCTCGCACGAACTTTCCGTCGTGCGGCGACTCAAACCGCCATCCCGCGCTTCGGACACCCACATGAAAAAGACGTTGCTTGCCCTTAGCCTGATGTTTGTCGCCGCGGCCGCCAGCGCCGGCGATTCGCCGAAGGACGTCCAGGCGATGATCGCCCGTGGCGACTTCCCCGCCGCCGAGACGGCGTTGCGTGAGGCCGTTTCGGAACACCCGCAGAGCGCCAAGGCGCACTACGTGCTGGCGGAAGTGCTTGCGCACGAAGGCAATATCGGTGAGGCCCGGGCGGAAGCCAACAAGGCCGCCACGCTGGATCCGGCGACCCGTTTCACCGATCCCGCCCGGTTCCAGCAGTTCCAGAGCAAACTCAACCAGGCCATGGCGCCGCCGTCGGCCAGTCGCCCGGCTGCCCGCCAGGCGGCTTACGGCGGTGCCCCGGCGGTGGCACCTCCGAAGGAGGCGTCCTTTCCATGGTCTGGACTTCTGATCGGCGCAGGAGTTATCGCGCTCATCGCCTTCCTGTGGTCTCGCCGCCGCCGTGATGTTGCGCCGCCTTTCGCCGGCGCGCCTTATGGTTCGCCCATGAACGGTGGCCCGGGCCCGGGTTATGGGCCGAACTACGGTTACCCGCCGCAGGCTCCCTCGTCGGGCGCCGGTGCCGCGGTGGCCGCGGGTCTGGGTGGTCTGGCCGCGGGCGCCCTGCTCGACGAGGCGTTCCGTAGCCACGGCTCGGGTGAGACCTCGCGCGAGGCGGGCTTCGCCAATCCACCGCCGCAGCAGGACGCCTCTCCGTCCGGTCAGGCGTATGACGACCTGCGCGACGATCCGATCGACATGGGCAACAACGACAGCTCGTGGGATCAGGGCGATTCGGGCGACAGCGGGAGCTTCGACGATAACCAGTGGTAAAACCTATGCTACGTTTCCCGCGCAGGGGGCAGTTTGTCGCGGGAGAACGGGCGCATGGCTGTCATCGTCGGGGCGGGCCGCAAGGGCCTGTGGGTGGGGTTGTTCGGTTGCATGATGGTAAGCCCGGCGCCCGCTGCATTCGCAGCGACGGCGCCGGGTTTCAATGTCGGTTCCGCTAACGTCGCGGTAGCCGACCCAGCGGTACCGAGGCCACCGGGCAAGGCGTGCACGGTCCAGCTGTTCGAGGGTTTCAGCTTTACCGACTTCTCCAACCACCCTTATACGTATACGCCACCGGTGGGCTGCGGCAAGTCGTGGTCGAAGGTCGTGCTGGAAGCGGATTTCTCCGTCACCGCCGGAAGGCAGTTCGACCGCACCGCGTCCTTGTGGCTCGGCGGTGCGAACCTCTATTTCGGTACCACGCAGGAACCTTCAGCCGCCGTCTCGCCGAGCTGGCACATCGAACGCGATGTCAGCGACTTCGCAAGTCTGCTCGGCAATGTGCAGACGGGTCAGGCGATCCTGGGCAACGTCGTCGACGGAACCTATACCGGTGTGATCAGTGGCTCGGCGCGGCTGGTCTTCTATCCCGCGAACGTACTGGCGCCGAAGGTCGATGCCCCGGATGCGGTATTTCCACTATCGGACGGCACGGCGGGCGGTCCGGTCACCCTGAACACCGGCGCGGACGTGCTATCACGCACGCTGACCTTGCCGACGAACGTCGAGCGCGCCTACCTGGACGTCTTCGCCCAGGGCCAGGGTGGTGACGAGTTCTGGTACTCCTGTGTGCCCGATGCGCTGGCTGAGGAGGCTCAGAGCTGCGGCGGCGGTTCGTACCGCGAGGTGCAGGTATCGATCGACGGAACCGCGGCAGGCGTCGCGCCGGTGTATCCGTGGATCTTCACCGGTGGCATCGATCCGTACATGTGGCGGCCCACGCCAGGCGTGCAGACACTGAATTTCCTGCCCTATCGCGTGGACCTTACACCGTTCGCCGCGTTGCTCAATGACGGCAAGGCGCATGCGGTGGCGATCGGCGTCACGGGAGCCAATGGCTATTTCGCGGTGACGGGCAACCTTTTTGTCTATCTCGATCGCGGTCGCAAGGTTCTCACGGGCAGCGTCACGGCCAATACGTTGCAGGGTCAGCCAGCTGTCGCCGCGGTCGACAACCGGCTGACCGACAACGCCGGAGTCGTCGCGGGCTCGGTGGCCACCCAGGCGTCGCGTCGCTTCCGCACCGCGGGCTATGTCGATACGTCTCACGGCAGGGTCACCACCGATGTGACGCAGACGGTGGCCTTCCGCAACACCCAGACCTTCGCCATCGACCCATCGCGGTATGACCAGCGCATCGATCAGCTGTCGACGGTCGACAGCACGACGAAGACACGGCAGGGTCCGTTCGGCGTTACCGTCACCAGCGAGGCGCATTTCGATTATCCACTGGTCGCCAGTTTCCGTTACACGTTCGACGCGGCCGGCAACGTCGCGACGGCGCCGAGCGCTGTCACGCAGGGCTATTCGAGGCAGTTCACGAAGAAGCTGGGCAGCCTCGTTCTCTATCGCAGCGACGTGGACAACAGCATCGATACCGCGGACACGCTGGTCTTCACGGACGGTGCGGTGACCAGCCACACCGGCCAGCGCAGCACGCAGGTGTTCCGCTTCAAGGACAACCTTGGCAGTTGCTACGGAAGGGATATCGCGACCGCGACAGGCGTACTGACCGCGGCGACGGATGGCGGCGATTGCGCGAAGGGGCGTAACCAGGTGCTGTGGTTCACACACCCGGATGGATCGCCGGATACGTCACGGACGGAAGACCCGGGTCTCTTCTGAACCAGGCTGTGGTGGGAGCCCGCCGTCATTGCGGCTCCCTATCACAGGGATGTGTCGATACGGGTGGCGTCTTCGGATCTATAATGGGGAATTCATCTGTATCGGTACCCGTCCGGGCATGGCTATCCTGAAAACGAATCAAGTCCTCGTCACCGTCGGCACGGCCTGCACCTTGTCGGCCGTCGGTTCGACGGAAACCTATCAGGCCCTCGTCGCCCGGTCGGAAGAATTCCTTCCGCTGGCCGCGTTCGACGCGGGTCTGGTGGAGATCGATCCGGAATCGGCCAGCGCAGCGGACGGCATGCGTTGGGCCGGCGGCGAACACGCAGGTGAACCCGTCACGCTGGACGAACTGAAGCGCCTGCACGGCGACAGTCTCCGCGCCAACAGCGGCATCCGCCATGTGCCCAACGTGCGCGAACTGGCGCCGCGCGTGGTAACCGACATCGCCGCACCGTTGCCGCACGATCTGGAGACCGTCGGACTGCGTCGCCTCGCCGGTCTGCGATACGAGGATATCCGCGCGTCGAAGCTCAAGGACATGCACGGTCTTTTCCAGGATGATCCGTTGCTCAGCCCGTCGTTGCAGGCCCAGCTGTTCGCCTACGGCGCGCTCGGCGCGCTGGCCGGCCTGCCGCGTCCGCTGTCCGAACTGGTCCCCAACCCGTTCGGCTTCCGTGTGGCGTCAGCGACGGCATTCGGCGGTAACGAAGCGCTGGGCCAATGGCTGCGGCCGGATGCGCCGCTGCCCGAAGGCGGCTTTCCGAAGGACACCTTCGCGGTCCGGCTGGCGCACTCGCTGGGTTCGCACGGCCCTGCCCTCGTCTCGACCATGCTGTCGCCGTCGTACAGCATCAGCCGCGTTCTGAAGAACCCGGAACTGCGCGAGTCGCTGCGCTCCGACGATGTCGGCTTCATGCGCGTTCCGCAGGCGCCGATGACCGCCGTGGGCGCCTGCGCGTCGAGTCTGGTCGCGCTGGCGGACATCGCGCCGCAACTGCTGTTCGACTACCCCGGTTTCCAGAAGCCGCAGATGGTGCTCCTTACCGCGGCCGACGCCGCGCTGCAGCCACGCTTCGGCATCCTCGAGGCGTTCGGCGGCGGTGCGCTGATGACCGGCGACAAGCTGGCCGCCAAGAACGCCGCGCACGACGACGGCAACGTTCGCAGCGTGCACGATTCGCTCGCGCCTTTCGACATCGATGCCGACGGCACCGTGGTCGGCCACGGAGGCTCGGGCCTGCTGGTGACGACCCTGGAATTCGCCCTCGTCAACCAGCTGGATATTACGTCCATCATCGTCGGCTGGGGCCAGAGTGCGGAAGCCGGTGGCAAGGCGCATTTCGCCGGTGTCGGCTTCGGCGGTGAGAACGCGCTGGTACAGGCGCTCGACATGGCCCATGCCGGCCATGGTTACGGCGTGCACGACTTCCAGTACCTCGCGGCGCACGCGACGGGCACGCGTACCAACTCCAAGACCGACCTCGGCACCGCACTGGCCGGTCTACGCGGCGCGGCGCAGCGTCAGGGTGTCGAAGGTGAACTGCCCAGGCTCTTCGTGGGCACGCCGAAGGCCGTCGGCGACGGTCACTCGATGGGCGAGACCGGCCTGAAGGCGCTGTCCCAGGCATTGCAGTTCGTACTCGGGCGCAAGGCGCCCGGCGTCCCGACACTGCGCCGTCTGGACCCCGATCTGGCCGATGTCGCGGCGCACTTCCATTTGCAGGCCGACCCGTCCGACGGCAACGCTGACGGCGGCGCCATCTGCGCCACGCAGGGTTTCGGCGGCTACAACGGCGCGGTGGCCCTGCGCTCCGCGACACCGGCGACGATCGCGAAATACGAAGGCGATCCGGCGGTACTCGAGGCGTATCTCGCCGCGTGGCCGACGATCCGCGCCGACCGCGAGAAGCGTGAGCGCGTCGCCCGCCGTAGCCCCAGGCTCGCCCTCAACATGGCCGAGACGCACCGCTGGATCGGCCTGGACTGATCACGGGGCGGATGCGACGAGGGGCAGTTCGATCAGCGCGAGCAGCCCCCCTTCCACGCGATTCGACAGCGTCAGGCGGCCGCCGTGCTCCTGCACGATGTCGCTGACGATCGACAGGCCAAGGCCCAGACTGCCCGGTCGCGCGTTACGGGACGGGTCCAGCCGGACGAAGGGCTCGATCACTTCGGCCAGCTGATGAGCCGGGATGCCGGGGCCGTCGTCCCCAATCGTCACCGCCACCTGGTCGCCGGCGGATGTGGCGATCACATCGATGCGCGAGCCGAACGCGATCGCGTTCTCGAGCAGGTTGCCGACCGCCCGCTGGATCGCATTCGGTTTGCACACGACCGTCAGGGCATCCGGCCCGGTGTAGTGGATCTCGACACCGGCATCCGCGTACTCGTCGCAGATCGTCTGCAACAGTGCCGCAAGATCGAGCGGCTCGAAGGCTTCCGACGAACTCCGGTTGCCGAGATAGCCGAGTGCGGAGGTCACCATGTCCTGCATCAGGATGGTCTCGCGCGACAGCTTCTGCACCATCTGTGTCGGTTCCGCCGTGTCCAGCTGGAGACGCATGCGGGTCAACGGCGATCGCATGTCGTGACTTATCGCGGCCAACATGCGGGTGCGGTCCTGGATCGAGCGCGTTACGCGCTCCTGCATCAGGTTGAACGCGTGCGCGGCACGCCGGATCTCGAGCGGACCTTCTTCCGCCAGTGGCACGAACGACATCTGTTCACCGAACGTCGTGACCTGGTCGGACAGCCGCCGCAGCGGACGTATGACCAGCCATACCGCCCATGCGGACATGAGAACGACCGCGACACCCAGAAAGACAAGTGCCCCGACCAACGGGAAGGTCAGCCGTCGACGGGTGCCGTTGACGGCATGCGTCCGCACCGCAAGCGTCTGCTCGCCCAGGCCGACAAGGATCTGCACACGGGTCTCGAGCGGCGCATCGCTGCATTCGCGCACGGTGACTTTCCCGCTCGTCGCGGCAAGGTCGTCCTGGAGTACCGCTTCCAGCTCACGCGTGTCTTTGGATAGCGCATCGCACACCGATGCCGCCGTCGCCAGTCTGGCCTCGGTAAGCGGCCAGCGCACGCCGGCCAGCAACGCGGCGCGATCGCGCTCCGGGACGCCACGCAAACCGTCCACCAGACTTTCGATACGAAAGGCGACCGACCACGGCCATGGTGGACGCGGTGGCGCGTTCGGGTAAAGCCACGAAAACAGGGCGAGGGAAAAGAGGAAAGTCACCGTCGACGAACTGGCCGTGATCATCAGAATCTGGCCGACGGTACTGCGGAAGAAGCGGCCGATCATCCGGCGGTCACATCGCGCTGAAATGCATAACCATCCGAACGCATGGTCCGAATGGGATCGTCGAGCGGATCGGTTCCGGCCAGCTTGCGACGCAGCCGACTGATGAGCAGATCCACCGAGCGCGCGGAGATCGGAAAGCCCTGGCCACGGGTCAGGCCGATGAGCTCGTCACGCGAGAGCACCTCGCGCGGATGCTGACACAGCGCGAGCAACAGATCCGTCTCCGTACCTGTCAGCGGAATGCGCACGCCCGCGTCGCTGCGCAGAAAGCGTTTTGCCGGGAAGAAGGTAAAGCCCTGGAAGCGCAGCACCAGGCCATCCGCGCCGCTTGCGGCGACCGTGGGAGCATCGGCCGCCATGGGTCGACGCAGCACGGCACGGATTCGCGCGACCAGTTCACGCAGATCCACCGGCTTGGTCATGTAATCGTCCGCGCCCAGCTCGAGACCGACCACCTTGTCGGTGGACTCACCCAGCGCGGTAAGCATGATGATCCGCGGCGAACCCCTGGCCTGCATGCGCCGGCAGAACGACAGCCCGTCCTCCCCGGGCAGCATGACGTCGAGCAGCATCACCTCGACATCGCCGCGTGCCAGCAGGGGCTCCGCCGCTTCCGCGCTGTCGGCTTCGGAGACGACGAACCCCTTCCCTCGCAGGAAGTCCGCCAGCGGCTGGCGAATACCGGGGTCGTCCTCGACCAGGAGAATGTGCGGAGTGGCCAACGCGCCCTGCCTTTTGCGGTTCGTCGATATTCTGCGGCATCCCCGAGGCGGATAACCAGCGAATGCGGTGTTTGTTTAAATACTGACACACTGTGTAAATGTGTTTTGATATCAACAAGATGCATTGTCGCGACAAGGGTCCGGTGTCACCGTGTCGACCATCCGAATCTCCCTGATGGCCCGCCATGCACCCGCGTACCGAACCGCAATCCTCCTCCACCCCGTCACGCCGTCGCGTCGGCCTTTGGGTATCCGTCGTCGCGGTCGTCCTCCTGATCGCCGCGTTCATCGCGTGGCGGGTGGTGTCGGGTACGGGTGGTAGCGGTCATCAGGGAGGTCCGGGCGCTCAGCAGACGGCGACCTCGGTCGGCGTGGCGACAGCCACCAGGGCCGACATCCCGGTCACGCTGGAGTCCATCGCCACGGTCACATCGCTGGCTACCGCCACCGTGAAGGCGCAGACCAGCGGCTACCTCACCTCCATCGCCTTTCGCGAAGGCCAGACGGTGAAGGCGGGCGACGTACTCGCGCAGGTGGACCCGCGTCCTTACCAGATCGCCCTGGCGCAGTATCAGGGCCAGCTGCAGAAGGATCAGGCCACGCTGGAAAACGCGCGCCTCGATCTGCGGCGCTACCAGCAGCTGATGAAACAGGACTCGACATCGAAGCAGACGGTGGACACCGCCATCGCTTCGGTGCACGAGTACGAAGGCACGGTGCGGACGGATCAGGCTCAGGTCGACACGCAGAAGCTCAACCTGACCTATGCGCGCATCACCTCGCCGATCGACGGCAGGACCGGCTTTCGCCAGGTGGACGTCGGCAACTACGTGACCTCGTCGGACACCGATGGCGTCGTGGTGGTGACCCAGATGGATCCGATCTCGGTCGTGTTCACGCTGCCGGAAGATTCGCTGGCCGCCGTGCTGAAGCCGTCGGCCGACGGTAAGCCGCGGCCGGTGTCCGTCTGGGACCGTACGTTCAGCACGAAGCTGGCCGATGGCACCCTGGATACGATCGACAACGCGGTCGATACGAGCACCGGCACGGTGAAGCTGCGTGCCTTGTTCGCCAATCCCGACGGGCGTCTGTTTCCCAACGAATTCGTCAACGCGTCGCTGCTGGTCGACACTCTGCGCGATGCCGTGACGGTGCCGACGACGGCCGTGCAGACCGGTACACCGGGCACCTATGTCTACGTGCTCAAGAGCGACCGCACGGTATCGCTGCGCAAGATCACGACCGGTCCTTCCGCCGACGGCAACGTCGCCGTGACCTCCGGACTGAACGTGGGCGACGTCGTGGTCGTGGACGGTGCGGATCACCTCAGTGACGGTGCCAGGGTCGTCGTGCCGGACGAGAAGAAGGCGTCGGTCTCCGGTAAGGCAGCCGCCACGGCCGCCCCATGAATCCGTCGCGCATCTTCATCCTGCGGCCGGTAGCGACCACGCTGCTGATGGCCGCCCTGCTCATCGTCGGCCTCGTCGCATGGCGCTCGTTGCCGCTCTCGGCCCTGCCGGCCGTCGAATACGCGACGATCCAGGTACAGACGTTCTATCCCGGTGCCAGTCCGGACGTCATGACCTCGGCGGTCACCGCGCCGCTCGAGCAGCAACTGGGCACGATGTCGGGCCTGAAGCAGATGTCGTCGCGCTCGTCGGCGGGTGCGTCGGTGATCACGCTGCAGTTCGACATGGCCGTGACCCTGGACGTCGCCGAGCAGGAAGTGCAGGCGTCGATCAACGCGGCCAACAGTTTGCTGCCCAGCGACCTGCCCGCACCGCCGGTGTATGCGAAGGTGAATCCCGCCGACGCGCCGATCATGACACTGGCGATCACCTCACCCACCCTGCCCCTGACCCAGGTGCAGACGCTGGCGGATACGCGTATCGCCCAGAAGATCTCCCAGCTTCCCGGCGTGGGCCTGGTGACGCTGAGTGGCGGCAACAAGCCGGCGATCCGCGTGCAGGCGAACATCCGCGCCATGTCCGCTTACGGTCTCAATATCGACGATCTGCGCACCACGCTGGACAACATCAACGTCAACACGCCCAAAGGCAGCATCGACGGCCCCAGACGCGCGTACACGATCGATGCCAACGACCAGATCCAGGATCCGGCCGACTACCTCGAGACGATCATCGCGTACAAGAACGGCCGCCCGGTCAAGCTGAAGGACGTTGCCACGGTCGTGGCCGGCTCGGAGAATGCGGAACTCGGGGCGTGGATGAATACGACGCCCGCCATCATTCTCAACGTTCAGCGCCAGTCCGGCGCGAACGTGATCCAGGTGGTGGACAACATCAAGTCGTCGCTCGCCCAGTGGACCGCCGGACTGCCCTCGTCCGTCCATGTGGCCGTCCTGACGGACCGCACGACCACCATTCGCGCGTCGGTCCAGGACGTGGAGTTCGAGCTGGCGCTGGCGGTGGCGCTCGTCGTCATGGTCATCTTCCTGTTCCTGCGCAATGTCCGCGCCACCATCATCCCGAGCCTGTCCGTGCCGCTGTCCCTGGTAGGCACCTTCGGCGCCATGTACCTGTGGGGCTTCAGCCTCGATAACCTTTCGCTGATGGCGCTGACCATCGCCACTGGATTCGTCGTGGATGACGCGATCGTGGTGATCGAGAACATCAGCCGCTACATCGAACAAGGCATGCGTCCGCTGGATGCCGCGCTGAAGGGCTCGGAAGAGATCGGCTTCACGATCATCTCGCTGACCGTGTCGCTGCTGGCGGTACTGATTCCGCTGTTCTTCATGAGCGATGTCATCGGCCGACTGTTCTACGAGTTCGCCGTGACCCTGGCGGTGACGATCGTCCTGTCCGCCGTGGTGTCGCTGACGCTGGTGCCCATGATGTGTGCGCGGCTGCTTCGTCAGCATCCGGCCGAGCCGAAACAGCTCGACGCCGGAAAGCGACCGGGATGGTTCGATCGCGTGATCCGCGGCTATGACCGCATTCTCACCATGGCGCTCGACCACAAGTGGATCACGCTCGGCGTGGCCGCAGGCTCGGTCGTGCTGACGGTCCTGCTCTACATCGTGGTCCCCAAGGGCTTCTTCCCGAGCCAGGACACCTCGGTGATCCAGGGCATTACGCAGGCATCCCAGTCGATCTCCTATGACGATATGCGCAAGCGTCAGCTGGCGCTGGCCGAGGTGCTGCTGAAGGATCGCGACGTCGTCAGCCTGTCCTCGTTCATCGGCGTGGACGGTACCAACACGACACTGAGTTCGGGCCGTTTCCAGATCAACGTCCTGCCCAAGGATCAGCGCGACGATTCCATCGACGAAATCATCCGCCGCATCCAGAAGGACGCCGCGAAAATCGCCGGCATCACGCTCTACATGCAGCCGGTACAGGATCTGACCGTCGATACCGAGGTCAGCGCCACCCAGTACCAGTTCATCCTGGACAACCCGTCGCTGGACGAACTGTCCACCTGGACGCCGAAGCTGCTCGCCGAGCTGCGCAAGTCCTCCGAACTGGCGGACGTGACGAGCGACTTGCAGGACAACGCCCTCGCGGCCACGGTCGTGGTCGACCGCGCCACCGCCGCGCGTTTCGGCATCACGCTGGCGACCATCGACAACGCCCTCTACGACAACTTCGGCCAGCGCATCGTCAGCACCGTGTTCACCCAGTCGAGTCAGATGCGGGTGATCCTCGAAATGGATCCGACGCTCGGGCGCGGCCTGAAGACGCTCGATTCCATCTATCTGTCTTCGGCCACCGCCACGACGGGCCAGGTCCCGCTGAGCTCGATCGCAAAAGTCGTGGTGACACATAAGCCGAACCAGATCGGCCACCTCGCACAGTTCCCTGCCACCACCGTATCGTTCAACCTGGCGCCCGGCGCGTCGCTGGGCGCGGCGGTCGACGCCGTGAATCAGGCGCGTAAGACCGTCGGCCTGCCCGGGAGCTTCGGTGTGAACTTCCAGGGCGCGACCGATGCGTTTCAGTCGTCGCTGTCCAACGAACTGTATCTGGTGCTGGCCGCGGTCCTGGTCATGTACGTGGTGCTGGGCGTGTTGTACGAGAGCTTCATCCATCCGCTCACCATTTTGTCGACGCTGCCGTCGGCGGGTATCGGAGCGCTGCTGGCCATGGAGATCAGCGGGTCCGGGCTCGATATCATCGGCATCATCGGTATCGTCCTGCTGATCGGTATCGTGAAGAAGAACGCGATCATGATGATCGACTTCGCACTGGCCGCCGAACGCGAGGAAGGCCTCAGCCCACGCGAGGCCATTCACAAAGCCTGCCTGCTGCGCCTGCGCCCGATCCTGATGACGACGATGGCCGCGCTCATCTCGGCCGTGCCACTCGCTCTGGGCCATGGCAGCGGTTCCGAGCTGCGCCATCCGCTCGGCGTGGCGATGATCGGGGGCCTGCTGGTCAGCCAGCTGCTGACGCTGTTCACCACACCGGCGGTGTATCTGGTGCTGGACCTTGCCGCGCAGCGGTTCCGTCACCATCGCGCCGGCCTGCCCGGTCACGAGGCAAGCCAATCGTGAACCTCAGCGCGATCTTCATCCGGCGCCCGGTCGCGACCATCCTGCTGACCGCGGCCATCGCCGTGGCCGGTGTCCTGGCTTTCCGTCTGCTGCCGGTGGCACCGCTGCCCAACGTCGACTTCCCGACCATCCGCGTGCAGGCGCAGATGGCCGGAGCCAGTTCGGACACCATGGCGTCGACCGTGGCGGCACCGTTGGAACGTCGGCTGGGCCAGATCGCGGACGTGACGGAGATGACGTCGCAGAGCAGCCTGGGCTCGTCGAACATCACGCTGCAGTTCGGTCTGGACCGCGATATCGAAGGCGCGGCACGCGACGTGGAGGCGGCGATCAATGGGGCCCGCGCGGATCTGCCCGCCAGTCTCAAGGCCAACCCGACCTACCGGAAGTCCAATCCGGCGGATGCGCCGATCATGATTCTGTCGATGACCTCGGACAAGCTGACTACCGGCCAACTTTACGATCAGGCCTCGAACATTCTCGAGCAGCGTCTGCTCCAGGTGCAGGGCGTCGGCAATGTCGACCTCAACGGCGGTTCATTGCCGGCCGTACGCGTGGAAATCAATCCCGGCAAGGTGTTCAAGTACGGCATCGGTCTGGAAGACGTGCGTGCCGCGTTGTCCGCCGCCAATGCCGACAGCGCCAAGGGCGTGGTCAACGAGGGCAATCTCCGTTACCAGCTCTACGCCAACGACCAGGTCTCCGAGGCCAGCGACTATCGCGATCTGATCGTCGCCTGGCGCAACCAGCGACCTGTCTACCTCAAGGACATCGCCGAGATCGACGATTCGGTGGAAAGCCTGCGCAACGTCGGCATGGTCAATGGCAAGCAGGGCATCATGCTGTTTATCTTCAAACAGCCCGGCGGCAATATCGTCAACACGGTGGACGGTATCCGCAAGGTGCTGCCGCAGCTGGAGGCCGCCCTCCCCGCCGGCACGCATATGACGATCGCCGCGGATCGCAGCAGCACCATCCGCGCCTCGCTGTCGCATACTGAAGAAACGCTTGTCGTCGCCGTGGTCCTGGTAGTCCTGGTCGTGCTGGTCTTCCTGCGCGAGTGGCGAGCCACGTTGATTCCCGCCGTGGCGGTGCCCGTGTCGATCCTCGGGACGTTCGCGATCATGCGTCTTTGCGGATTCACGCTGGACAATCTGTCGCTGATGGCCCTGACGATCGCCACGGGTTTCGTGGTCGACGATGCCATCGTCGTCCTGGAAAACATCACGCGGCACCGCGAGGCGGGTATGCCTCGCGTCGAGGCGGCCCTGACCGGTGCCAGAGAGGTCGGCTTTACCGTGCTGTCGATGAGCGTATCGCTGATCGCGGTTTTCCTGCCTATCGTGCTGCTGGGCGATATCGTGGGACGGCTGTTCCGTGAGTTCGCGCTGGTGCTGTCCGTCGCCATCGGTATATCGCTCGTGCTGGCCTTGTCGACCACTCCGATGATGTGCGCGCTGTTGCTGAAGGACGAAACGACGCCGAAGCGGCCGGGCCGCGTCAGTCGCTTCATCGAACGACGCATTCAGGCGGTTCACGACCTTTATGCGCGAACGCTCGGCATCGCGCTGAGGCACCCGCTGGCGGTAATACTTACCTTCTTTCTGACCATCGGCGCCACCGTCGTGCTTTTCACGATCATTCCGAAAACCCTGTTCCCTCAGCAGGACACCGGACTGATGATAGGCGGCATCAACGCCGACGAAAGTACGTCGTTCCAGTCGATGCGCACCAAGCTCACCGAAGCGCAGGCCATCGTGCAGGCGGATCCGGCCGTGCAGACGGTGGTCGGGTTCACCGGCGGCCGCGGTACCAGCACGGCCAACGTCATTGTCGCGCTGAAGCCGCTCGAGGAGCGGACGGCATCGGCGGCACAGGTCATCGCCCGGCTGCGCCCGAAGCTGGCGAACATTCCCGGTGCCCGGCTGATGATGTTCCCGATGCAGGACCTGTCCGCCGGTGGCCGACAGAGCTTCGCGCAGTTCCAGTACACGCTGCAGTCCGATGACAGTGCGCTGCTGAGTGTCTGGTCGAACAAGCTGCTCGACGCACTGAAGTCCAACAAGATGCTCGCCGATGTGAACTCCGACCAGCAGACCGGCGGCCTCGAGACCCGGGTCGTGCTGGACCGCCCGACCATCGCGCGGCTCGGCCTGACACCCGACATCATCGACGCGACGCTTTACGACGCTTACGGCGAGCGTACGGTGTCGACGATCTACAAGGCTCAGAACCAGTACCACGTCGTCATGGAACTCGCGCCGCGGTACCTGCAGGATCCCGAGACGATCAAGGGCATCTACGTCGGCACGTCGGGCGAAGCCGCCAGCGGCACGTCGTCGACCAATGCCACGTCGAACACCACCAGTGCGGCGAGTACATCCGCAACGTCCACGTCCTCCGCGGCGACCAACGCCGCGACCAACTCGATCGCGACGAGCGGCGGAAGCGCCTCCAGCGGCTCCGCGGTCAGCACGACGGCCGGCACCATGATTCCGCTCTCCTCGTTCGCCACGCTGGCCACCGGCAATACGCCTGTGCAGGTGAGCCACCAGGGCCAGGCCGTCGCGACCACGCTTTCGTTCAACCTGGCGCCGGGCTATGGACTGGCGGATGCGACCAGGGCCATCGAGCAGGCCACGCAGGCCATTCGCATGCCTGTGTCGGTGCGTGGGTCGTTCGGCGGCACGGCAGGCAAGTCGCAGTCGATCATCGCCACGATGCCGCTGCTGATCGGTGCCGCGCTGCTTGCCGTCTATGCGGTTCTGGGCATCCTCTACGAGAGCTACGTCCATCCGCTGACGATCCTGTCGACGTTGCCGTCCGCCGGTGCCGGTGCCGTACTGGCCCTCTTGCTGACCGGTACCGAATTCAGTGTCATCGCGCTGATCGGTGTGTTCCTGCTCATCGGCATCGTCAAGAAGAACGCGATCATGATGGTCGACTTCGCCCTTGAAGCCGAACGCAACGAAGGCCTCGAACCGCTCCAGGCGATCGAGCGTGCCTGTCTGCTGCGCTTCCGTCCCATCCTGATGACGACCTGCGCCGCCCTGCTCGGTGCCTTACCTCTCGTGCTCGATCACGGCATGGGCGCGGAGCTGCGCCGCCCGCTCGGCATCTCGATCATCGGCGGCCTCGTCGTCAGCCAGCTGCTCACGCTGTACACGACGCCCGTCGTCTACCTCTACCTCGACCGCTTCCGCCATCGCTCGCTGGGCTTCTGGCACCGGGCGTTCCCCGGCGCGGCCCTGCCGGATACCCGTCCATGAACCGACTGACCCCCATCTTCCTCGTTGCAGCGATCAGCACCGCCCTCGGCGCCTGCGCCGTCGGGCCGAATTACGAACGCCCGTCGGCACCGGCGCCGACCGCGTTCAGGGAGGCGCCGGCCGGATGGCAGGCGGCGCAACCGAAGGACGCGGCGCAGCGCGGTCCCTGGTGGAGCGTCTATGGCGATCCCTTGCTCGATCGGCTCGTGTCCCGTGTCGCCATCGACAATCAGAACCTGAAAGCCTACGAAGCCGCGTATCGCGAGGCCGTGGCCGTCGTGGGCGAAGCGCGCGCCGGCTTGTCGCCCACGGTGGATCTCGCGCCGACCGCCAGCCGCCAGCACAGTGCGCGCAGCAACAGCACCACCCGCGCGGCGACCGCATCGGGCACGTGGGAGCCCGATCTGTGGGGTAAGGCCCGTCGGCAGATCGAGAGCGACACGGCCTCCGCGCAGGCAAGCGCGGCTGAACTGGCCGATCTCACCCTCTCCGCGCAGGCGGAGCTGGTCACCGATTATTTCGAACTGCGCTATCAGGACTCGCTCATCGTGCTCTACCAGCGCACGGTGAATGCCTATGAGCGCAGCCAGCGCATCGCGCAGAACCAGTACGACGCGGGCACCGTGGCACGTTCGGATGTGATCACCGCACAGACCACTCTCGCCACGGCCCGCGCGTCACTCGTCGGCGCGGAGCGCCTGCGTGACCAGTACGAACATGCGATCGCGCTGCTGGTCGGCAAAGCGCCGGCCGAGCTGACCATTCCGGCGGCCACGCTGGACACGCCTCTACCCGAGGTCGCCGGTGTGCTGCCTTCCGCACTGCTCGAGCGCCGGCCGGATATCGCGGAAGCGGAGCGCAGGATGCAGCAGCAGAGCGCCCAGGTCGGTGTCGCGCAGGCGGCGTATTACCCGACCATCGACCTGTCGGCGGAAGCCGGATACTCGGGTCTGGGCAAGCTCCTGTCCGCCCCGAATGAGCTCTGGTCGCTGGCAGGAACGGCGACGGAGACCCTCTTCGACGGTGGCCAGCGCAGATCCACGGTCGAAGCCGCGCGCGCGGCCTACGACCAGAGTGTCGCCAGTTACCGGCACACCGTGCTCGCCGCCTTTCAGGACGTCGAGGACGAGTTGTCCAACCTGCGCGTGCTCGCGCAGCAGTCGGTCGCGCAGGATGAGGCACTGCGCCTCGCACGGCAGGCCGAAACGATCGCGACCAATGAATACCAGGCGGGCACCGTCGACTACACCACGGTCGTGACGGCCCAGGCCACCGCGCTCTCAGCCGAACAGAGCAGCCTTCAGATCACCGAGCAGCGCCTTGTGGCGACGGCGAGCCTGATCCGCGCCCTCGGTGGTGGCTGGTCGACGGCGGACATGGCCAGGGCGCCCTGAGGTCGAAGAATGTCCCGCGGGTCAGAGCCACACCGATACGTTCGAGGTATTGCCCGCACGAATATCGTATGAGCAGCGAAACGTAAACTTACGCGTGCCGCCCGATCCGTCGCGAAGATGCCCTCCGCCTGCGATGTCGGTCCTGCTTTCCGTAGCGGGCGATGCGTGCGCCTCGTCGACCTCGACCTGACTGGCCATGGCGTTGCGCGACCGCACCTCGCGATTCACGGCATCGCCGCAGGCGCCGATGGCGACATCGTCCGTCGCGCGGTGCTCGCGGGCCTCGGTGAATGACGACTGTGCCCAGCCCACGACCGGCACGACCGCGGCGATGCCCATCCACAGGAATATACGCACGAGCCCCTCCTTCGGCACCAAGGCCGAGGTGTTGTCCGGGTTCGATCTTTTGCCCGCACCGGTGCAGCCGCGGTGAAATCCAGGTCGTTGCCGCAGGAAGCCGCCCTTCCGGCAGGAAATCGCAACCTGTCGTGGCATTTCACGATGCTGATGAGATTTTTCGTGAGAGCGCGACGGATCGAACACGCGGTGACGGAAATCTCGCGGATATCGAATCATCTCGCGGACGCAAAAAAACGCGCTATAGCATTTGCATATTCGCACCGTGTTTTTAGCTGTTTCATGCATGGTCTCATTCACTAGATTGCGCGCATCGCACCATCACGGAATGCGGACTACGCGTATGCAGTGGCGGCAAAAGGTCACACCTCGTTGCCACTCCATCATTGCGAAGCTAGCATTTCCCCGATTTATTTCGATTTAAATGCAAGGGGAAGTATGGCTTCGCCAGGACATGTCAGGGGCGTGTCTTTGATCGAGGTGCTGATGGCGGTGCTGGTTTTCAGTGTCGGACTCATCGGACTATCGAGCCTTCTGATCACATCGTTCCGGTCTAATCAGGTCGGTTACCAGCGCACTCAGGCCGAATTTCTCGCGATGAGCATGGCCGATCGCATGCGTGCGAATCCGCTTGGCGTCTGGTCCGGAAGCTACAACTCCGCGTCCTATCCCCTCTCGGTCACACAGACATGCAATAAGGCCAGCGCATGTCCGCCGGCTAAAATCGCGCTGCGCGACCAGTCGATGTGGAGCACGCAGCTCACCACCTTCCTTCCCAACGCCACGGCATCCATCGCGTGTACGAACGGCGCGACGGCGAATGCCACGCAGCTGCTGGTCCGCCCACCCTATGCGGGCAACTGTGTGATGCGTATCAACTGGACTGAGCGCGCGGCCGGCGACAGCTCCCATCAGGACGCCGGTACACGGACTTACGTGTGGAATTTTCAGCCATGACCGCGATCTCGCCCCTGCGCGCGCACACGTCGCGAGGGCTCTCCCTTATCGAACTGATGGTCGCGCTCGCGCTCGGGCTGCTGGTCGCGGTCGGTATCGTCAATGTCTTCCTCGTTACGTCGCAGAGCAGCCTGGTGCAGACCCAGCTCGCGAAACTGCAGGAAGAAGGTCGTTTCGCGATGACCGCCCTGACGACGGACCTGCGCATGACCAACGCCCAGTACTGCAACAACATGGGCGGGCAGTCATCCACCCTGTCGAACGGCGTGATGTCCCTCGACCGCTACCTCCGGGCACCTCAGGTGCTGGTGTCCGGCGCCACCCTGCAATCCGCACTGCATGACGACACGACCACGTGGGCGTCGACCAGCGGCAGCAATACCTACCCCGCCTCGCCGACCGCCGCCTTCGCAATGCCTCCGTTCCTTTCCCTGCGCGGCTACGACTGCACGGTGAGCACGTGTACGCCGGGAGACCCGTCGACCTCGGGCGACACCTCGCCTCTCCCCGCTCAGGGCACGGAGGTCGGCAAGCGGGTGCTGGGAAGCAGCGTAATTACGCTGCGCTACCTCGACGGCTCACGCGGGTGGGCGCTCGACGGCAACCACAGCACGATGAACCTCAGCGGCAGGACCGTCACCAGTTTCACCATCGCGCCGCAGACCGGCGAGCCGCCGCTGTCCGATTACACGGCGGGCGATCTGGCCATGCTGTCCGATTGCAACGCGTCTCAGATCTTCGCGGTAACGGCCTCCGGCGCGACTTTCACACCAGCTGCCAGTAACTACGCATCCGTGACACAGCCCTCGGGCGTGATGCCCAGGCTCTTCGATTTCAACCGTGACTTCGTCACGGTCAGCTACTACCTGCAGGTTGTCGACGACAATAACGGGCATACGACGGGCGCGCTGATGAAGCGGGTGAACGGTGTCAGCGCGGAGGTCGTGCGCGGCGTCGAACGTCTCGATTTCCTGTATGGCGTCATGGACGCCTCGGGAAACACCAGCTATCAGACGGCCGCCCAGATCGACAGCGCCACGTCGTGCGCGTCGTCGACGGTCACGCTCACCGGCACGGATCCCGGCTGCCTGTGGCGTTCGGTCCAGGACATCGAGGTGCACATACTGATGGACGGCCAGGTCGCCCAGTACGGGCTCTCCTCCACCGACCTCCAGTACCAGTACTACGGCGACAGTGCGGTCACCGGACTCGCGGCGCCGGACAACAGCGCCCGCGCCGTGATGCCCAGCCAGCAGGGTTTCGACAATCACATGCTTCGACGTGAATTCTCGGCGCTCGTCGCGGTCAGGAACTACAACCCATGAAGCGGCAACGCGGTGCGGTACTGGTCCTGGCCATGATCTTCCTCCTGTTGCTGACGATCGTCGCCATCAGCACGTCCGGACGCTCGCTCCTTCAGGAGCGCATGGCGGGCGCGCTGCGCAACGCGCAACAGGCCGAGTGGTCCGCGGAAAACGCTTTACGCGGTGTCGAATGGAACCTGTTCAGTGGCGCAGGCGGGATCGCCTGCTACAACTCCAGCAACCCCGCGACGATCAGTCCGAAGGTCTCGGCCTTCCGCCAGTCCTCGATCTGGCTTACCGACGGCGCGACCGAATACAAGGGAGCGGGCGTCAGCATCGATTACACGACCGCGTCATCCGACGCGGCGTTGTCGACGGCTGTCATGGCCCGGAATCCCTGGTACATCGTCGAATACCTCGGTCAGGACCTCTCGCCCAACAACGCCACCAGTGCGGCGAAGGAAGCGGGCTCCAGCGGAACCGCGACCGCCAGGTTTTACCTGTACCGGATCACGGCGCGTGCCACCGGTGGCAGCCCGAACACGATCCGTGTCGTCGAAAGTATTTTCGTCACACCCAACCTCGTCGCCTGCACGCTGAGCTGAAGGATTCGATCATGTCCCTGCCCTCCTTCATCCGGCGCATGGCTCTCAGCGCGCTTGCATGCCTTCTCGTCGCCATGCCGGCCGCGGCCACGACGGTGACACTGAGCACGACGCCGCCCGGCGTCACCTCGAAGGTGGCGCCCAATATCGTCGTGACCTTCGACGACTCGGGCTCGATGAATTCGACCTCCATCCCCGACGCGATGGACGCGAGTTACGCCACGAAGGTGTACTACTCGGCGAAGGGCAATCCGATCTATTTCGATCCCACGGTGACCTACGTCGTACCGCCGGACGCGACGGGTGCCCCGCTGGGAACGCCCACGTTCACGGCGGCGTGGCGTGACGGCTACTGCGCCAACACACTGACGAAGAAGTGCTGGGCGCCCTCGAGTGGCAAATATATCGCGCCGAACGTCGTCGATCTGAGCACGGCCTTCTACGCCGGGTTCCTGGCCAATACGCTGGCGGGCAACTCGCCCTGCGCCAGGGACGCCAACGAATTGACCACCTGGTACGACAACGGCTCGTGCAGCCAGATGGATATCCCGACGTCCGTGCGTGGCGCGACCACGACGACGACGACGTCGACCGCCAATTCGACCTGCACGAACACCGGTTGCGGCAGCGCCAACGGAACCACCGGCACCCACACATACACGGGCAGCGACGGCAGCAGCTCAACCTATACGTGCACGGCAACGACCTCGGGAAGAGGCAACAACAAGACGACGACGACCAGTTGCAGCGTCGCCACCACGACGACGAAGACGTCCACCACATACGACCAGGGTGGTTTCTATTACGTCTGCACCTCGGCGACCAGCGACAGCACCTGTACGTACCATCTGGTCGCCAACGAATCGGCGGCGACCCAGCAGAACTTCGCCAACTGGTACAGCTTCTATCGCACGCGCAATCTCAACGCCCGTGCCGCCGTGGGCCGCGTCTTCGGCAGCATCGGCGACGGCGCGGTACGCGTCGCCTGGCAGACGCTGCAAAGCCAGTCGGCCAGCGGCAGCTACAACACCACGGGTTCCTATGGCGGCCCCTCGTACGGCCCACTGGCGTCCACGAGCAAGATTCTCGAACTGGCGAATGCCACGACGGGATGTACGGCGACCAGCACCAGCGACAGCTGCTGGCGGAGCCAGTTCATGAACTGGCTGTATGGCGCTCCCGCCAGCGGCGGCACGCCGACGCGCGTCGCGACGGTGGCCGCCGGCGAGTTCTTCAAACGTACACTGAAGACCTCGCCGACGTCGCAGGACCCGTACTGGAACGGCAGCACCAGCACGCCCGGCGAGCTGTCCTGCCGCAAGAACTTCAACATGCTGGTCACCGACGGCTACTGGAACGGCGACAATCCGTCGACGGTCAGCCCGAACGACAACAAGGCGGTGACACTTCCCGACGGCACGTCCTATTCGATCAGCGACGGTACGTCGAGAATCTTCTGGAATCAGACCGGCACGACCAATCCCTCGCTCGCGGACATCGCGTTTGCCTATTGGGCCAATGACCTGCGCAGCGACCTCAAGGACAACGTTCCGGCTTACTACCCCGACCTGACGACAGGCATCACCGGCAGCACCGCCACGGTGAATACCGCGTCCCCGGGCGCCACCCCCGAGGTGTATTTCAACCCGTCGAACGATCCCGCCACGTGGCAGCACATGTCGCAGTACATGGTGACGATGGGTATCTCCGGCAGCCTCACCTACCCCGATGACTACGCGGCGCTCCGCACGGGGAGCAACGGCAAGAAATGGCCGACGCCCAATACGTCGGGTGGCGCGACCAACATCGACGACACCTGGCATGCCGCGCTCAACAGCCGGGGTGGCTACTTCAGCGCGGCGGATCCCACATCGCTGGTGAACAGCCTGAGCACGATCCTGTCCTCCGTGATCGCAAGCAGTTCCACCGCCCTGACGCTGAGCCTCAGCACCAATGTGCTGACGACCAATGCCGTCGCCTACTACGCGGGTTACGACACCACGGACTGGAGCGGATCACTGCTGGCCAAGGCCGTGGGCACCGATGGCTCCATCGGCACCACGCTCTGGTCGGCCGGCACGATGCTGACCCAGCGCGCCGCCAGCGACCCGCGCATCCTCACCACAGGTACCGGACCGGGCACGGGGACCGGCGTCGCCTTTGCTTACGCCAACCTCAGCACGGCCGAGCAGGCCGCCATCAACTCGTCCGATGGCAGCGGCTCGACGGCGACCACCGATGGGCTGGGCGCATCGCGCGTCGACTGGCTCAGTGGCGTGCGCACGCTGGAAGGCACCTCCCTGCGCACCCGTACCTCGCTGCTCGGTGCGGTGTTCGGTTCGCAGCCGGCCTTCGTCGGCGCGCCCACGGGTGGCTACAGCGATACGTTCCCCAGCGGTTCGCCCGAGGCGGTGGCGCTGAAGAACGGTTCCGCCAACAGCTACTCCCGTTTTCTGGCGACCTGGGCGAATCGGCCGTCCACCGTTTACGTGGGCGCCAACGACGGCATGCTGCACGCCTTCGACGCCCGCCTCGCGTCGGTGAGCGGTGCATCGCCCGGACGGGAGATCTGGGGCTACGTACCGGCCAGCGTCTACGCCAACCTGCCGGCGCAGTCACGACTGAATAAATTCGCCTTCACGCCGACGGTCGACGGAAGCCCGGTCACCGGCGACGTTTTCTTCAACGGCGATAACGCGCAGAACAACTCGTCCGCAGGATGGCATACGTTGCTGGTCGGCTCGCTGCGCATGGGTGGACGCGGCGTGTTCGGTATCGACATCACCGATCCGTCGGCGGCGACGATGAGTTCCAGCGCCGCGGTCGCGAAAAAGGTGCTCTGGGAATTCAACAGCAGCAGCGTCTCCACAGCGGGCACGCCGGCCAATCTCGGTTACACCTTCGGCACGCCGGTCATCGCCCGCGTGGCATACACCAACACCGACAATTCGATCGGGCGCTGGGTGGTGCTCGTCCCCGGCGGTTACTTCCCCGATGGCAGCACGATCAGTGCCGCATCCAATACCTACAGTTCGCTCTTCGTGCTCGATGCGCAGACCGGAACGCTGCTCAAGGAAATCCGTACGCCGACCGGCACCGGCGCGGTAGCCAGTCATGGCCTCACCACGCCGGCCGTCGGTGACTACGACGGCGATCAGGTGGCCGACGTGGCTTTCGCCGGCGATCTGGATGGCAACGTGTGGCGGATCGACCTGTCCGCCGCCTCGCTGGCCTCGACCACCCAGTCGCAAGGTGTGAGCCTCCTGTTCCAGCCGGACACCGCCAATGCGCAGTCGATCACGACCTCCCCGCGACTCCTCGCCGACCCGACCTCCGCGTATTTCATGGTGATCTTCGGGACCGGTCGTTTCCTCAGCACGGCGGATACCTCCGACACCACCACTCAGGCCTTCTACGGAATCCGCGATCCGGGCAAGGCGGTGACCACGCCGACCACGGTCGCCGGGGGCACGCTGATCCAGCAGACCATGACCGTGGACAGCGCGACCGGGGCGATAGGTGTCACCAGCAAAGCCGTCGCATCCACCAATGCGGGCTGGTACCTGCCGCTGAACAACCCGTCGGGTGAACGCGTGGTCGTGACGCCCGCGCTCGACTCCTCGAACAACACTGTGACGTTCAGCACGTTGATCCCGACCGCCAACGACCCCTGCACGACCTCGAGCTCCGGCTCGGTCATCGCCCTTGACGGGACGACCGGCGCCGCCGCCATCGGTGTCTCGATCGGCAGCGCGGTGTCGTTCGGGACCGGCTACTCCCTTGCCGGCGCGCACGTCACGGGTGCGGCCAGTTCGGGCTCGCTCTATACGGCGGCCAGCCTTTCCGGCGGCACCGCCTACGCGGCCGGCCAGCTGACCTCCGCTGGCAGCACGTTCGGAACCAGCATCCCTACGGCCCGCCGACGTGCCTGGCGCGTCCTGAACAGCGAGAACTGATATGAAGATGCCACGCCGCGCGGCCGGATTCACCCTGCTCGAACTCATGGTCGTCCTCGTCGTGATGGCGATCCTCGCAGCCCTCGCGTTCACTTCGTACGCGCGTTACGGCTTCCGTGCCCGGCGCCCCGACGGACAGAAGCTGCTGCTGGCGATCGGCAATGCCGAAGAGCGCTACTACGCCCTGCACAACATCTACGCGGACCTTGCGACCATCGGTTACGCATCCACGACAACCGCCACCTCGGACAGCGGTTACTACACCGCGTCCGTCACCGTCGGTACCGTCAACGCGCTTGCCGGCCAGGGTTACACGGCGACAGCCGTGCCCGTCGGCAACCAGGCCAGGGATGTCTGCGGATCGCTGACGCTGACCGATACCGGCGTCAGGAGCCAGACCGGCACCATCGGCAACGGCAATTGCTGGTGATGTCCATGCCGTCGCGACCGCGTTCCATGGGGGGCTTCAGCCTGCTCGAGCTGATGGTGGCGATCGTCGTCGCCGCCATCCTCGCGGCGATCGCCGTGCCGTCGTTCCGGGCGAGCATCCAGCGCCACCGGTTGCTCGCCGCGGCCGACGAGCTGCAGGCCGCCGTGCAATACGCCCGCACGGAAGCGGTGCTGCGCGCCACCTATGTCTCGCTGTGTCCGAGCGCGGACGGCACCAGCTGCGCATCGTCGACCACCTGGGACACGGGCTGGCTCGTCTACAGCCACCCGGTAGCGACAAGCAAAGCCTCGGATGCCTATTCCGCCACGCCTGCCAGCGGTATGCAGATCCTGCGTGCCGCGGCGGCCCTGACCCTCGTGTCCGCACGCGGCGTCGATACGGGCGTGGTGACCTTCGGCCAGCAGGGCCAGCTCGAAGCGGTCGCATCGCGAAGCAACGCCGGCCAACCCGTGGCCTTCGTCCTGTGCGCGATGCCCGCGGGTCAGCCGGGCAGCGGCCTGGGGCAAAATACGACCCGCCTGCCGGGCACACGCATCGGTGTCAGTCCTTACGGCGGCATCGCCTCCACAAAGCTCGCGAGCACCGACAGTTGTCTGCCCTGAGGTTGCAACGGAGCGTTCGCACGCTGTCCACATTCGTGAACGTGACAGCAAAAGCGCATGGCCACCACTCGAGGTGAAGCGATGCCGTGGGATGTTTTGCCGTAAAGGCCTAGCTTCTACCGAATAGACGTAAAGCGACGCGCGTGCACAGCCTATACCTGAATCGCACTTCTGCTTTTCAAGGTTTCATATGGCTTCGACAAGACATGTCAGAGGTGTATCTCTGATTGAGGTCTTGATGGCGGTCCTGGTTTTCACGGTCGGCCTTCTCGGACTTTCCAGTCTCCTCATCGCCTCGTTTCGCTCGAATCAGGTCGGGTACCAGCGCACCCAGGCCGAATTCATCGCGATGAGCATGGCCGACCGCATGCGCGCCAATCCGCTCGGGGTCTGGGCCGGAGGTTACAACTTTGCGGCATATCCGCTGAGCGGATCGCAGGCATGCACGGCCGACGTTGCCTGCACGCCAGCCAAACTCGCGCTGCGCGACCAGTACATCTGGAGTTCGCAGCTCCGGACGTTCCTGCCCAACGCCAGTGCATCGATCGCCTGCAGCAATGGCACCACGGCGAATGCGACGCAGCTCCAGGTACGCCCGCCGTACGCCGGTAACTGCGTCATGCGGATCAGCTGGACGGAGCGCGGTGCCGGCGACAGTAAGCATCAGGATGCCGCTCCGAGGGTCTATGTCTGGAATTTCCAGCCATGAACCGCCCCTACGGTTTCTCCCTCGTCGAACTCATGGTCGCCATGGTGCTCGGCCTCGTCGTGGCGGGCGGCATCGTCAGCGTCGTTCTCACGACCACCGGCAGCACGGTCACGCAGACCCAGCTGGCCAAACTGCAGGAGGAAGGACGCTTCGCGATGACCGCGCTGACGACCGACCTGCGCATGACGAACGCGCAGTACTGCTCGAACGTCGGCGGTCAGTCCGCTCCCTTGTCGAACGGAGTCGTGTCACTGGACCGTTACCTGCGAGCGCCTCAGGTACTCGTGTCAGGCGCCGTCTTCCAGACCGCCATCAGCGACAACACGACGACGTGGGGCTCGACGAGCGGGACCAACACGTATCCCGTGGCGCCTGTCGCGTCATTCGCCATGCCATCCTTCCTTGCCTTGCGAGGGTACGACTGCACCGTCTCCGCGTGTACGCCGCAAGATCCCGCGGATCCCACCGGTAAAGGTATTCCCCAACAGGGGACGACAACGGGTAACCGCGTACCGGGCACCGGCGTGATCACCTTGCGTTACCTTGACGGCGCACGAGGCTGGGCGCTCGATGGCACCACGAGCAAGCTGACGCTGAGCGGAAGCTCGGTCGCCGGTATCACCGTCGTCCCGCAGACAGGCGAGCCGCCGCTATCCGCCTATGCCACCGGCGACCTGCTCATGCTCGCCGACTGCAATTCGGCCCAGGTTTTCGCCGCCACCCTTTCGTCCGCGACGTTTACGCCATCGACCAACTACAGCGCTCCGGCCCGGCCGTCCGGCGTCACACCGAGGCTGTTCGATTTCAACCGGGACTTCCAGACCGTTTCGTACTTTCTACAGGTCGTGGACGACAACAACGGGCACAAGACCGGTGCACTGATGAAGCGGGTCAACGGTGTGAGCGCCGAAGTGGTACGCGGCGTGGAACGGCTCGATTTCCTCTACGGGGTGATGGACGGCTCAGGCAACACCAGCTATCGCACCGCGGCGGAGATCGACAGCTCGACGGCGTGCGCGTCATCGACGGTGACCGTTTCCGGGACCGATCCCGGCTGCATGTGGCGGTCCGTACAGAGTATCGAGGTTCACATTCTGATGGACGGACAGCTCCCGCTGTATACGCTGACCCCGACCGACCTCCAGTACCAGTACTACGGAGACAGCGCGGTTACCGGACTCTCGTCGCCCGACGATACGAAGCGAGCGGTGATGCCCAGCCAGCAGGGTTTCGACAATCACATGCTGCGGCGGGAGTTCACCGCCGTGGTGTCGATCCGGAACTACAACCCATGAACCGGCAGCGCGGTGCCGTGCTCGTCCTGGCGATGATCTTTCTGCTCATCCTGACCATCGTGGCGATCAGCACATCCAGTCGCTCATTGCTGCAGGAGCGCATGGCCGGAGCGATGCGCAACGCGCAACAGGCGGAGTGGTCCGCCGAGAACGCCTTGCGCGGCGTCGAATGGAACCTCTTCAGCGGTAACGCCGCCGTCGCCTGCTACAACTCCAGCAACCCTTCCACGATCAGCGCGAAGGTCACGGCATTCCGACAGTCATCGGTCTGGATGGTCGACGGCGCCACCGAATACAAGGGCGCCGGCGTGACCATCGATTACACGAAGAAAAGCAGCGACGCCGCGTTGTCGACCGCCGTCATGGCGCGCAACCCCTGGTATGTCGTCGAATTCCTCGGTCAGGACCTCGCCCCGGGTAACGGAACCAGCGCCGCCAAAGAGGCCGGATCGAGCGGATCGGCGACGGCGAAGTTCTACCTGTACCGGATTACCGCACGCGCCACCGGGAGCAGTCCCAACACGATCCGCGTCGTCGAGACCACCTTCGTCACGCCGAACCTCGTCACATGCACCCTGACCTGAGGCCCCAGCCGATGATGAAAGAGAAGCCATCCACCGCATGGGCCGCCCTCCTGCTGGTCGCGCTGGCGTGGATGGCGTGGGTGCCGAGCGTGATCGCGGGTACGGTGACGGTGAGCAAGACGCCGCCCAGCGTCACCTCGAGGGTCGCACCCAACATCGTCGTGACCTTTGACGATTCCGGCTCGATGAACGCCACGTCGATCCCCGATGCGATGGACGGTTATTACGACAAGAAATACTACTACTCGGCCAAGGGCAATCCGATTTACTTCGATCCGACGGTGACCTATGTGGTACCGCCCGATGCCAATGGTGTTCCTCTGGGCACGCCGACGTACAAGGCGGCCTGGCGCGATGGCTATTGCGCGAACACGTTGACGAAGAAGTGCTGGTCGCCCAACAACAGTGGTTACCTCGACCCGATCGTGATCGACCTTTCGAAGAATTTCTATGCCGGGTTTCTCTCGAATACCCTGGCCGGCAACGCCCCCTGCGCGCGCAACGCCAATGAGCTGACGACGTGGTTCTACACCACCACCAACCCGCGCGGAAATCCCGTCAACGCCTGCCAGCAGATGGATATTCCGGAGGTCGTGCGTGGGAAGACGACGACCAGCACGACGACGAGCGATACCTCGACCAGCGTCACGACGACGACCTGCACCACCTTGATCCTCGGAAACTGCGGCACGTTCAGCGGTTTCACCGGCGTCAAAACGGTGGTGAACAGCCCTACGAGCGTCAGCGTGTGGACCTGCAACACCGTGATCAGCATCGGCGTGGGCGGGATCCGGCTCAGTATCACTACCTGCACCATCGTCACGACGGTAACCACCACCACAACGACCACGACGACGACCACGACGACCGATACGGGCGGTTTCTACTACGTCTGCACATCGCCCACGGATGAAAGCACCTGCGTCTACCACCTGGTGGCGAACGAGTCGGCAACCATTCAGCAGAATTTCGCCATCTGGTACAGCTACTACCGGTCGCGCAACCTCAACGCCCGTGCGGCGATCGGACGCGTGTTCGGCAGCATGGCCGATGGTTCGGTGCGCGTCGCATGGCAGACACTGCAGAGTCAGTCGGGTTCGAGCACCTATAACGCTTCCGGCTCGTACAGCGGTCAGTCGTACGGGCCGCTGGTGTCGACCAGCAAGATTCTCGAACTGGCCAACTCGACCGGTTCGAGCTGCCTGACGTCCAGTACCAGCGACCCGTGCTGGCGCAGCCAGTTCATGAACTGGATCTACGGCGTGCCGGCCAGCGGCGGAACCCCGACCCGCGTCGCGACGCAGGTCGCCGGCGACTTCTACAAGCGCAGCCTCGCCACATCGGCCGGAGCGCTGGACCCGTACTGGAACGGCAGCACAAGCAATCCCGGCGAGCTTGCCTGCCGGAAGAACTTCAACATGCTGGTCACCGATGGCTACTGGAACGGCGACAGCCCGGCGGCGGCCGGGTCCGACGCCGTCTCGACCACGCTGCCTGACAAAGTCGCTTATTCGACATCGGACAAGACGTCCAGGATCTTCTGGAACGAGGCGGGGACGACCAGTCCATCCCTCGCGGATATCGCCTTTTATTACTGGGCGACGGATCTGCGAACCGACCTCAGGAACATCGTGCCGCCCTATTACTCGGACCTGACGACCGGCGTCACCGGCGCCACGTCGACCGTCAGCTCCACCAACCCCGGCAGCAACAGCGAGGTCTACTTCAATCCGTCCAACGACCCCGCAAGCTGGCAGCACATGTCGCAATACATGGTCACCATGGGCATCTCCGGCACGCTGGCCTATCCGGGCGACTACGCGGCGTTGCGCGGCGGCGGCAAACCGTGGCCGACACCGACGACGGGCGGCGGAGCGAGCAATATCGACGACACCTGGCATGCCGCGGTGAACAGTCGCGGCGGCTATTTCAGCGCCGCGGATCCCACGTCGCTCGTCAGCAGCCTGACCACCATCCTGTCCTCGGTGATCGCCAGCAGCTCCAGCTCACTCACGCTCAGCCTCAGCAGCAACGTGTTGACCACGGGCGCGGTCGCCTACGCCGCCGGCTACAACACGACCGACTGGAGCGGATCGCTCACCGCGAGTCTGCTGAACGCCAACGGCAGTGTCGGCGACGCGCTCTGGTCGGCGGGCGACATCCTCAACGCCCGCGATCTCAGCAAGGACCCGCGCTTCATCGCTACCGCGACCGGGCCTGGCACGGGCACTGGCATCACCTTCGCCTACACGACGTTGAGTGCCGCTCAAAAGGCGATCCTCGACTCCTCCGACGGGACGGGGTCCGCCGCCACGACCGACGGGCTGGGCGCCAAACGTGTCGACTGGCTGTCCGGTGTCCGGACGCTCCAGGGCACCACCTTCCGTTCGCGCACGTCCCTGCTCGGGGCGGTCTTCGGTTCGCAGCCGACGTATATCGGCGCACCCAACGGCGCGTACAGCGATGCGTTCCCCGCCAATTCGCCGGAGGCGCTGGCGCTCAAGACGGACCAGACCACCAGTTATTCCGCCTTCCTGGCGAAGTGGGCGGCGCGCCCGGCGACCGTGTATGTCGGTGCCAATGATGGCATGCTGCATGCCTTCGATGCCCGGCTCAGCACCGTTGCGAACGCCATTCCGGGTCGCGAGATCTGGGGGTACATCCCGGCCAGCGTCTATGCCAGCCTCCCCGCCCAGACGCGTCTGACCAACTTCAGCTTCACCCCCACCGTCGACGGGAGCCTCGTGACGGGCGACGTCTTCTTCAACGCCGCCAACACCGCGAACAAGACCACCGCGGGCTGGCACACGCTGCTGGTCGGCGCGCTGAGACTGGGTGGACGTGGCGTTTATGGCATCGACGTGACCGATCCGTCGGCGGCCACGCTCAACACGAGTACCGCCGTAGCGTCGAAGATCCTCTGGGAATTCAACAGCGACAGCGTATCCACGGTCGGAACCCCCGCGAACCTCGGCTATACCTTCGGCACGCCGGTCATCACACGCGTCGCTTTCAACAACGGTGACAGCAACAGCACCGTCGGGCGCTGGGTCGTACTGGTACCCGGCGGCTACTTCCCGGACGGCAGCACCGCCGCGGCCGCAAGCAACACCTACAGTTCGCTGTTCGTTCTCGACGCCCAGACCGGCACGCTGCTCAAGGAGATCCGTACCCCTTCCGGTACCGGGGCCACGTCGAGTCACGGACTCAGCACGCCCGCGGTGGGCGACTACGACGGCGACCAGGTTGCCGATGTCGCGTTCGCCGGCGACCTCGACGGAAACGTCTGGCGCATCGATCTGTCGGCGACCACCCTGGCGTCTACGGCCCCCTCTCAGGGTGTGAGCCTGCTGTTCAAGCCCGCGACCGCCAACGCCCAGTCGATCACGACATCGCCGCGCCTCCTGGCCGATCCGACGTCCGCCGCCTTTCTGGTGATATTCGGTACCGGGCGCTACCTGAGCACGGCGGATACCGCGGACACCACCACGCAGGCGCTCTACGGCATACGCGATCCGGGCACCGCCGTGGCGTCGCCGGTCACGGTCGCTGGCGGCAACCTCTTCAGGCAATCCATGACGGTCAATTCGGCCAATGCGATCGGCGTCACGAAAAACGCCGTGGCGGCGACCCGGTCCGGCTGGTATCTGCCGCTGGATGCGACCGCCGGGGAGCGCGTGGTGGTCACGCCGGCCCTCGATTCCAGCAATAACACGGTGTCCTTCAGCACGCTCATTCCGGCAGCGAGCGACCCATGCACGACCTCCGGCTCCGGCTCGGTCATCGCGCTCGACGGCACGACCGGCGGCGCCGCCTTCGGCGTTTCCATCGGCGCCGCGACGAGCTTCAGTGCGGGCTACTCACTGGCCGGTGCACGCGTCAGCGGCGCCGCCAGCTCGGGCGCGCTTTACTCCGCGGCCAGCCTGAGCGGCGGCATGTCCTACCTGCCTGGCCAGGTCCTCGCCTCGGGCGCGACGGCCGCCAACAGCATTCCGACCGCGCGGCGTCGCTCGTGGCGCGTCCTGAACAGTGAGAACTGATATGCACGCACCCGACCGACGCCGCGGCTTCACCCTTGTCGAACTGATGATCGTGCTGGTCGTGATGGCGATACTGGCCGCCATCGCTTTTCCGGCGTACACCAAGTACGGCTTCCGGGCGCGTCGCGCCGACGGGCAGAAGTTACTCATGGCCATCGCCAATGCCGAGGAGCGGTATTACGCCCTGCACAACGCCTATGCCGACCTCGCCACCATCGGCTACGCAGCCACGACGACGGCGACGTCGGAGAGCGGGTACTACACGGCGGTCGTCACCGTAAGCGCGGTGAACTCGCTCGATGCGCAAGCGTATAACGCGACCGCGACGCCGGTGCCCGGTGCGGCTCAGGCGCGCGACGTCTGTACGACGCTGTCCGTGACCGACACGGGCGTCAAGGCCCCGACCGGCCCGACCAGCAACGGAACCTGCTGGTAATGCGTACGCGTCATTCCACGGGCGGCGCTCGTGGGTTCACCCTGCTGGAGCTGATGATCGCCATCATCGTCGCCGGCATCCTCGCGGCCGTCGCCGTGCCGTCGTTCCGCACGACCTTGCAGCGCCACCGGCTCCGGACCTCGGTCGACAACCTGCAGGCGGCGGTCCAGTACGCGCGGACGGAAGCCGTGCTGCGCGCGACCTATGTGTCGATATGCGCGAGTACCGACGGCGCGACCTGCTCCGCCGCAAGCACCTATGAAACGGGATGGCTCGTGTACGTGCATCCCGTGGCGACGACGAAGGCGAGCGATGTCTACTCGGCAAGTGCATCGGCGGGGATGCAGATCCTTCGCGTCGGTGGCGCCTTGAATGACGTCTCGGCACGCGCCGTGGACGGATCGGTCGTGACCTTCGGACAGCAGGGTCAGCTCGCGCCCGTGTCGACGCGCACCAGTCCCAGCCAGCCGATGGCCTTCGTTCTGTGTGCCGGTGTCGCCACGACGACGGGGCTTGGCGTGAACACCACACGCCTGCCCGGATCGCGTATCGGCATCAGCCCGTTTGGCGGCATTGCATCGACCAAGCTGAATAGCACGGACAAGTGCGTGCCCTGATCTCGCGCGGAGGGTCAGGCCAGCGTCGTCAGCTCGACCGGCACGACCGACTCGCCGCTGATCACCTGGGCCTGACCGTCCTGCACCATGAACTGGATCTGCATCGTGCGCTGGGTCAGCGCGGCGAGCGCCTCCACCGTGGCGGGGGCCACGTCGATGACGGAAACGTTCCGGGTGCGCGCCACGGCGGCGGCGGTCTTCTTCCACCACACTTCGGCGCTGCGTCCGCTGTAGCTATAGATGACGACGCGATTGGCCCGGCCGGCGGCACGGCGGATGCGCTGCTCGTCCGGCTGGCCGATCTCGATCCACAGATCGACCTCGCCGGTCAGCTCCTTGCGCCAGAGATCCGGCTCGTCTTCCGAGCTGATGCCCTTCCCGAAAACGAGAGCATCGTCCGCATTGAGCGCGAAGGCCAGGACGCGGACCATCATGCGCTCGTCGGTTTCCGACGGATGCTGGGCGATGGTCAGGGCATGGCCCTGGTAATAATGCCGGTCCATGTCGCTGACCTGCAGGTCAGCCTTGAAGACCGTGGATTTGAGGGCCATGAGATCGCTTCGCGGGCAAAGTAGCCGCCAAGCCTACACGCATTTTTATACCCGGACGTATGGTGCGACTATGCCTGCATCCGCCCACCATCGAATCCACGAGGAGCGCTGCGTGAAGAAGCTGATCAACGATCCGTTGAAGGTCGTCGACGAGATGATCGAAGGACTCGTCCTCGGCGACGAGCGACTGGCCCGCATCGAGGGCGAAAACGTCGTGTTGCGCGCCGATTACGCCGCGCACGCCGCTGCCGGTAAGGTCGCGCTCATCTCGGGCGGTGGTGCGGGTCACGAACCCGCGCATGCCGGTTACGTCGGCGCCGGTATGCTCACCGCCGCGGTGGTCGGCGAGGTGTTCACCTCGCCCAGCGTGGATGCCGTACTCGCGGCGATTCGAGCCGTAGCCGGTCCCGCCGGCGTCCTGCTCATCGTCAAGAATTACACCGGCGACCGGCTCAACTTCGGCCTCGCCGCGGAGCTCGCACGCGCGGCGGGCATCGCGGTGGAGGCGGTGGTCGTCGCTGACGACGTCGCTCTCGATGACGACCATGCCGTCGGTCGCCGGGGTATCGCCGGCACCGTCCTCGTGCACAAGGTGGCCGGCGCCGCCGCCGAGGCCGGGCTGAGCCTCGCCGGCGTCAGGGATGAGGCGCAGGCCGCCATCGACGCGGTCGTCAGCATGGGACTGGGTCTGGGCTCATGCACGGTACCGGCTGCCGGTAAGCCAGGGTTCGAACTGGGCGAGACCGAAGTGGAATACGGCTTAGGTATCCACGGCGAGCGCGGCGCACAGCGCGGCCCCATCGCGCGGGCCGACGAGATGCTGGATCGGCTCATCGAACGCCTGCTGTCGCGCGGCGCCATCGGTGGCGGGGACCGTGTCGCGCTGCTGGTCAACAACCTGGGCGGCACCGCCGTGCAGGAGCTCGACATCGTTGCGCGCCACGCACTGACGCGGCTCGCCGACCTCGGCGTCGAAGTATCCGCGGCGCTGGTCGGTACCTATCTCACCGCACTGGAAATGCCCGGCTGCTCGCTCAGCCTGCTCAAGCTCGACGAACATCGCCTCGGGCGCTTGCTGGCACCCGCCGCCGCCGCGGCCTGGCATGCGCCCTTGCGGCCGACGACGCGTCCGTCGATCGTGGCGCTCGCTCCCACGCAGGCGGCGGCGGATGCCGCAGGCCCGGCGTGGGCCGACGCAAGCCAGGCGGATCGCTTCACCGCCAGCCTGCGCGCCGTGGCAGCGGCTCTCGAAACCGCCGAGCCCGAGCTCACCGCACTGGACTCCGTCGTGGGTGACGGTGACATCGGCCTCAGCCTCGCGCGCGGTGCCCGTGCGATCGACGATGCGTTGCGCACGCTCGACGTCGCCCATCCCGCCGGCGCCCTGCTCGCCCTCGCCGGGACCTTGCGGCGCGTGCTCGGCGGCACGTCCGGACCGCTCTATGCCGTGTTCATCGTGCGTGCCGCCACGACCCTCGCCGAGGCGGGCAAGGTCGACGCGCCCCTGGCGTGGGCTACGGCTTTCCGTGCCGGCTGCGAAGCCGTGCAGGCGCTGGGCGGTGGCAAAGCCGGCGACCGCACCATGCTCGACGCCCTGCTCCCCGCGGCCGATGCGATCGACGCCGCCGTGGCGAGGGGAGATGACGCCAGAGCCATCGTCCAGGCCGCCATCGCCGCCGCCGGGCACGGCGTGGAGGCGACCAGGACGATGCGGCCACGCCTGGGCCGGTCCGCCTATCTCGGCGATCGGACGCAGGGGCACGCCGATCCGGGTGCGCACGCGGTCGCCGTGTGGCTGAAAGCCGTCGGATCGGCGTTCTGACAGGTAAAATCGTCGATTGCCCGTTGCTGGAGTTCGCCTGTGTCCCACTATGCCGGTCCGCTGCTCACGCGTCCCATCGTCGCGGCGTGGGCCGCTGCGCGACAGGACGGCACGGGCGCGTGGCGTGGTTCGCTGGATCTGGGGCGTACCGATGAAGACGTATTGCTTGCTGCGGACACGTGGACTTGGCGCGACCGGGTCTACCCGTGGCCTGGCAAGCTCAAGGACCGGACCCTTTACTGGTGGGACGGGGAAAGCTTCGAACCGGTGTCGAGGTTTTCGGGCTCGCTGATCAAACTGGTTCCCACCGAATGGGGCGCGCCGACCTTCGAAATCGATGGCATCAAGATGCTGCCGACGTCGAAAGAGTCGCCGGTCGACGATGCGCGGCGGAAGGTGGCTCTGATCGAGCCCCGAGGAAAGGTCGTGCTGGATACCTGCGGCGGACTCGGCTATTTCGCCGCCTGCTGTCTCGATTCCGGCGTCGCGCGCATCGACTCGTTCGAAAAGAACGCGGATGTGCTCTGGTTGCGCACCATCAACCCGTGGTCGCCCGATCCGGAAGCGCCCGAAAGCGGAGGACGGCTGACTCTTACGCACGCGGACATCTCGCACGCCATCGCGCATATCGCGGACGCGTCCGTCGATGCCCTGCTGCACGATCCGCCGCGCTTCGGCATCGCGGGCGAGCTTTACTCGCAGGCCTTCTACGGCCAGCTGGCCCGCGTACTCCGTCGTGGCGGCCGTCTCTTCCATTACACCGGCAGCCCCAACAAGCTGACCAGCGGACGTGACGTGCCACGCGAAGTGGCGACACGGCTGACCAAAGCCGGCTTCACGGCGGAGCTGGCACTGGACGGCGTGTTCGCCACGCGCCGGTAAGGGCAAGTAGCAGGCGAATAGGAACACACAAGGCATGCGAACGAGGTCGACCGGGAAAGGGATCGCCTCACGATGCCTGCACGGCACCAACGCGCATCCTGACGGCGAGGCTGCACGTATGAACTCCATGACGCCCCTTCGCCACGAGGTCCCATGCGCCATCCAGCCGCTCTCTCACTCATCGCCTTTTCGGCGTACGCCGTCGCTTCGCCCTCTTTCGCGATGGAGCAGTACACGGGCGAGGCCTTCGCCCGTGGCAGCGACAGGCTGATCTATCGGGAAGTCCACATCGAAGATGCGTCACGGCACGCCATTGTCTTTCAGTGCCCGGATGGCAGGGCCTTCGCCCGCAAGCGGCTAAGCACGGCTGGTGCGCCGACGCAGCCGGACTTCGACTTCAAAGATGCGCGCAACGGATACGAGGAGGGCGTCCGTGGCGAAGGCGGCCAGCGTGTCGCCTATGTACGCAAAGTCGATGGCCAGCGCAGTGAGCATCCATTGACCATCGATGCCGGCGCGGTCATCGATGCCGGGTTCGATGCCTACGTACGGGCCAACTGGGATCGCGTCAATCGGGGCGAAGCGTCCGTCCCGTTCCTGATGACGGGACGCGGGAAGTTTTTTCCCGTGAAGATCACCGCCGCCCCCGCGCAGGGGCCGGACCGCAGGATCGATCTCAGGCTGGATGCCTGGTATGGCTTTGCCGCACCGACCATCAGCGTGACCTATACCGAGGCGACACGATTGCTGCGGCGGTACGAAGGGCCCGGCGCGATACGCGACGAGCATGGAAAGCCCCTCGACGTACGCATCGAGTTCAGCCCGTCCGGGCGCAAGAGTGACGTCCCGGCCCACGCGTGGGACGACGCCCTCGCATTACCGCTTGACGGTCGCTGTCCGGCCTGACGTCAGGTGTGCGAGCGCGACGGCAAGCACCGCCATCGCGACAGCCCAGGAAACCGCCAGCCACGCGTATCCCTGCCAGACGGGTGCCGGAAACGTCACCGCGCTCCAACCCCTTTGCGCTCCCGCGTACGACAACGGCCCGCCGATGGCCCCCAGTAACGCCGCCGCCACCGGACGGCCGGACAGCCAGCGCATCGGTCCCGGCAGCGTTACGGCGAACGACGCCCAGAGCCCGAGGATCCAGCACGGGGGCCCACCGGGAAAGGGCATCGGATCTTTCGCCGCGTAGCGCACGACACCTGCCACCGTCGCACCTCCGTCCACGAGCATGCCCAGCAACACCGCGAGAACGGCAAGCCGCCAGACGACGGCGCGCTCGGCTGACGCGATCGATTGCCAGAGAACGAACACGAGACATGCTGCGCAGGCAAGCCAGCCGCGGTCGTGTCCCGCGGCGGCGACCACGGCGAACCACAGCGCCTGGTAAGCGATAAACGTGAGGACACGCGTGTTCATGCGGATTTCTTAAGTAATCATGCGTTACCCATCATTACGGCATGGAAACGCCGGCGGATGCATCGCATCAACACCCAAAAATTGGCAAATGCACACTTCGCCGCATCTGTGAAGATGATTGCGGGCGATCCGAGAGACTGTTAGCGTCCTCATTTCCGGGGGGATAGGCGTTCCATCGCCGTGATCAACGAGTTCAGGAAAACTTCTTCGCTGGTCCGGTCCATCGGCTTCGCGGTAGGCATGATCATCGGCATCGGTCTGGCGGCCGTCCTGTTTCAGGATTACCGTCACCGCGTGCAGGCGGCGCATGCTCAGGCGCAGGCTCTCGCGGACGGTGCACAGCGTCTGCTCAGTGCGCGCCTGCATACCATCGAGCGCGCGATGCAGGCCGTCGCGGCCAATGCCCGCGATCTAGCCAGCACCGTTCCTGCGCAGGCGCAGGCACTGGTCGCCGATAACCTTAAGGGCGTCATGGCACGCAATGAGCAGGTCGAAAGCATCGTCCTGGTCGACGCGCAGGGCCAGCCGATCAGCGCCGGCGATCCGGAACCCTCTATCCGCCAGTGGAGTGGCGACGTCACGCGCGGTGCGGACCTGCGTACGGGTCCGCTCGCACGACACAACGACGGCTGGGTCATGCCGCTGGCTGTGCCTCTGTCCGATGGGGGCTGGGTACTCGTCCGCCTCAGGCAGGCCGAATTCCAGGACGTCGTGGACAACCTCCACGCCGGCCCGCAGGACGTGGCCGCCATCACCGATCGCTTCGGCATGATCGTCGCCCGGACGGGTGCGAATGCCGAACTGACCGGCAAGCCGGTCGACATGCTGTTCGCACCGGACGACGTCCGTCTGGGCCGCCGCGTCAGTCGCATCGACGGCGTGGAGCGTCTCATTTCCGCCGCGGCGCCGGGACGATATCCGATGTGGGTGGGATTCGGCACGGCAAGCGCCGCCGTCGTCGAAAGCTGGTACCCCGTGGTCGCGCTCACCGGCGCACTCTATCTTCTGTACTGGATCGCGCTGCTGTACATCCTGCGGCGCATCGGTCGCGCCGAGCGCGATCACCTGCGCTATGTCGAACAGATCGAAACGGCCGAGCGCCGGTTCCGCGTCATCTTCGACAAGAATCCGATGCCCTGCTGGGTCTACGACATCGACACGCTGCGTTTCCTGGTCGTGAACCAGGCGGCCACCGACGCGTACGGTTACACGCGCACGCAATTCCTTGCCATGACCTTGCTGGATATCCGACCCGCGGCCGACGAGGCCGCCCTGAGGGCCGCCGTGACCCATCGCGACGTTCGCGTCGTCGAAAAACACCCGTGGACACACCGTCGTGCGGACGGAAGCCTGCTTCAGGTACGGGTCCACGCCTCCGACATCGACTTTCCCGGGCACGCAGCGCGCCTGGTCGTGGCCGAAGATGTCACCGAAAGGTTGCGTAACGAGCGTGTTCTGCGGCACCGGGCGACGCACGACGCCACCACGGGTCTGCACAACACGGACGCCCTGCTCGAATTCCTCGACGACGACCGCCGCCGCTCGGTCGGTTACGAACTCGCCTTCGTTCAGTTGCGCGGCCTCGAGCTGATCAGCGATACCTTCGGACAGGCCGTCGGTCAGGACGTGCTCCGTGTCATGGCCGACCGGTTCGCGGCCCTGCGGGGGCCCGACAGCGCCGTAGCCCATCGTCCCGCCGAAACCTTCGTCCTGGCGATACTTAACGGCGAGCGCCGTGGCGAGATGCTGGCCGCGCTGATGCGCGCGGTAACCTCACCCGTCAGCGTCCATGGCATGTTGCACGTCCTCGAACCACGGGTCGGGCTCGCCGTGCACCCGCGTGACGGCGAGCGTGCCGAGAAGGTCCTCGGCGCGGCCGCCCTCGCGGCGCAGATGGGCAACGGCGCGCCGGGCACCTGGCACGTGTTCGAAGCGGCCATGGCGGCGGCATCGATCAACCGTCTGAAGATGGCGGCGCAGATCCGTAACGCCCTGGATCAGGACACCTTCATCGTCCACTTCCAGCCGATCATCCGCAGCCGCGACGGCCTGATCGTCAGCCTCGAAGCGCTGATCCGCTGGCCACTGCCGGACGGCGACTTCGTCGCACCGGACGTCTTCATTCCGCTGTGCGAAGAAACCGGCTTGATCGTTCCGCTCGGCCACCGTGTGCTGCGTGAGGTCGGGCGAGCGTACGTGACCATGGCGCAGGCGGGCTTCGCGGACATCGCCCTCGCGGTGAACGTCTCGGCCGTGCAGCTGCAGCGCGACGACATCGTCGATGCGATCCGCCAGACCATCGCCGATTACCATCTGCCGACGGGAGCGATCCAGGTCGAACTCACCGAGAGCGCCGTGATCGGCGATCAGGCCCTGCGCGCGATGGATGCCCTGAAGGCACTGGGCGTACCGGTGCACCTCGATGATTTCGGTACGGGGTTCTCCAGCCTCGCCTATCTGCGCGATCTGCCTATCGATGCGCTGAAAATCGATCGCGCGTTCGTCGCCGAAATCGACTCCGAGGTTCGCTCGGCATCGGTCTGCGAAGCCATCCTGACGCTCGGCCATACCCTGGGCCTGCACGTGATCGCCGAAGGCGTGGAGCGCGAATCGCAGGCGGAATGGTTGATCGCGCATGGCTGCGACTACCTGCAAGGCTTCCATGCCGCCATGCCCATGACCGTCGACGATGTGATCGTCTTCATGCAGGAGCGGCGGGCGGCAAGGGCGTAGAATGGCGGTCTTTGCGCCCGGAGCCCGAGCCTGTGACCTTTCCCTTCTCGCTGGTCATCTTCGATCTCGACGGCACGCTGGTCGACAGCGCCGCCGACATCGCCGAATCGGTCAACCGCACGCTGACCGACTGGAAACTGCCCACCGTCGACACCGCGCGCATCACCGACTGGATCGGCGAGGGTTCGCGCAAGCTGATCACCTACGCGTTCCGCGATGCCGGGAGCGACGCCGATATCGACGCGGTGATGCCCGGTTTTCTCGAACACTATGCCGAAACCGCGCTCGATGCCGTCGCCTATGACGGCGTCGTCGAGACACTGGCGGCGCTGCACGCGCAAGGCGTGAAGATCGCGGTCTGCACCAACAAGAACGAAGAGTTCGTCCGTCCGCTGCTCGAGGTTCGCGGCATGCTGCCGTACGTGGATACCATCGTCGGCGGTAACACGCTTCCCGAGCGCAAGCCCAGCGGCGTGCCCTTGCTGCATATCGCCAAAGCGGCGGAAGTCGCCGTGTCGGACGTGCTCATGGTCGGCGATTCGGAGAGCGACATGCTGGCGGCGCATGACGCGGGTGTGGCGCTGGTCATGGTCAGCTACGGCTACCGCAAGTCGCTGGATCTGCAGAAGGCCGGTGCACTGGCCGTGATCGATCGCATGCCCGACCTGCTTTCCATCCGCCCGCGCTGATCGCCGCCCGCCCCGCCCGCGTGCCAGGCCCGGCGGCGCCGGGCCTGGATCAGGTCAGATCAGGCCGCGCGTCGGGGCAGCACCCAGTCCGGACGGATGAAATGACAGGTGTAACCGCTGGGGTACTTTTCCAGATAGTCCTGGTGCTCCGGCTCGGCTTCCCAGAAATCCCCCGCCGGGGCGAGTTCGGTCACGACCTTGCCCGGCCATAGCCCCGATACATTGACGTCCGCGATCGTGTCCTCGGCGACGGCTTTCTGCTCGTCGTCCAGGTAGAAAATAGCCGACCGGTAGCTCAGCCCGCGGTCGTTACCCTGGCGGTTCAGCGTCGTCGGATCGTGGATCTGGAAGAAGAACTCCAGGATCTTTCGATAGTCGATCTTCGCCGGGTCGAACTCGATTTCGATGGCTTCGGCATGGGTGCCGTGGTTGCGGTACGTCGCGTTGGGCACGTCGCCACCGGAGTAGCCGACACGCGTGGCGATCACGCCGGGCTGCTTGCGGATCAGATCCTGCATACCCCAGAAGCAGCCGCCGGCCAGAATGGCGCGTGACGTCATACGACACCTCCTTTTTCGTTGGCGAACAGGGCCACGTAATCCGGATAGCCTTCTTTCTCGAGATCGGCCACGGGGATGAAGCGCAGCGAGGCGGAATTGATGCAGTAACGGAGCCCGCCACGGTCGCGCGGGCCATCGGGGAACACGTGACCCAGATGACTGTCGGCATGCGTCGAACGCACTTCCGTGCGGATCATGCCGTGGCTGATGTCGCGGTTTTCGACGACATGCTCGTCCTCGAGCGGACGCGTGAAGCTCGGCCAGCCGCAGCCGCTGTCGAATTTGTCCAGTGACGAGAACAGCGGCTCGCCCGATACGATATCGACGTAGATACCGGGCTCATGGCTGTCGTGAAAGGCGTTCTGGAACGGCCTTTCGGTGCCACTCTGCTGGGTCACGCGAAACTGTTCGGGGGTGAGCCGGGAAAGGGCTTCGGGAGTCTTGCGATAGTCGGACATGGGGACCTCCTCGAGGGTTCGTCACATAATGCGGGCGGACCGCGTGGATGCAATGGCAACGTCGTCGCACCACCGGAGAGACCCGGCTCTGGCGTCTCCGGCCTGACGGAGGTCAGGCCGAAGGCAGCCGGATCCGGAAACGCGCACCGCCACCGGGCGCGTCCGTCACGCGGATGTCGCCGCCGTGTCGTGCCACGATTTCCTGCACGAGGTGCAAGCCCAGGCCGGTACCTACGCTGCTCGGCTGGAGGCGATAAAACGGAGTGAACACGCGCGCACGCTCTTCCCTGGGAATACCCGGTCCCTGATCGCTCACCTGGAGCACGCCGTCGTCGTGGACCTCGACATGAATGAGTCCCTTGCCCCCTGCGTGGACGATCGCGTTCTGGATGAGATTGGTCAGCGCTCGCGACAGCGAAAGGCGATCGCCGACGATCTTCACGGGGTGATCCGGTGCGTCCATGGCCAGTTCGTATCCCGCGTCGAGCACCAGCGGCGCGACATCCGAGCTGACCTCACGCGCCAGGGCGACGAGATCCAGAACACTGAGGGTGTCGGGCTGACGGCCGAGGCGCTGCAGATCCAGCAGCTGCTCGGCGATGTTCGCCAGACGCGCAAGGTCGGTCAGCAGCCGCGTCCGCGAATCGCCGGGCGGAAGTGCTTCCAGACGAGCTTCGAGAATGGCGATCGGCGCGCGAAGTTCGTGCGCGGCATCCGTAAGGAACCGGTCGCGTGCGTCGTATCCCTCGGCCAGACGGGCCAGCGCCGTATTGAATGCACGCACGAGGGGTTGCAGTTCGCGCGGTACCGCACCGTCCTCCAGGCGCGCTCCGCGATCGGCGATATCGATTTCCCCGGCCTGCCGGGCGACCCGACCGACGCCGGCCATCGCACGATGGATGATCCAGGGCACCGCGATGAGCGTCAGCAAGACCAGAGGCAGGCCGATACGCCAACCGAGGTAGAACGCGATCCTCGCGACGAGCACCGCCGGCCCGGAAAGAGGGACACCGCCCACCATCACGTGTACCCGGTCCCCGTCCCGCTCATCGACCGCCAGGCGCATGGTCATCACGTACGGTGGTTCGCTGCTATGGATTTCCGAGGCTTCCAGTGAAGGCAGCGCGGCGACGAATGACGCGTACGCCGCGGGGATATGCCCATATTGCAGATGGCGACCCTGTTCATCGGCGGCGACGAACCAGAGACCGGGCGACTTCGTAAGCAGCATCGCCATGTCGCGATCGTCGTCCAGACGCAGCGTCCCGCCTTCGACGACCAGTGAGCGCAGAATGGTCTTCGACACCGCATCGTCGATGTACGATGCCCGCGCGTTGATCAGACTCCACGTCAACGCCGCGATCGTCGCCACCAGCGTCAGGGTCTGCAGAACACTGAGGCGCCAGGCCAGCCGTTTCGTCAGTGACTTACCGGGATGATGCATTCGCCACCTCTCGCAACAGGTAGCCCACGCCGCGAATCACGTGAATTTCCACGTGTGCGCCCCCTTCGGCGAGCACGCGGCGAAGCTTGGATACGTGCGCGTCCAGCGCGTTGGACTGAATCGCGTCGTCGAAACCGTAAACGGCCTCCTGCAGCACCTCGCGTTGCACCGTCCGTCCTTGCCGGTAAGCCAGCGCCTCGAGCAGCAGGAGTTGCCTGCGCTGCAGCCGCAGAGGCTCGCCATCGACGAAGACTTCCCGTGCACCGAAGTCGTAACGAAGGTTTCCGATGGAGGCGACCGGCAGTGCGATCTGCGCCGGCCGGCGCGAGATGGCGCGTATGCGTGCGAGCAGCTCTTCGATCGCGAAGGGTTTGACCAGGTAATCGTCGGCGCCCAGATCCAGCCCCTGAATGCGATCGGTCAACGTGCCGCGCGCCGTCAGCATGATCACGGGCAGGTCGACGTGTACGGCACGTGCCTTCGCCACGAGCGTGGCTCCATCGCCGTCGGGGAGCTGACGGTCGAGCAGCAGCAGGTCATGCACCCTGCTCTGCAAGGCCTCCGTCGCATGCGCGATGTCACCCGCCAGATCCACCAGCATGCCGTGCCGATGCAGGGCTCCCTGAAGGGCCTCGGCCATCTCCGGTTCGTCTTCCACCAGCAATATGCGCATGCGCGACCCCGCCCGGCCCGCACCGCGGGCATGAAGGGGGGCGATGCTAACACGCGCTAAAGGCCTGACCGGGCGCGCAATGTTGAGGCAATGTGGGCTCGCCACCATGCCCGACATCGTCCCCACGGTTACCTTGCATGTCGCTGCCCCGCTTCCGCTCCCTGACCCTTGTCGCTGTCCTCGCCGGCGTCGCCGTCCCCGCGGCCCACGCGCAATCCTCCACCGATGGCCAGGCGCACTGGACGCTCGGCATCGGCGCGACCTGGAGCCCGAGCCCGTATCGCAGCTACGACAACAAGGCCTGGCCACTGCCGCTGGTCAATTACGAAGGCAAGTCGTTCTACTTCCGCGGCGCCTCGTTCGGCTATCGCTTGTACAAGACACCGAACGATGAGATCTCGGTCCTGGTGTCGCCGCTGGCCAACCGCTTCCGTCACGACGACAGCAACGATGCGCGGCTGCGCCGCCTGTCCGATCGCGATATCTCCGGCATGGGTGGCATCGCCTGGAAGCACACGGCCGACTGGGGTGTCCTGCAGGCCTCGGCGCAGAAGGAATTCACCGGGCATGGTGGCGGCACGTCGCTCGATGCGAACTACGCGTATCCCATCCGCAAGGGCGCGCTTACCCTCACCCCGACTCTCGGCGTGACCCGCGCCAATGGGGCGCTCAACGACTACTACTACGGCGTGAGCGGACGCGAGGCGGCACGTAGCGGCCTGGCGTCGTACCGCGCCGGCAGCGGCACGGCGCCCTGGCTGGGTCTGGCGGCCATGTACCGCCTGTCGCCGTCGTGGATTACCGCCGCCGGCATGCGCTACACCGTGCTGCCCGACGCCGTGAGAGATAGTCCGATGGTCGGCGACGACCACACCCAGAGCTTCTTCCTCTCCCTCAGCCACGTCTTCTGAGCCATGCGTAACGGCATCATTCATCGCATCGCCGACATCGCAAGGCTCATCGAGCCCGACCGCCGCGCCGTCTGGGAGTGGTTGCTGCGCACGCCTATCGGCGAGTTCGACGGCCGCACGGCCATCGAACTCGCGCACGTGGGCGAGGGACAGCGGGTCGTCGATCTTCTAGAGGCTGTTCTCTCGGGCGCACGCAGCGCCTGAGCCGTGCGCGTTGGCGATGTATGACCCAGCGCGCCGATGAGGCGCATACTACCTGACCATTCCCTCCGTACATGGTTGGCAAGGTGACACGGACAACCTTCCTGCAGGGTATCGACTGGGCCGGCGTGCTGGACGAAAAGGGACCGCGCTACCTGCAGGTCGTCCGCTTCATGGAACGCGCGGTCGCCGACGGAAGGCTTCGTCCCGGAGATCGACTACCGCCGCAACGCCTGCTCGCCCGTGCACTCGGCATCGACTTCACCACCGTTACCCGCGCCTATGCCGAAGCCCGTGAGCGCCATCTGCTCCACGCGCGCGGCGCGCTGGGGACATTCGTCGCGGCGCCGCGGTTCGACACGACACAGGTCGTGGACCTGGGCATGAATCTGCCGCCCCCACCAGACGGAATCGATCTGGCGGACCTGCTGAAACGCGGTATCGATCAGGTTCTGACGCATGCGGACGCGCACCTGCTGATGAGCTACCACGCCGGTGGTGGCAGCGCCGCGGACCGCGCGGCCGGCGCGCTCTGGCTGAAGCCCATGCTCGGGAAGCTGGATGAAGGACGTATCGTCACCTGCCCCGGCGCGCAGACGGCGCTGGCCGGTCTGATCCTCGCCCTGACCGTTCCGGACGAGGCGATTCTGACCGACGCGCTGCTCTATCCCGGCATGATCACGGCGGCGGCAAAACTGGGGCGCCGCCTGATCGCCGTCGCCGGCGATGCGGACGGGATGCTTCCGGACGAGCTGGCAAACGCCGCGGCGCGCGAGAACGCGCGAGTGCTCTACCTGAATCCGACGCTATGCAATCCAACGGCCCGGACGGTGCCGGCGACGCGGCGGTTGCAGCTGGCCGACGTGGCCCGATTGCACGGCCTGCAGGTGATCGAGGACGACCCGTACTGGGCGCTCGCGGACGACCCTCCGCTGCCCCTCGCCCGACACATCCCGGAGCGCACTTACTACGTAGCGACCTTATCCAAGGCGCTGACACCGGGGCTGCGTACGGCTTACGTGGTGTCGCCCGACGCGGCGGCGCGTGGCGCGTTCCTGACCAGTCTGCGCGCCGTGAGCCTGATGCCTGCTCCGATGACGACCGCCCTGACCACGCAGTGGATTCACGACGGCACCGCGGCCGCCGTGCTGGAAGGCGTGCGGCGCGAGGCGCGTGAGAGGCAGCGCATGGCGGCCTTCGCGCTGAGCCGTGTCGACGTCGCCACTCAGGGTATTCACCTCTGGCTTCCCCTGCCCGCCCGCTGGACGGCCCGCTCGCTGACGACCGCGGCGCGGCTGGACGGCCTCGCCGTGACACCGGCTGAGGCGTTTTCCCTGGGCGCGCCGCCGGCCGAGGCGATTCGTGTGTCGCTGGGAGGAGTGAAGGAGCGCGTGCGACTGAAGCAAGGGCTCGATCGCCTCGCCACGCTGCTGGAGCGTGGCGAGACGAGTGAAGCCTCATTGGTCGTGTAAGCGCTCAACCTGGCGGGAACCGGCCTGCCGGCGACGACTCAGGCCGCGATATCTTCTACCCAGACATGCCCCGCCTGACGCAGCAGCGCCCGGGCCGAATCCGGTCCCCAGGTGCCCGCTTCGTAGGCATCCGGTCCCGTCTGGTCGTCATGCCAGGCTTCGAGAATGGGCGTCACCCACTGCCATGCGGCCTCGGTTTCGTCCTTACGCACGAACAAGGCCGGACTGCCCTTCACCGCATCCAGCATCAGCCCTTCATACGAATCGCGATAGACGATGCGCGAGGGCTCGTTCAACTTCGAGAACGCATCCACCTCGTCCAGCGCAAACCGGTTACCCGGCTGCTTCACGAACAGCGGCAAGGTCACGCTCTCGTTCGGCTGCACACGAATCACCAGACGGCTGCCCGGACGTGCCTCACCGAACAGGCCCGGCTCCGCCGCGCGGAACTGGATCACCACCTCGGTCAGCTTCTCCGGCATGCGCTTGCCCGATCGCAGGTAAAACGGCACGCCATGCCAGCGCGGCGTATCGATCTCCGCCTTGAGCGCGACGAAGGTTTCGGTGTTGCTGGGCGTTTCGCCGGGCAATTCCTCGCGATAGGCCGGCACCGGCTTGCCCGCGTTGGTGCCCTGCACGTACTGGCCGCGCGCCACATGGGCGCTGAGATTGTTCCGGTCCAGCGGTTTGAGGGATTTCAGGACGCGCACTTTCTCGTCGCGCAGCGCGTCGGCATCCAGCGATGACGGACGCTCCATCGCGACGACCGTCAATACCTGCAGGAGATGGTTCTGGATCATGTCGCGCAGCGCGCCGGAGCCGTCGTAGTAACCACCCCGGCCTTCCAGACCCACCGTCTCGGCCGCCGTGATCTGCACGTACTCGATCGACTCGTGGTCCCACATGCGCTCGAGCATGGGATTGGCGAAGCGCAGCGCGATGATGTTCTGCACCGCTTCCTTACCGAGGTAGTGATCGATGCGGAAGATGCTGTTTTCGGGGAAGTGGCGACCCACGCCCTCGTTGACCTTGCGCGCGGTATCCAGGTCGGTACCGATCGGCTTCTCGAGCACGATGCGCGACGTTTCGGTGCGCAGACCTTTTTCGTCGACGTTCTTCGCGATATCGCCATACAGGTCGGGCGAGGTGGCGAGATAGAAGACGCGGATGCGGTCATTCGTCGCGCCGTCGTCCAGCAGCGACTTGAGACCGTCCCAGTTACCGCTGGACTCGGCGCCATTGAGGCTCACATAGTGAACCAGCTCGAGGAACCGGTTCACCGTGTCGTCCGAGTATTCCTCGGCGCGGATGAATTCCTTCAGGGCTTTCTGCGCCCGTTCGCGGTACGACGTGTCGTCGAGCGGCGAGCGCGCGGTACCGACGATGCGCGAGTCCGACGGCACCTGGCCTTCGGCGAAGCGGCGATACAGCGCGGGCAACAGCTTGCGCATGGTCAGGTCGCCGGTGGCGCCGAAGATGACGTAGTCGAACGAGTCGACGGGTTCGAGTGCGGTCGAAGTGCTCATGGCTCGGGAGTTCCAGAAGGGTATGCCGTTCATCAATGCGGCATTGCATCATGGATTCAACCCCGGCGCACCTAAACAATCTTGCGTACGCCGCATAAGTGTTATGACGCGGCGCCTATGACACCCCTGCCCTGGCGACCCCATGGATAGCTCTTCGACGGCCAGATCGGCGGTCATTCAAGGAACCACTCCCATGAGCAAGCTGAAAGACAAAGTCGCGCTGGTCACCGGCGCATCCAAGGGTATCGGCGCCGCCATCGCCAGGTCGCTGGCCGCCGAAGGCGCGTCGGTCGTCGTCAACTACGCTTCGAGCAAGGCGGGCGCGGACGCGGTCGTGGCAGCCATCGAGGCGGCCGGTGGCAAGGCTGTCGCGGTAGGCGGTGACGTCTCGAAGCAGGCCGACGCGGAAGGGCTCGTTGCCGCCGCCATCGAGCACTTCGGCCGTCTGGACATCGTCGTCAACAACTCCGGTGTCTACGAGTTCGCATCGATCGAGGCCACCACCGAAGAACTGTATCGCCGCATCTTCGACATCAACGTGCTGGGCACCATTCTGGTGACGCAGGCCGCGTCGAAGCATCTGGGCGAGGGCGCGAGCGTGATCAACATCGGATCCGCGGTCACTCGCATCACACCGGTCGACAGCAGCGTCTACACGGGCACCAAGGGCGCCGTCGACGCGATTACCGGCGTGCTCTCGCGCGAGCTCGGCCCCCGCGGCATCCGCGTCAACTCGGTCAACCCGGGCATGGTCATCACCGAAGGCACGCACACGGCGGGCATCGCCGGCGGCGACTTCGAAACCTGGGCTGCCAGCCAGACCCCGCTCGGCCGCGTCGGCAAGCCGGAAGACATCGCGCCGATCGTGACCTTCCTCGCCTCGGACGACGCACGCTGGGTGACCGGCGAACTGATCCTCGGCTCGGGTGGCATGCGCTAAGCGTCTTCCGCCGCGACCAGCCCGTAGAGTTCCGGATGCAGGAACGGCGCCATCGCCAGCATGATGGTCTGCGTGTACGCGCTCTCGCGCGTCACGTGACCATTCGTGACCAGGCCGATGGCGCCACCCTGCTGCTTGATGTTGACGGTGCCGAACAGGCGATCCATGACGGGACCGAGCTCCTCGCCATCGACCAGCGCCTCGTAAACGGCCGGCGGCAGGGGCAGCCACGCGCTGCAGCCGACCGATACGTCATCGCCCCCGGCGATCGCGACATAGCCCATGGTGCCCGGACCATCCGCGGTGACGTCCACGCCGCCCTCCAGCGCCACGTAAAAGTCCGCCTCGGCGCCGTGTGCGCGGCAGTATTCCATCCGGTTGATCGCGCCTTCGCGAGTCTCGGCGGCGGTCATCGGTTGTTCCGGCACGCCCGACGGTGCGTGCATGCCTTCGCATTCGATCAGCCGTCCCGGAAAAAGCGGTGCGATAGCGTTGCGTACCGCGCCGATCTTGACGGGATTGAGGGAGCCGACGACGACCTTGAGCGTGCTTTGGGGTGACGACATGACGGGACCATGGGGGCGATGAAAGTCCCCCATGGTACCAAGCGCCCCTTATCTCAGAGCCTGAACCCGCCGACCACCGCTTCGAGCGTACGCGTCTGGTCTTCCATCGCCTTGGCCGCGGCAGCCGCTTCCTCGACCAGCGCCGCGTTCTGCTGGGTCATGTCGTCCAGCTGGGTGACCACACCGCTGACCTGGTCGATGCCCTGGCTCTGCTCGGTGCTGGCCGCCATGATCTCCTCCATGAAAGTAGCGACGTGGGCAACGCTGCCGGTGAGTTCACCGATGCGCTGGCCGGCGACGCGGACCAGCTGCGAACCGCGTTCGACGTCGTCGACCGACTCGGCGATCAGCGCCTTGATGTCCTTCGCCGCCTTGGCGGAACTCTGCGCGAGACTGCGGACTTCGCTTGCCACAACCGCGAACCCGCGACCCTGCTCGCCCGCCCGGGCCGCTTCCACCGCCGCGTTGAGCGCCAGCAGGTTGGTCTGGAAGGCGATACCGTCGATCACACCCACGATGTCGGCGATGCGTGCGGACGACTGGCTGATCGCGTCCATCGTCACGACCACTTCGTTCACCGTGCCGCCGCCATCGCGTGCCGCGTTGGCTGCCTCACGCGCCAGCGTATTGGCCTGACGGGCGTTATCGGCGTTCTGGCGCACGGTCGCCGTCAGTTCTTCCATGGACGCAGCCGTCTCTTCCAGCGAGCTGGCCTGCTCCTCGGTACGCTGCGAAAGATCCATGTTGCCGCTCGCGATCTGCGTGGCCGCCGACGAGATGGCCGACGAACTGTCGCGCACCTGACGCATCATGCCCTGCAGACGGGCGATGAAGCCGTTGAAGCTCTCGACCACGCCGTTGTATTCGCTGCCGCTGCCGTTCGCCAGGCGACGGGTCAGATCGGCGTCGCCGGAGTTGAGGTCGTCGATGTTGGCCTTGAGGGTCGCGAGCTGCTTCATCAGCGCACGGATGCCCAGCACCAGCGCCACGATGAGCAGAAGTGCCAGAGGCACCTGCACCGCGGCGAGCTTGGTCAGGATGCGAGTGCTGTTCTCGGTAAGCAGCCGGGTCGGGAGACTCGTGGCCAGCACCCACGGAGTGCCGGCGATCGGCTTCAGGAACAGCGTGTGCGATTCGCCATCCGCGTCGTAATCGAGCTCGACCTGACCGCCCTTGGCCACCTTCGGCAGGGCGTCCTTCACCTGCGCGATCATCGCCGAGCCAGCGGCCAGATCGGGGATCTTCTTCAGGACGATATCGTCCTTGATGTAGGTGCTGTTGCTGACCACCGTGCCGTTCGGCTCGACGATCAGGATCTGACCGTGGACCTTCTTCTCCATGTCGGCGACCAGGCGGTTGAAGAAGCCCAGCGTGACGTCGATGGTGGAGACGCCGAACACGTCATCGCCCTTGTAGATCGCCATGGCGCAGTTGGTGCGCGGCTGTGCGCTGGCATCGTCCTTATAGGCATCGGCCCAGAGACAATGACCACGCGGAGCGCTGAGGCCATTCTTGTACCAGCTCTGCTCCCAGTACTTGAGCGCGTCAGGCTGATTCCAGTGCGTGTTGACCACGAGCTTGTTGCTGGCATCCCGGGCGAAGAAGGTACTGTCGCGCTCCTTGCTCGCCTCGCGCTTGAACGGCAGCGGCCAGATGCCACCACCGAACACGTCGGGATCGCCGTACTGGTCGACCAGACCCGGCTGGAGACGGTCGATGGACGCGCTGTCCATGAGCGCCACCGTCTGCGTGATGCTGCGCTGCTGCGCTTCGACCTGCTTGAGCTTGTTGGTGATGACGGTGCCGATCTCGTCGACATTGCGGCCGACGAGTTGCGCCTCGGTCGCCCGCAGGTCGGGGCTGACGAACAGCCGGACGACGATCAGGGTGAGGACCACCAGTACGATAAAAGAGCCCAGCACGGCTACGGTATAGCGGGCCTGGGTCGACTTGAGAAAATTCACGCGAGTGCCGTTAGTAAGGGGACCCTTACCTATCGGCTTGACGAGGGCTTAACTTTAGCCCTCGTCAACACCTTAGTTTCAGCTGAGAGCCTTGTCTACCATGGCCTGCGCCTCAGCCAGCACCTGCTGGAGGTGATCGTTGCCGCGAAAACTTTCGCCGTAGACCTTATAGATGTCCTCGGTGCCCGACGGACGGGCCGCGAACCATGCCTCCGCGGAAATCACCTTGATCCCGCCGATCGGCTGGCCGCCCGCCTGATTGACCACCTCGACGATCGGATCGCCGGCGAGCGTCCTGGATTCGACCTGGTCCGGAGCGAGCTTCGACAGCTTCGCCTTCTGCGCGTGGGAGGCCGGCGCGTCGATGCGCGAATTGGCCGGATCACCCAGTTCGCCGGTGATACCCCGGTAGATCTCACCGGGATCCTTGCCCAGCCGCGCGGTCATCTCGCCAGCAAGCAACGCGGCGACGATGCCGTCCTTATCGGTCGACCAGGCCCCGCCGTCCTTCGACAGGAACGACGCGCCAGCGCTTTCCTCGCAGCCGAAGCCGAGACTGCCGTCGTAGAGTCCGGACACGAAGTACTTGAACCCGACCGGCACTTCGCGCAGCGGGCGGCCCAGATGCGCGGCGATGCGGTCGAGCAGACCCGTGCTCACCGCCGTCTTGCCGACGGCCGCGTCCGCGCGCCAGCCGGGTCGATTCTGGAAGAGATACCAGGCGGCGGCCGCCAGGTAGTGATTGGCCGGCAGCAGTCCCGTACTGGGCGCGACCACGCCGTGGCGATCGTGGTCCGTGTCGCAGGCGAAGGCCACGTCGAACTTGTCCTTCAGGCCGATCAGCCGCTGCATCGCATAGGCGGACGATGGATCCATGCGGACACGGCCATCCCAGTCGAGCGACATGAAGGAGAAGGTCTTGTCGACGGTCTCACTGACCACGGTCAGGTCGAGCTTGTACCGCTCACCGATGGCGCGCCAGTAATGGACGCCGGCGCCACCCAGGGGGTCCACGCCCATCCGGACGCCCTTGTTCCGGATGATGTCCAGATCGAGCGCATTGCCCAGATCGGCCACGTAGCGTTCCAGGAAGTCGTATTCCTGCGTCGTTGACGCCTTCAGCGCCTGTGCGTACGGCTGCCGCTTCACGTCACGCAGACCGCCCTCGATCAGCGCGTTGGCGCGTGCCGCGATCCAGGATGTCGCATCGGTATCGGCGGGCCCACCGTGCGGCGGGTTGTACTTGATGCCGCCGCTCTCGGGCGGGTTGTGCGAAGGCGTGATGACGATGCCGTCGGCATGGCCGCTCTCGCGCCCATGGTTGAACACCAGGATCGCGTGCGAGACCGCGGGTGTCGGGGTGTATTCCCCACCGGCCGAGATGTATGTCGGCACACCGTTCGCGGCGAGCACTTCGAGCGTGCTTTCGAACGCAGGGCCGGACAGCGCGTGGGTATCGATGCCCACGAACACGGGACCATCCACGCCTTCCTTACGGCGATACTCACAGATCGCCTGGACCACGGCCTGCACATGCCATGCGTTGAACGAACGATCGAACGAGGAGCCGCGGTGGCCGGACGTACCGAAGACGACGCGCTGCTCGGGTACCGACGGATCGGGTCGCAGGTCGTGATACGCGGCAAGCAGGGCGGCGACGTCGACCGGAGTGGTTTCCGTAGCGGGCTTTCCCGCCAGCGGGCTGATCTTGGCACTCACCGATAGCTCTCCTTGGGCGGTGCCGTCAGGGCACCGGACCGGGGCATTGTAGGCATGCCGCCTGAATGGCGTTGTCAAACCGGTGTGCACTTTTGAGATTTTTTCTATGTCCGGCGCGGTCGCCTGCGACTATCTTGTTTGCCATCGCTCTCATCGGCCGGCGGTAACCGCAGCCGGTCGATGTATTCGAAGATCTCAGCATCCGTGTCCAGCCGCAGCTTGCGCATGGCATTCGTCTTCTGCTGGCTCACGGTCGAAAGACCACGGCCCGTGGCGCGGGCGATGTCGGTCACGCTGTTACCCGCGGCGAACAACCGCAGGATCTCCAGCTCCCTCGGCGACAGGTCCGCCAGGGTGCCCTTGCCCACCGGCTCGCCCTGCGGCGTAACGATCATCTCGCGAACGGAGGCACCCAGGTACACATGGTTGGACACGATCTGCGCCAATGCCTCGGGAATTTCCCGGGTGTCGCCCGACTTCCCGATCAGTCCGCGGACGCCCGTACCGAGAATCTCGCGATACAGCGCGGGATTGGCCAGCGTGGTGATCACCATGATCGGCAATGCCGGATAGAGCTTCCGCACTTCCGTAAGCAGCGCGAGCCCGTCCCGTCCGGGCTCCGGCATGCTGAAATCGGTAATCAGCGCATCGCAAGGCTGCGCGGCGAGCGCAGCCAGCAGTTCATCGGGCGATTGCGCCTCGCCGACCACGTCGGCAAGGCCGTCCTTGGTCAGGGCCAGGCTGATGCCCTTGAGAACGACGGGATGATCATCCGCAAGAATGACGCGGTGAACCATGAGTAATCCTTTCTCCGTAGCCAGTCCGTGCGGCGGGGCGCAGAGTTGAGCACATCGCCGCCGGCATCGCCACTACGAATGCGCCTGCGCGCGCGAGTTCACGCATGGCGCGAACGCATCGCCCGGGCCTGCGTCCGCATGGGTGCGAGCGCTGACCTGCCCGACCTGCTGACGCGCCTAAGCCACTACTACACGGGCCTCGCCCGTCAGCGCGGCGGCACGCTTCAGCTCGAACTGGATCCCGCCCTGGCGCCCGACCTCGTGGGTCCTTACGCAGCGCTCGGTGACGTCCTCTGCCTGCTCCTCGACCGCGCCTTTGCCGTGACCGCCCATGCACAGGTCGCCCTGCAGGTCGATGTCGTCGGCGATGTCCCGGACGGCCAGCTGGTGCACATCACCGTGGCCGATCCCGGGGAAACGCTCGACGACTGTCCAGGCCTGGACACCGCCGCCCGGCTGATCGCTTCGCTCGATGGCGTCCTGCACAGGGAGTGCGCGCCGGATCGGGGTACACGGGTCATCATCGAGGTCACGCTAACCTTGCCACGCCATCCTCCTCGCATCGACATCGAGACCCTGCGGACCACGCTCGGAGGCACCCATGCGCTGCGCGAAGTGATCTCGGCACTGGATCGCTCACTCAGCCGCGATCTTTCCGAACTCGACGTCCTGCTCGCCCAGCCCGGCATCGCCGATCTGCAGGCCTGGCTGCACCGGGTCTCCGGTGCGCTTGGTATGGCCGAGGCCACCGACCTCGCGCGCATGGGACTCACGCTGGAGCGCCGCCTGGCGGAAGAACGGGATGCCAGCGTCGACGCGGCGATCCGGCGCTTCGGGGAAGACGCCGCGCATGCGCTTCAGGTGCTGCGCAAACACAGCTGAGCGATCGGCTATAGTGCCCGGCACTGTGAGTACCCTGCACACCTTCATCGACACCCATCCGCGCCTCTTCGTGCTGACTGGCGCAGGCATCAGTACCGATTCCGGTATTCCCGACTACCGCGATGGTCAGGGCGCGTGGAAACGCAGCCCGCCGATGACCCTGCAGATGTTCATGAGCGGTCCGCCGGCCCGGGCACGCTATTGGGCGCGTGGCATGATCGGCTGGCGCCATTTCTCATCGGTGAGCCCCAACCTCGCGCATCGGGCACTGGCACGGATGGAGCACGAGGGGCGCATCGAACTCCTGCTGACCCAGAACGTCGACGGGCTTCACGAAGCGGCCGGCAGCATCAATGTGGTCGACCTCCACGGACGCCTCGACCGCGTGCGCTGCATGCAATGCGGCGATATCACGACGCGCGCCGCCATGCAGGCCAGACTCGAGGAAGCGAACCCCGCGTGGCTCGCGCTGCAGGCCACGGTGGCGCCCGATGGCGACGCCGACCTCGACGAGGTGGACTTCAGCGCATTCGTCATCCCGACCTGCACGGTCTGCGGCGGGATCCTGAAACCCGATGTCGTCTTCTTCGGTGAAAATGTCCCCCGCGCCCGTGTCGACACGGCCTGGGCACATCTGGCCCGGGCCGACGCCATGCTGGTGGTCGGCTCGTCGCTGATGGTCTACTCCGGCTACCGCTTCGTTCTCGAAGCCTCGCGCAAAGGTCTCCCCATCGCCTCGGTCAACCTCGGCGTCACCCGCGCGGACGCACTGATAGATGTGAAGATCGAGCAGTCGGTCACGGACGCGCTCGCGCCCTACGCCTGACCTTCAACCCGTGGCGCCTGGCGCCTGGCGCGGAAGAACTCACGCAGCATCGTGCTCGCCACGTCAGCCCCCAGGCCGCCCTCGACCGTCACCCGGTGGTTGTGCAACGGCGAAACCAGCGTATCGAAGACGCTCCCGGCTGCGCCGGTCTTGGGATCGGTCGCGCCGAACACCACGCGCCCAACCCGTGCGTGGATCATGGCCATCGCGCACATGGTGCAAGGCTCGAGCGTCACATACAGCGTGGAGCCTGGAAACCGGTAGTTGGCGACAGCCTGGCCTCCGGCCCGCAGCGCCTGGATTTCCGCATGTGCGGTGGGGTCGTTGAGGGTGATGTTGCGATTCCAGCCTTCGCCGATCGCGACGCCACCCTGCACGAGCACGGCACCGACGGGCACCTCGCCCTCCGCATCGCGCGCGTGTTCCGCCAGCTGAAGCGCACGGGCCATCCACGCGCGATCGGCGTCGGTAAAGCGGTCGTCGCTGGAAACCGGAGGTGCGGACAAGAGCGGTCTTCCGTCAGGCAGGCCGGGGATTCTACGTCGTTTCGTCAGCGACGGAAGCAGCCGAGGGCGTGGTCGTCGACGATACCCACGGCCTGCATCCAGGCATAGGTGATGGTCGGACCGACGAACTTGAAGCCGCGCTTCCTGAGGTCTTTCGAGATGGTGACCGACAAAGGCGTCTGCGTAGGCGCCGTGCGGCCGTCGCCACGAATCACCTTGCCGTCGGTAAACGACCAGCAGTAGCTGTCGAAGTCTTCGCCGCGGGCGTGCATGTCTCCATAAATGCGCGCCCCGTTGATGGTCGCCTCGATCTTGGCGCGCGAACGGATGATGCCGGCATCGTCCAGCAGGCGCACGATGTCCTTCTCACCGAAGCGGGCAACCTTGACCGGATCGAACCCCTTGAACGCTTTTCGGAAGTTTTCGCGTTTGCGCAGGATGGTGATCCACGAGAGCCCAGCCTGAAAACCTTCCAGCATCAGCTGCTCCCAGAGCATGCGCGAATCGTGCAGAGGCTCGCCCCACTCCGTGTCGTGGTACTCGGTGTAGAGCGGGTCGGATCCGGCCCAGGCACAGCGTGTGGGTTCTTTGGTGGGCATGAGAGGCGATCCGTCTTTGCCGGAGATCAGGACGTAGGGGCGGCAACAGTTCGTACATCTTAGCGCCCGGCACTTGTCCGACAAGCCATCCGGGCCACGGCACGCCTGAAAATGCCGGGCTGGCCCAGCGACCGCGACAGAACGATCGCCCCCTGAATGCCGGCGACCGCATCTTCCGCCACCTCGCGCGCCATGACCCGGGGCTGTCCCAGCCGACCAAGGCATTCGCTCAGAGCATCGATCCAACGGACAAAATAGTTCTTCACCGCCATCGAGAAGCGGTCGCGTGTCTCATCCAGGGCGAATGCGCCGACGAGACAGACACGTCGTCCTGAATCGAAATAGGTATCCACGGCTTTCCACATCCCTTCGATCGCCACACCGGGCTCGGCGTCACGCAACGGCTTGAAGATGTGTTCATCGAACCAGGCATCGATATCCGCCAGAACGGCCGCCGCCATCTCTTCCTTCCCACCGGGAAAAAAGTGATAGAGGCTTCCTTTGCCCAGCCCGGTACGCTCGGTGATACGGCTCATCGTCGCCCCGTCGTAGCCGAGTTCCCGAAACGCCTCGGCCAGCAGCGGGATGATCTCCGCACGCTCGTAGACCTCGCGAGCCATCGCGCTCAAAGTCCCAGATCGGAGAGTCCCGGATGATCGTCCGGACGACGCCCCTGTGGCCAGCGGAACTTGCGATCGGACTCGGCGACAGGCAGATCGTTGATGCAGGCGTAGCGGCGCTCCATCTCGCCCTCCGCGCTGAACTCCCAGTTCTCGTTGCCGTATGAGCGGTACCACTGACCGCTGTCGTCGCGCCATTCATAGGCGAAACGGACGGCGATGCGGTTGCCGTCGAAGGCCCAGAGCTCCTTGATCAGACGGTAGTCGTGCTCCTTCTCCCATTTACGGGTGAGGAAGGCGACGATCGCCTCGCGGCCATTGACGAACTCGGCGCGGTTACGCCATTGGCTGTCGCGGGTGTACGCCAGCGCGACCTTCGCCGGGTTGCGGCTGTTCCAGCCGTCTTCGGCCATGCGGACCTTCTGAACGGCGGTAGCGTGCGTGAAGGGAGGCAACGGAGCGGCCACGATCGGATTCCTGTGTCGATGGAGGTCGCAGTGTACCGATTGGTACAGAGATTCGCCTGAACGAAAATGCCGCAGGGGTCGACCCTGCGGCACGTCGGACCGGCGCTGCTTGCCAGCGATAACTCAGCGGTAAGCGCCACCCTCATCCCGCCGCCACGCGGCCTGCGGTTCGACCAGCCCTTCGACGTCGAAGAGGTGGCGATGCCGCGATGGCTGCGAACGCAGGTACTGCTTGGGCGGATGGACCGTGCCGCCCAGTTCGGCGGCGGCATGCCAGGGCCAGCGCGGGTCGTAGAGAATCGTTCGCGCCAGGGCGATCAGGTCGGCCTCGCCCGTGGCCACGATGGCTTCCGCCTGCTCGGGGCTGGTGATCAGACCGACAGCCACGACCGGCATGTCGACCGCTTCCTTCACGCCGCGCGCGAACGGCACCTGATAGCTCGGTCCAACGGGGATCTTCTGGTGTTCGTCGAGGCCGCCGGTGGAAACGTGGATGGCATCGCAGCCACGCGCCTCCAGCGCCTTGGCGAAGGCGATGGTCTGCTCGAGGTCCCAACCGCCGTCCACCCAGTCGGTCGCGGAAACACGCATGGTCACGGGGCGATCGACGGGGAACGCGGCGCGCACGGCGTCGAAGACTTCCAGCGGGAAACGCATGCGGTTCTCAAGCGAACCGCCGTATTCGTCACTGCGCTGGTTCGACAGCGGCGAGAGGAACTGGTGCAACAGGTAGCCATGGGCCCCGTGCAGCTGCACGAACGCCAGGCCCAGGCGCGCCGCACGCACGGCGGCCGCGGCGAACGCGTCGCGCACCCTCGCGAGGCCGGCCTTGTCGAGCTCGGTCGGAGCTACATCGCCCGCGTGGAAGGGAATCGGCGAAGCACCTACCGTCTGCCATCCGTGTACGTCATCCGGCGCCAGCTGATGACCACCGGCCCAGGGTGTCTCGGTGGACGCCTTACGTCCGGCGTGGCCGAGCTGGATACCGATCGGCATATCGGACCAGTGGCGCACACTCTCCAGCACCTTGCCCATGGCCGCCTCGGTGGCGTCGTCGTACAGGCCGACGTCGCCCCACGTGATGCGACCTTCCGGCTCGACGGCCGTCGCCTCGATGGTCAGTAGACCCGCACCGGACAGGGCCAGCTGCCCCAGGTGAATCTGGTGCCAGTCGGTCATGCGGCCATCGTTGTCGGCCGAGTACTGGCACATGGGAGCGATCACGATCCGGTTGGCCAGTTCGAGGTTACGTACGCGGAAGGGTTTGAAAAGCGCGGGCTGCGCCATGGGGTGGCTCCGGAAAAGGGTCGGGATGGCTTCCGACATGGTGATGGGAAAGGGAATCGGCAAGCACGCGAACGAATGAGACGTCATTCGGGACATTCGGTCGCTGATTTCATCAATATAGTTCGATCGGCACGCCACATGGCTTGCAAGATCGTGAGCTGCCGTGATCAGGACGTAATATGAAAGCTGGACGTCCGGGCGACAAGACGCGCCGCGGACCGACACCCGTTCCTTGAATTCACGAATAGAGGTTTCTTCATGGATAACCGCGCCGGTGAAATGGAAGCGTTCATGCGCGTCGTGCAGGCCGGCAGTTTCGCTGGCGCCGCCCGCGCCGCCGGCCTGTCACCGTCCGCGATCAGCAAGCTGGTCGCACGCCTCGAAGCGCGTCTGGGCACCCGCCTGATCGTACGCACCACCCGCACGCTGCAGCTCACGCCTGAAGGCGAGGTCTATCACGCGCGCGCCCTGCGCGTCCTGGCCGATATCGACGAGGCGGAGCGCCTGGTCGCCCATGGCGCCCGGTCGACGCCCTCGGGGCGGCTCAGAGTCAGTGCCTCGGTGTCGTTCGGCGTGCGCAAGGTGGTTCCGCTGGTGCCCGACTTTCTCGCCCTGTACCCGCGCGTCGAACTGGACCTGTCGCTCAGCGACAGCATCGTGGACCTGGTGGACGATCGTGCCGACGTCGCCATCCGCGTCGGCACCCTGCCCGACTCCGGCCTCAAAGCCCGCAAGATCGGCGAGGCCGGGTTCGTCGTCTTCGCTTCGCCGGCCTATCTGAAAAGCCATGGCGTACCCACCACGCCGGACGACCTGGCCTCACACAACTGCCTGGCCTTCAACCTCGGTCCGGCGTTTACCTCGTGGCCCTTCCTGGACCCCGCGACGGGACAGGTACGTCAGGTGCCCATCGGCGGCAATTTTCGCGCGAACAACGGGGAGACGATGCGGCGCATGGCGATGGAAGGCGTGGGCATCGCCCGCCTGTCGAGTTACCACGTCGAGCGCGACATCGCCGAAGGACGACTGATATCGATCCTCGACGCGTTCGCTACGGGCGAACGCCAGGCCACGCACGCCGTATTCGTGGGACATCCGCACCTGGCATCGCGCATCCGGGCCTTCGTGGATTTCCTGGTCGAGCGGGTTCCGATGGGCGAACAGGCCGCCTGAGCGATCGCAGCGGATACATCACCGGGCATCGCATATCGTCCCGACGCGCTTCTACGCGTCTCTGAATTGCGTCGGCGGCATGCCCACATGACGCGCGAAGGCAACGCTGAACGCGCTCGCCGAGCTATAGCCGACGCGCCCGGCGACGGTAGCCACACCCATGTCTTTTCCGCGCAGCAGCCGCCTGGCCAGAGCCATACGCCACGACAGCAGGTATTCCATGGGAGCCACACCCACGGCGCGGCTGAAGCGCTCGAAAAACACCGAGCGAGACAGCGCCGCGATCTTCGCAAGTTCCACGACGGTCCAGGGCTTCTCCGGACTTGCGTGCATCTGCCGGAGCGCGAGGGCCAGTCGTGCATCGGTCAGTCCCCGTACCAGCCCGGGCGACGCCGCCGTACCGGTCGATCGCAGTGCCTCGATGAAAAGCAGTTCCAGCAAATGAGCGAGTACGACATCACGCGCCGGCCGTTGCGCGCGCGATTCATCGCGCAGGAGTTCGACCAGCGTAGCGAGGCGACGCTCGCCACGCACCAGCACGATCCGGGGAAGCAGCGAGACGAGCAGATCGGCGTCCGGCGAGCCGAACGCACAGTGACCGATCAGGTATTCCACATCCGCCGGCGCGTCGATGGTTCCGAGACGGAACCGGCCATCGGGCATGGCCGCGGGCAAGCTATCCGGCGCGTCGTCCGGCACTTCCACCAGGCCCGACATGGTGAAGTCGAAGGCTTCGGGAATCAGGATGAAGTCGCCTGACTCGAGCGTGATCGGCGCCTCGCCGTTCGTCTGCATCCGGCTGGACCCATCGAGGATGACGCAATAAAACGGCTGCCCCGCTTCTTTCCGGCGAACGCGCCAGGGCCCCGCCGCGCTGACTGCCTTCGAAAACGTCGGCTTCGGCTGTAGCAAGGTGACGACATCGGCGAGCGGATCGACCACGACCGGACTCCTGCAAACGATAATGGGACGAATGATTGTAGCAAGTCCGGATGCCGGGCCGTATCGTGACGCTCCTGCACACCCCACCCAGGAGATCCCATGAAAACCGTCCTGATCACCGGCTGCTCGTCCGGCTTCGGCCTCGAGATCGCCCGCTACTTCCTCGACCGCGACTGGCATGTCGTCGCCACCATGCGCACGCCACGCGAAGACGTCCTGCCCCGCTCCGACCGCCTGCGGGTGATCGCACTCGACGTCACCGATCCGGCCAGCATCCGCCGGGCCGTGGCGGACGCCGGCCCGATCGACGTTCTGGTCAACAATGCGGGGATCGGCATGCTCAACGCGCTGGAGGGCACGCCAATGGACGTTGCCCGCGACGTATTCGAGACCAATACGCTCGGCACCATCGCCGTGACGCAGGCTTTCGTTCCGCAGATGCGCGAGCGCAAGGACGGCGTGATCGTCAATGTGACCTCGACCGTGACGCTCCGCCCCCTGCATCTGCTGTCCGTCTATACGGCGAGCAAGGCCGCGGTGAATGCCTTCTCCGATTCGCTGGCGCTCGAACTGGCGCAGTTCAACGTGCGTGTTCGTGTCGTGCTGCCGGGCCGCGCGCCTGACACGCGGTTCGGCGAGAACGCCCAGCCACGCATGGCGGCGGGTTTCCCCGAGCCGTACGCGGAACTGGCGAAGAACGTATTTGCCAGCTGGCAGGGCGATCATCCGATCACGCGGTCGGTGCAGGTCGCCGAGGCGGTATGGCTTGCGGCGAACGATGCGGGAAGTCCGTCACATATTCCTGCTGGCGATGATGCGGTGGCGCTGGCTGCAACTCACTGATCCGAGGTTCGCGATCACAGTTATCTGATATACGAATATTTGCGATTTATTTGAATTTAAGATAAATTGTATTTATTCGGATATCAGGTAACGATCATGGCCATGTCAGCCACGTTGATCACGAGCTCACAGCTCGGACAGTTGCTCCATTCGAGCCGAAAAGCCAAAGGGCTCTCCCAGGCAAACCTCGCCACCCGACTCGGCTTCAGCCAGTCGCGCGTGTCCCATCTGGAACAACACGCCGACCAACTCAGCGTGGGTCAGCTGCTGGCATGGTGCGCGGCACTCGACCTCGAGCTCACGCTTGGCGGCAAGGGCGGCTACGGCGTGCGGGAAGACCGCGGCGCGGAGTGGTAGACCATGGGCCGTCGATCCCACAGTCGAAACCTGTCCGTCTGGGCAAACGGTTTACGCGTGGGCACATGGACGCTCCCTTCCCGTGGTGAAGGCCAGCTGCGGTATGACGAGGCGTGGATAACGTCGGCGGAAGGTCGACCTTTGTCCCTCTCCCTTCCCTTCCTGGTCGCGAACCGGCCACTGCAGGGCCCCCGGGTCGGCCACTACTTCGACAATCTGCTACCCGACAGCGACCTCATTCGACAGCGGATCGCGCAGCGCTTCGGAACACGGTCTATGGATCCTTTCGATCTGCTGAAAGCCATCGGACGCGACTGCGTGGGCGCCATTCAGTTACTCGCTGAAGAAGAAACGCCAGAGGATGTGTTCCGGGTCTCAGCCACGCCGCTAAGCGACAACGACGTCGAGCACGCTATCACGGGGTCGATGTCTTCGACGGGCCTGGCAGGAGGCCGGCATCACGAAGCTGATCTCCGGATCTCCCTGGCGGGCGCACAGGAGAAGACCGCGCTTCTTCGCTGGCAGGGCCAGTGGCAGAGACCACAGGGCTCAACGCCAACGACACACATCGTCAAACTCCCGCTGGGCCTGGTTGGCGGGCGGCGGGCGGACTTCACCACCTCGGTCGACAACGAGTGGCTCTGTCTCCGCCTGATGAAGGCATTTGGTCTTGACGTAGCCGAGGCCACCATCGAGCGATTCGGAGATCAGCGGGTCTTGGTCGTAGAGCGCTTCGATCGCCGCGTGTCGGCCGACGGTCAGTGGATCATGCGCCTGCCACAGGAGGATTTTTGCCAGGTCACCGGATGCTCGCCCCTCAGAAAATATGAGAGTGATGGCGGCCCAGGGCTGAAGAGCCTCTTCACCACGCTTCGTCAATCGGAACGCGCAGGTATCGACATGAAGACGCTCATGACGACCCAGATTCTTTTCTGGCTCCTGCGCGCGCCGGATGGGCACGCCAAAAACTTCAGCATTCGACTCCTACCCGGTGGACGCTTCCACCTCACGCCGATGTACGACGTGATGTCGGTCTACCCGGTGATTGGCCGGGGGCCGAACCAGTGGTCGCCGCACGACGTCAGAGGAGCGATGGCCCTGCTGGGAAAGAATCGTCACTACGACATGCAGACCATTCAGCGCCGCCACTTCAACAGCACCGCGCGCAAGGTGGGCTACGGAGACACGGCGGAGCCGTTGATCGAGGAAGTCCTCGCGCGAGTGCCGGGGGCCGTCGGGCAGGTCCTTTCAGAACTTCCACCCGACCTGTCGCCGAAGGTGGTGGAATCGATCCTCGGCGGACTCCTGGCCGCCGCCGACTCGCTGGCGGCCATGCCTGCCGACTGACGCCGATCAGACCGTGTCCCTTGCCGTGCTGCAGCGACCAGCCATCGCTCGCATTCACCGCGTCAGGTCTGAGAGGCCCCGCCGTCGGCGAAGAGTTCAACACCATTGACATAGCTTGCCGAATCACTGGCCAGGAACGCCACCACCGAAGCAATCTCTTCTGGCTCGCCGATGCGACCGAGTGGGCTCTTGGCGGTCAGGAAGGCCAGGCCTTCGTCGGCATTGTCGCCAAAGGCCTCACGCAATGAGTCGGTATTGGTTGGCCCCGGGCTCACGATGTTGATGCGGATGCCTGTTCCTTTGAGCTCAGCGACCCAGCTGCGAACCATATTTCGCACCGCCGCTTTAGTACCGCCATAGATGCTCATGCTCGGCCCGGGGTCCATGGAGGCGGTTGAGCCGCTTCTGCAGTGGCGATGGCGGCGAAGGTATAGCCGTTGACCGTATCCAGGACCGAGCGCGCAACGGAGCCGTCTGCATCGGTGATTTCGCCGCATGGTATCGATTGGCCGCCCGCTCCGCCGGGCACGGGCCTGCACGGAGTTCCACCGCGTCTCCCGCCGGGAATGCGCCTGCGGTGATCTGACCGAAGGTGAAGCATCACGCGTGCAGCTCGGGTGTCGCAAGCGCCGCCCGGCTTGGATCACTCTTCCGGATCGGCTATTCGAGCGAAGCGTCGATGCGCAGGATCAGTCCCCGGGCGTCGACCGAAATCTCAACAGGCCGGTCTCGTGACCAAAATCCCCGGTGAAATCGACCCGCACGCGCGCCCGGTTGTCGTCGAGGAACTCGATCGACATGAACTTTGTCACCGTGTGATAGCCGATGAAATACTCTTCGATATAGCGCCGGATGCCAGCGTGGCCGTCGAAGCGATGGCCGGTGGACGGGTCGTCGATCACCGCGTCCGCTGTGAACAAGGCCAATGTCTTTTTGACGTCGAAGGCGTTGGTCGCAGCGATGAGGGCATTCGCGATCCTTCGTAGGTTTGCGGTCTGCTGAGTCATCCCATCAGGCCCCGTGTTGCCAGCTCTTGTATACGAACTCCAGGCTGTAGCCGTCCAGGTCCCTGACCTGCGCAGCGTAGTAGCGGGGATCGTAGTGAAGCTGCGGCCCGGGCGCATGGATCTCGGTCGCACCGGCGGCCAGGGCCTTCGCGAAGGCGGCATTCACCACGTCTTCGGAATCCGCAATGAAGCCAATGTGCACGGCACCGGGCGCCGCAACGCCTTGCCGTAGCCAAAACGACATGCGGCCTTTTGCGCCGAAACCCTTCAGGTCGGGATGGCCCACCGGGCCGTCTTTCCCGTCATATTCGAGCCGGCTGGTGATTCCGAGGATGGGAAGCACTGTCTCGTAGAAGGCAACCGAGCGATCGGTGTCCCCCACGGTAAGAAAGATGTGATCGATCATGGTATGGCCCTCAGACGACGTAGCCGCCGGCGACTTCGACGTTCTGGGCGTTGACCCAGCCACCGTCCACAGTCAGCAGCGACGCGATCGCACGAGCCACTTCTTCTGGTTCGCCCACGCGCCCGAGGGCGGTTTGAGAGGCAAGTAGCGCCTCGAACTCAGTGTTCAGTCCCCCGCCGAGTTCGGTGCGGATGGGTCCCGGCGATACCGAGTTGGCCCGGATGCGCCGTTCGCCGAATTCCTTGGCCATGTAGCGCGTCAGTACCTCCAGGCCCCCCTTGAATGCGGCATAGGGCGCAACGCCCGCAGTGGCCACCCGCGTGGTCGCACTCGTCAGGTTGACGATGCTGGCGCCTTCGCTCAGCAACGGCAGCAATGCCTGAGTGAGGAAGAACGGGCCTTTCAGATGCACGTTCATCAAGCCGTCGAACTGGTCTTCGGTGACGGTCTCGATGGGATTGAACAGACCGTAGCCCGCATTGTTGACCAGGCCGGCCAACTGGCTCACTCCCCATGTGGATACCAGCGCCTGTTCCACTGAGCTTCGAAAGGCTGTAAAGGTGCGGACATCGGCGACATTCAGCGGCAACGCAACCGCCTTGCCTCCCGCGACCGCAATGCTGCGAACCACGTCTTCAGCAGCGCCTGAATTCTGGTTGTAGGTGAGGATGACGCCTAATCCGCGCCGCGCGCATTCGACTGCGGTGCTCGCGCCAATGCCCCGGCTGCCGCCGGTGATGACGATGATTCCCATGAATGGCTCCTTGAAATTCGGTACCGATACGATAGGTGCGCGTGGCGGTGCTGGCTCATCCGATCGTGCCTCATTCCTGCCTATTTCTGCTTGATCGCTTGCCGTCAGCCGAGAGTCGAAGTCCAATGGGTGTCATGGAAAACCCATTGACCGAACTGCGGAGCCTTGCCGCTCACGCGCAAAATCGTCGAACCGAGACTGGCATCCCGCGCGTGGCGATGGTTCAGGGAGCCGTTCCGGAACACGAGCTTGCCGCCGTCTACGAGCCCATGGTCAACGTGATCCTGCAGGGTAGTAAGTCCATGACCGTGGGCGGACAGACCCTGCACTATGATCCTGCCACCTATTTCGTCATGTCCGTCGACCTGCCTGCAGCCGGCATCGTGCGCAGCAGCGATTCGGGCGCGCCCTATCTCGCGGTAAGCCTGACGCTCGACCCGTCGCTGCTGGCGGAGTTGCTGTCCGATTTGCCCAATGCTGCCGCGGCAAGACGCCGCGAAACGGGCTTCTCGGTCGCTGCCATGACCGTCGAATTGCTGGATGCCTGGGTTCGCATGCTGCGCCTGATGAACCATCCGATGGATATTGCGGCCCTTGCACCCGCGTATGAACGCGAGATCCTTTACCGCGTGCTGCAAGGTCCAATGGGCTGGATGCTTCATGACATCGCGACGCCGGACACCGCCCTGGCGCGCATGAACCGGGTCATCCAACGTATCCGCCAGGACTATGCGCGCCCGCTGCGGATGGAAGAACTGGCCGAGGAGGTTGCGATGAGCGTATCGGCCTTCCACCGTCACTTCAAAGCCGTGACAGCGCTAAGTCCGCTGCAGTACCAAAAACAGATTCGCCTGCTGCAGGCGCGCAAGTGGCTGGTTACTGCGGGCTACAGCGTCACCACAGCGGCGCATGATGTGGGCTACGAGAGTCCGACCCAGTTCAGCCGCGAGTACGCTCGTGAATTTGGATTGCCGCCAGCGAAGGACGTACTGCGTATTCACAACGCAATGCGTAACAAGGACGGCGCCACCAACATCAGGCCTTTGCAGAATGCGGATGCGACCTGACGGTTCGCGGATGGGCGATATCTGCAGCCCTCCTGAATGCTCGTGGCCGACGCTTTCCCAGATGGCGACGGTAACGAGAAAGAAGCTGAAGCATTCGCTTCAGCGGCCGAAGACAGCTCTCGCTTGGGCAGCAGATTGCGCGCCAGGATCACGCGCTGCGCGCCTCTGGCAGTCGCTGCATGATCCCGATGTCGAAGCGCCGCGCCAGCCACTCAGCGCCAACATGAAGCGCTGATGGCCCCCTTCCACTCGATCAGTCCGACGGGCCAGCTCACTCCCACTCAATCGTAGCCGGCGGCTTCCCCGAAATGTCATAAACGACGCGAGAAATACCACGCAACTCATTGATAATCCTCGTCGAGCACTTATCAAGAAAGTCATACGGCAGGTGCGCCCAATGCGCCGTCATGAAGTCGATCGTCTCCACGGCACGCAGCGCGATCACCCACTCGTAAGCCCGGCCGTCACCGACCACGCCCACCGAGCGCACCGGCAGGAACACCGCGAAAGCCTGGCTCACCCGGTCATACAGACCATGGCTGCGCAGCTCCTCGATGAAGATCGCATCGGCACGCTGCAGCAGGTCGACGTATTCCGCCTTGACCTCGCCGAGCACGCGCACGCCCAGACCCGGACCCGGGAACGGATGGCGATAGACCATCTCGCGCGGCAGGCCGAGCTCGACGCCGATGCGGCGGACTTCGTCCTTGAACAGCTCGCGCAACGGCTCGACCAGCTTGAGCTTCATGTGCTCCGGCAGGCCGCCGACGTTGTGATGGCTCTTGATGACGTGAGCCTTGCCCGTCTTGCTGCCGGCGGATTCGATGACGTCGGGATAGATCGTGCCCTGGGCCAGCCACTTCACGCCTTCGAGCTTGGCCGACTCTTCGTCGAAGATCTCGATGAACAGGCGGCCGATGACCTTGCGCTTGGCTTCCGGGTCTTCCACGCCAGCCAGCGCGTCGAAATAACGCTGCTTCGCATCCACGCGGATGACATGCACGCCCATGTGCTCGGCCATGGTGGTCATGACCTGGTCGCCTTCCTGGAAACGCAGCAGACCCGTATCGACGAAGACGCACGTCAGCTGGTTGCCGATGGCCTTCTCGAGCAGCGCGGCCACGACGGACGAATCCACACCGCCGCTGAGACCCAGGAGCACGCGATCGCTGCCGACCTGCTCGCGCACGCGGGCGACGGCGTCTTCGATGATGTGTGCGGCGTCCCACAGCGTGGCCGAGCCGCAGAGGTCGACGACGAAGCGGCGGAGAAGCTCCATGCCGCGCTTGGTGTGGGTCACTTCCGGGTGGAACTGGACGCCGTAGAAGCGGCGCGTGTCGTCGGCCATGGCCGCGAGCGGCAGGCTGGATGTCGACGCGGTAACCCTGAAACCCTCCGGGATCGCGGTGACGCGGTCGCCGTGCGACATCCATACACCCAGCGCCTCACCGTCCTCGACCACCGTGTCGAACAGCGCGCAGCTGCCGAAGGTGATGGTGGCCGGACCGAACTCGCGATCGTGGCCGGCCTCGACCTTGCCGCCGAGCTGTTCGGCCATGGTCTGCATACCGTAGCAGATGCCCAGCACCGGCACGCCGAGGTCGAAGACCTGCTGGGGCGCGCGCGGCGAGTTGTCCTCGGTCACCGATTCCGGGCCGCCCGAAAGGATGACGCCCTTGGGGTTGAAGCCGGCGATCTCGTCCGGTGCGTGATCCCAGCCCCACACCTCGCAATAGACGCCGATCTCGCGGATGCGGCGGGCGATCAGCTGCGTGTACTGCGAACCGAAGTCGAGGATGAGGATCTTGTCGCTGTGGATATCGGTCATCGTGGCGGCCTGGCAGTATGAAATTTCTGGCGGCCCCGCGCGCTGCGCGTTGGCCTGAAAAAGCAGAACGCCCACTTGCGGCGGGCGTCCTGGGTCACCGGGGTCGAGCGCGTGAGCGCATCAGTCCCGGCGGTAGTTCGGCGCTTCTTTCGTGATCTGGATGTCGTGCGGATGCGCTTCGAGCACACCGGCGCCGGTCACCTTCACGAACTGGGCCTTCTCGTGGATCTCTTCGATCGAGGCGGCGCCCATGTAACCCATGGAGGCACGCAGCCCGCCCATCATCTGGTGAATGATGTTGCGCAGGGGACCGCGATACGGCACGCGACCTTCGATGCCTTCCGGCACGAGCTTGTCGGCGTCGGCTTCGTCCTGGAAGTAACGGTCCTTGGAGCCCAGCTGCATGGCGCCGATGGAGCCCATGCCGCGGTAGCTCTTGTAGGAGCGACCCTGGAACAGCTCGACCTCACCCGGGGCTTCTTCGGTACCGGCAAACATCGAGCCGAGCATGACCGAGGACGCGCCGGCGGCCAGTGCCTTGGGGATGTCGCCCGAGTATCGGATGCCGCCGTCGGCGATGAGCGGAATCTCGCCCTTCAGCGCGGTGGCGACCATGTCGATCGAGGTGATCTGCGGCACGCCGATACCGGTGACGATACGGGTGGTGCAGATGGAACCGGGACCCACGCCGACCTTGACCGCGTCGACACCGGCGTCGAGCAGCGCACGCGCCGCCTCACCGGTGACTATGTTGCCGGCGATGACCTGGACCTGCGGGTAATGCTTCTTGACCCAGCCCGCGCGGTCGATGACCGCCTGCGAGTGACCGTGCGCCGTGTCGACCACGACCACGTCCACGCCGGCGTCGACCAGGAGCTCGATGCGACGCTCGGTGTCGCCACCCACACCCACGGCGGCGCCCACGACCAGGCGCTCATGCGAGTCCTTGGCGGCGTTGGGATTGTCGCGGGCTTTCTGGATGTCCTTGACCGTGATCAGACCGCGCAGCTGGAAGCTGTCGTTGACGACCAGGACCTTTTCGATGCGGTTGCGGTGCAGCAGTTCGAGGACTTCGTCGTGCGAGGCACCTTCCTTCACCGTGACCAGGCGATCTTCGCGGGTCATGATGTTGCGCACCGGGTCGTCGTGCTTGCGCTCGAAACGCAGGTCGCGGCTGGTGACGATGCCGACCAGCTTCTCGCCGTCGACCACCGGCACGCCGGAGATGTTGTGCGCGCGGGTCAGGGCCATGACGTCGCCGATCGAGGTGTCCGGACGGACGGTGATCGGGCTGCGGATGACGCCGGCTTCGAACTTCTTGACCAGGCGTACTTCAGCGGCCTGGAGCTCGGCGGTCATGTTCTTGTGGATGATGCCGATGCCGCCGTTCTGGGCCATCGTGATGGCGAGGCGGGCTTCGGTCACGGTGTCCATGGCGGCGGACACGATGGGAATATTCAGGCGCAGGCCGCGCGTGAACCGCGTTGAGGTATCCACATCACGGGGCATAACCGTGGAGTGGCCGGGAACCAGGAACACGTCATCGTAAGTGAGTGCCTCGGCAAGGATGCGCATAGCATTAGTCCCGCGAGTAAATCGCGGCATTATAGCGTGCGTTGCAGCAAAACGACAGCGCGACGAGTCCGCTCCGGCAGGAGCCGGCCCTGCCGGCGATCCCTTCCCCCCTCAACCGTCGAGAGCCTCCGCCGCCTCCAGCGTGTTCTCCATCAACGTCGCCACTGTCATCGGCCCCACGCCACCCGGCACCGGCGTAATCCATGACGCACGCTCGGCCGCGGGGGCGAACTCCACGTCGCCCACCAGACGCCCGTCCTCGAGGCGGTTGATGCCTACGTCGATGACCACGGCGCCCGGCTTGATCCACTCACCCCTGACCAGCCCCGGCTTACCCGCGGCCACAACGAGGATGTCCGCCTGGGCCACGAAGCCTTCGAGATTCTGGGTGAACTTATGGCAGCAAGTGACTGTACTTCCTGCAATAAGAAGCTCCAGCGCAAGCGGTCGACCGACGTGGTTAGAGACGCCGACGATGACCGCGTGCTCGCCGCGTACCGGGCGATCGGTATGACCCAGCAGCGTCATCACACCCTTGGGCGTGCACGGACGCAGGCCGAAACGGCGCAGCGCGAGGCGGCCGACATTGACCGCCTGGAAGCCATCGACATCCTTCATCGGATCGATCCGGTCGACCAGCGCTTCTTCATCGATATGCGCGGGCAGCGGCGACTGTACGAGGATGCCGTGCACCGCCGGATCCGCATTGAGCTTGTCGATCAGCGCAAATAGTTCTTCCTGCGACGTTTCGGCCGGAAGGTCGTAGCCGAACGACTTGAAGCCCACCTGCTGACAGGCTTTGCGCTTGTTCCTGACGTAGACCGCAGAGGCCGGGTCTTCGCCGACCAGAACCACCGCGAGTCCAGGTGCGCGATGCCCCTCGGTAACGCGTTTGGCGACACGACGCCCGATATGCTCGAGCAGTTCCTGGGCGATGCGCTTGCCGTCGAGAATACGTGCGGTCATGGGATATCGCCCTTTGGAAACCGGACATTATCCCCTGAGCTTACGACGCTTGCATACTCTCCGGCATGGCCATCGAAACCCTTCCCTACCCAAACGCCCTGACCGATGGGCGGATCACGCTTCGCCCGCACCGTACCGGCGACATGGAGGCCCTCGCCGAAGCCGTGCGCGAGTCCGTCGCGACCGTCGGCCGCTGGCAGGACTGGTGCCATGCGGGATACACGCCCATGGACGCGGCGGCATGGATCGCAACCTGCCAGAAGGCCTGGCTGATGGGCGAAGGCCATGAGTTCCTCGTGTTCGATGCAGCGACGGACGCACTGCTCGGCGGCATGGGCGTGAACCACCTCAATCGCGGGCACCGTTTTGCCAACCTCGGTTACTGGGTGCGTGAGTCGGCGCAGGGCCAGGGCGTCGCGGCACGGGCGGGCAAGCTCGCGGTCCAGTTCGCTTTCGAGGCCGTGCGGGTCTCGCGGCTGGAAATCGTCGCGGCGCACGACAACGTGCCGAGCCGGAAGACAGCTGAACGCATCGGAGGCATATTCGAAGGAATGCTTCGTAACCGATTGGTGTTACGAAATAAACCTGTCGACGCTGCGATGTATTCCGTCGTGTCCGGGGATCGATTGTGAGCGAGTCTTCCGGCTTTCCGTAAGCATGAAGCCCGCAACCGACCCGCAACGCCTCAGCCGGCGATCGCGCACATCCGCTCGAGGTCCACATAGCCGTCGAAGGACGCCCCGTCTCCGCAACCCGGGCACTGCGGATCGCGCTTCAGCTTCAGCTCGCGGAAACGCATGCCGAGGGCGTCGTAAGTCAGCAATCGTCCGACGAGCGTTTCGCCGACGCCAAGGATCAGCTTCATCGCTTCGGTGGCCTGCACCATGCCCACCAGTCCGGGGAGCACCCCCAGCACACCGGCCTCGCTGCAGTTGGGCGCATCGGCGGCCGCCGGCGGCTCGGGGAACAGGCAGCGGTAGCAGGGAGAATCCGCGCGTCGCGGATCGAACACACTCGCCTGACCAGTGAAGCGCTCGATCGCGGCATAAACCATGGGCAGCCCCAGGCGCCGCGTTGCCGCGGCCAGCAGGTAGCGCGTGGCGAAATTGTCCGCGCCATCGATCACCACATCGTGGCCGCCGATCATCGCTTCGACGTTGTCCGCACGGAGGCGCTCGACCACGACACGGACATGAATGCGCGGGTTGAGCGCAAGCAGCGTCATCCGGGCCGACTCCGCCTTGCTCATGCCCACGCGCGCGTCCGCATGGACGACCTGGCGATGCAGATTGGATCGCTCGACGCGATCGTCGTCGATCAGGGTTAGATGCCCGACGCCGGCCGCGGCGAGGTAAAGCAACGCCGGAGACCCCAGGCCGCCCGCCCCGATCACGGCCACGCGAGCGGCGGCAAGCCTGGACTGCCCAGCCTCACCGACCTGCGGTAGCAACACCTGTCGGGCGTAACGCTCAGCGGCGTCGCTATCGAGCGCACCCGCAAGCACCGGCAAGCCCGCGACCTTCCACGCCGCCATGCCGCCCGCGACCGAGGACACCCGTGCATAGCCCATGCGCTGCAAGGCCTCGGCGGCGAGCAACGAGCGCTGGCCGCTGCCACAAAGCACGAGGATCTCGCGCTGCCGGTCCGGCTCGATCTGCTCGATGCGCAGCTCAAGAAATCCACGTGAGAGCCCGCTCGCACCGGCCGGCGAGCCCTCGCTGCGCTCGTTGTCCTCACGGACATCGATCAGCAATGCCCCGTCCAGCTGGCGGGACAAGGCATCGGTCGCGGCGATCTCGGGCACCCGCTGGCGCAACTCGGCCAGCCAGCGATCCCTACCCAGGTCTTCGGTCATGCGAGGCACCTCTGCGAGGGCGACGCTTACTTCTCGCGTCGCTTCGCGTTGCGGATCATTTCCCGGCGGCGGCGCTGCTGGCCTTCCGTCAGGACGTTCTTCTTGCCGGCGAACGGGTTCTCACCGTCGCGGAAATCGATACGGATGGGCGTGCCTTCCAGCTTGTATCGCTTGCGGAAGAACCCTTCCAGGTAACGACGGTACGCCGGCGCGATGTGCTTGGTCCGGCTGCCGTGGATCACGATCGTCGGCGGATTGAATCCGCCCGGATGGGCGTAACGCAGCTTGGGTGCATGCCCGCGGACCAACGGCGGCTGATAAGCCTCATAAGCCTGCTCGAGCGTCCGGGTCAGTTCGCTGGACGTCAGCACTTTCGTCGCCGCCCCGTGAGCGCGAATGACCGCCTTCATGAGTTCGCGCAGGCCGGAGCCGTGCAGCGCGGAAATGAAGACCGTCTTCGCCCACTCGGCGAACTGCAGGCGGCGCTCGAGCGCTTTCTGCGTCTGCTCGCGGGCATACGAGTCCATGCCGTCCCACTTGTTCACCGCGATGACCAGCGCCCGGCCTTCTTCGATGGCGTGCCCGATGAGGGTCAGGTCCTGGTCGGCGAGGTTTTCCCGGGCATCGATCAGAACGACCGTCACCTGCGACGCAGCAATAGACTGCAACGTCTTGATGACGCTGAATTTCTCTACCGCTTCCTCGACGCGTGCACGACGGCGCACGCCGGCGGTATCGATCAGCGTGTAGCGCTTGCCGTCACGCTCCAGCGATACCCGGATCGGATCGCGCGTGGTGCCGGCGAGGTCCGAAACGATGAGACGATCCTCGCCCAGCAGACGATTGATCAACGTGGACTTGCCGGCATTGGGACGACCGACGATCGCCACGCGGATGCCCTGATCTTCGAGCGCGGGGTCGTTATCCCTGTCGTCCGGCAGGTAACCGATGGCTTTGGCCACCAGCACGTCGACGCCGCGGTTGTGCGCGGCGGACATGGGCAGCGTTTCGGCGATGCCGAACGAAGCGAATTCGCCCAGCGCCACGATTTCGTCGACACCGTCGGTCTTGTTGACGACGACGATGACCGGCTTGCCGCTGCGGCGGAGCTCGGTGAGGATGCCGGCATCCAGCGGGAGGACGCCATCACGGGCATCCACCACGAAGACGAGCAGGTTGGCCTCGCTGATCGCGAGACGAACCTGCTGCGCGGTGAGGCCTTCAATGCCTTCATCACTACCGGACAAGCCGCCGGTATCCACGACAACGAACGGTCGGGGACCGAGACGACAGACACCGTAGTGTCTGTCACGAGTGACGCCGGGCATATCGGCGACAAGAGCGTCCCTGCTACGCGTCAGCGCATTGAAGAGGGTCGACTTACCGACATTGGGACGGCCGACCAGAGCGACGACGGGCAACATGGGAGTTACATCTATCCTGTGGATCAGTTCGTCGCGATGCGGTAGGCGCCGATGTGGCCCTCGACATCTTCCACGAACACGGTGTCACCCACCACGAGGGGCTGGGCACGAATGGCTTTCTTGGACAGGCGCTCGCGTGCGGCGATCTTGCCGTCGCCCACCGCCAGCCAGTGGATGTGACCGTCGAGGTCGCCGACCACGGCATAGTTGCCCTGGATCGCCGGACCGGTCAGCCAGCGGTACTTGAGGCCCGCCTGCTTCCAGATGTTGGCACCGCTGCTCTTGTCGAACGCGAAAACCTGCGACTGGTCGTCGACACCGTAGACGGCGTTGTCTTTCACGTCCAGCGAGGTGAACGTCGAGAAGCCGTGGTTCCACAGCGGACGGCCGCTCGGGCCGTCGATCGCGGTGAGGTTGCCATGGTACGCGGCGCCGTAAAGCGTGGTGCCATCGAGGACCAGCGAGCCATCGGCGTCGTTCAGGCGATCGATCTCGGTACGGCCTTCACCGCTGGCGAGCGTCTGCTCCCAGAGCTTCTCACCGTTGTCCAGACGAATGGCGATCAGCTTGCCGGCATCGCTGCCGACGAACACCACGCCGTTGGCAATCAGCAGGCGGCCATTGCCACGCAGGCTGAGGAGCGGCACCTGGGCCTGGTCGAACACCCAGCGGCGCTCGCCATTGCTGGCGTCGATGCCGTAGATGCGACCGTCGTTGCAGCGAACGACGACCAGACCGTTGACGATGACCGGCGCCGTGATGACTTCCGAGGACAGCTCGGACGACCAGCGACGCTCGCCGTCCTTCGCGTTGATACCGTACAGGTGTCCATCCAGCGTGCCGATGGCGACGAGATCGCCGGCGGCGCCGGGGCCACCGGAGAAGCGCGCGTCTTCGCGCTTGGCGTCGCCCCAGCCGAACCAGCCATGCTGGCGGGTGCTCTTGGACCACAGTTTCTTGCCGGTCGACGCCTCGAAGGCGGCGATCTTGCCGTCGGTGCTGGCGGCGTAAAGCACGTTGTCGACGACGGTCGGACGCATACGCACACCGGACTCGGCGGCGCCGTCACCGATGCTGGACTTCCAGAGACGCTCGACCTTGAGGGTCGGCTCGAACTTCTTGTCGAGCGGGGTCGGCGGTTCGACGTTTTCCTTCTTGAACGAATGGCAGCCGGCCAGAACGACCAGCGACGAAGTCAACGCGATTGCCCAAAAACGTTTCATGCACCCTGCTTCCCGGCCACTGCCAGATCATCGAGCTTTGTTTGAACCACACCGCGTTGCGGTGCGCTGTCGCCCATCGCGGCGATCGCCGCCTGATAGGCCTTGCGTGCGTCGTCGTGGCGTCCAAGCTTGACCAGCGCATCGCCGCGGAGTTCCTGCGCGATGGCCACAAACGACTTGCCCGGCATCGCGTCCAGCGCGGTGAGGGCGTCCTGTGGCTTGTTCTGGGCAAACTTGAGTTGTGCGACACGAAGCTGCACGAGTGTCTTGAGGGCATCGTCCTTGGCATGGGCCACGGCCCAGTCCAGGTCGCCCGAAGCCTTGTCGAGCTGACCGGCCATGACGTTGCGCTGCGCCCGCTCGCCCGCTGCGAAGACGGACCAGGCGGTGTCCGCATAATCCTTCAGCAGCGTTTCGGTGTGGACGTCGATCGCATTGGCGTTGTTCTGCGCCACGGCCGCCTGAAGCGCCGAATATTCGCCGGCCGCCGCCTGTTCGTGACCGGCGCGGTGCGACTTCCACTGCTGCCAGCCAAAGATCAGCACGAGGCCCAGCGCGATGCCGACAGCGATCGAAACGCCGTTCTTGCGCAGCCATTGCTGGACGCGTTCGCCTTGTTCGTAGTCGTCGTATACGTCGAAAGACATGCAATCACCCACTGCGCTCCGCGCAGCACATCCTGAAGGGAACAAGCCCGCACCTGCCATCTGACGATGACGGGGCGGATCAATAGGCAAGGATAACCGAAAAGCGCGGGCCGGCGGCGCCGCGCTGAGACGGAACCACGCTCGCGGCGATCAGTTGGAGACCGGCGTCGCCTTGCCGTCGCGGATATCCACACGGAAACGGGCGACGTTGGCGCGGCGGAACGCGTCGATCTGCACGGCCTGCCCGTCCACCGAGGCCTGGGCACCCGTGGCATTGCCGATGCGGACATCCAGAGGGCTGTCGCTGCGGTAGGACTTCTGCGTTCCGGCCGGCAGGATGCCGTACTCCAGACGCGAGCCATCGGCGGCCGTCACTTCGACCCAGCTCGCGGACGGCAACGAAAGAGAAAGGCTGTGCGCGCCCTGCCCCTGGGCCTTCGCCGCGTCATCGATGACAGGCGCGGCGGCGGCGGTAGCCAGCGGCGCCCTGGCGGCACCCCGGTCCAGCGGCGGGAACATGGCCATCGACGCCAGCAGCGGCTGCTGGTCCTCGGCGCGGGGTTCGGACACGGCCGCCGGCCTGGCGGGGGCGGCATCGCTCGCGACAGCGGTGGACGAGGCGCCGGCCGGGGCATCCTGCTGAGCGACGGGAGCGGCATCCAGCGGGGCCAGGCGCGGCATATCGCGATCGAGCGTGCCGCGTACGCCGAGCCACACCATGGGCACGACGATCACCGCGGTCAGCACGACGTACGTGGCGGCGGTCACGTAGCGCTCGAGCAGATAGCGCGAATGGGACACCCCACCGGTGACGACGAGCTCCGGCTGGCGCGGGGTCAGGCGCGCGAGCTCGGCCTGAATGGCTTCCGGGTCGACGCCGAGATGGTTGCCGTATTTACTGAGATAGCCGGCAAGATAAACCTGGTAGTCGATACCACCGTACTCGCCCGCTTCGAGCTGACGCAGCAGGCGCGACGGCAGACGCAACGCCTGACCGCAGGCCTCGATGGTGTAGCCGCGCGCCTCCCGGGCGGCACGCAGACGGGCCCCGAAGCCCGTGGTGCCAGCACCGAGGTCGATCAGGACGCGACCGCCCTCGTCAGCGTTCACATCGAGCTGGGGATCCATGGCTTGCTCCGTGTGTGCGTTCGGCGCGAGCCCGGCGAACAGATCCTGTTCGCGATCGTCCCGACCGGAAGAATTCGAAGGTACGGATGTCATTGACGTGCGCTGGCTTCGAGTGAGCGCGCTTGTTCCGAATCCGGGAACTGTGAGCGCAACCGTTTGGCATAGTCCTGGGCAACCTCCCCGTTGCCCAGACGGAGCTCGATATCGCGACCGAGCTTCAACGAATCCGGAGTGGGCCTGGCCAGCGCTTCGTAGCGCTGCATGAAGGCCCGTGCCCGGAAAGCATCGTTCTTAAGGTACAACAGGTAAGCCATCTGATACAGGGCATCGGCATTGTTGCCATTACGCTCGAGCGCTTTACGGAAGTAACCTTCCGCGGCCTCGTAATCGTGAGCCTGGATCTGACAGGTGCCCGCGTTGGTCATGGCCAGGTCGGGCGTCTCGTAAAACGGATCGGCCAGGGCACGATCGAAGAACGGTTTGGCTTCTCCGGCACGCCCCTGCTTGCACAGAAAAACCGCAAGATTGTTGTTCAGCGAACCTTTTTTCGGATCGAACTCGATCGCCTTACGGTAGTGCAGTTCCGCATTGACCGGATCGTTGATCCGCTCGTAGAGCACCGCGATCACCGTGTGGGCCGGCACGTATCTGGGATCGAACGACAGCGCTTTCTGCAGTTTTTCCATCGCGCCCTGCAGGTTGCCGCTCTCCATGTAGCGCTGACCGAGCTCGGTGTGAACCTGAGCTCCCTTGGCGCGCTCATCCGCCGCCGTAGCGGGCTTCAGGACCGAGCCGTCACCCACGCAGCCGGTGCACGCCCACACTAGCGCCACCAGCATCCCCCACCGCTCAAGCCGCATTCACCACTCCCTCTTCGAGCTTCTTGCGGAATTCCGCCTGACGGCGCGTGCGATCGACCACCTGCCCCTTCAGCTGGCCGCATGCGGCGTCGATGTCGTCACCACGGGTGCGGCGAAGCATCGTAAGTACACCGGCGTTGAGCAGCTGGGTCTGGAAGTTGCGGATGTCTTCCTGATTGGAGCGCTCGAAGCGCGTTCCCGGGAACGGATTGAACGGAATGAGGTTGACCTTGTTCGCGCCCGGCAGGCGGCGCATGAACTTGATCAGCTGCCTGGCATGTTCGGGGCGATCGTTGATGCCCTTCATCAGCGTGTATTCGAACGTGATCGAGGTGCGCGGCGCACGGTTGATGTAGCGCTCGCAGGCCGCCATGAGCTCCGCCAGGGGGTAGCGCTTGTTCAGCGGGACCAGCTCGGTGCGCAGCTCGTCGTTGGCCGCATGAAGCGAGACGGCCAGCGAGACGTCGCTTTCCGTCGAGAGCTTGTCGATCATCGGAACGAGGCCGGCCGTGGAGAGCGTGACGCGCTTGCTGGCCAGGCCGAAGCCCAGGTCGTCGCGCATCAGACTCATGGCCTTCACCACGTTGTCGAAATTGAGCAGCGGCTCACCCATGCCCATCATCACCACGTTGGTGATGCGGCGTTGCTGGTGAGGCACGTTGCCCAGATGTTTGGCCGCGACCCAGACCTGACCGATGATCTCGGCCGTCGACAGGTTGCGGGAGAAACCCTGCGTTGCCGTGGAGCAGAACTGGCAGTTCAGGGCGCAGCCGACCTGCGACGACACGCAAAGCGTGCCGCGGGTCGGCTCCGGGATGTACACGGTCTCGATGGCGTTGCCGCCATCCATACCGAGCAGCCACTTCTGGGTGCCGTCGACCGCGGTCTTTTCGAACGCGGTCTTGGGCGGGCCCACATAGCAGCTGGCGCTGAGCTTTTCACGCAACGCCTTGCCGACATCGGTCATATTCTCGAAATCGCTTTCGAGACGGTGGTAGATCCACTTCATGACCTGTTCGGCGCGATAGGGCTTCTCGCCGAGCTGGGCGAAGAAATCGCGCAGCCCCTGGCGATCGAAATCGAGCAGGTTGACCTTGTCAGCAGGCGTATTCACGGCGTGTCTCAGTGCGAAACGACTTCCGAGTCGTTGAAGAAGTACTTGATCTCGTTCGCGGCGTTCTCGAGCGAGTCCGAACCATGGACCGCGTTGGCGTCGATGGACTCGGCGAAGTCGGCGCGGATCGTGCCCGCGGCGGCTTCCTTCGGATTGGTGGCGCCCATCAGGTCACGGTTCTTGAGGACCGCGCCTTCGCCTTCCAGGGCCTGTATCATGACCGGGCCGGAGATCATGAAGTCGACCAGGGCGCCGAAGAAAGGACGCTCCTTGTGGACGGCGTAGAAGCCTTCGGCCTCTTCGCGGGTCAGCTGCTTCAGCTTCGCGGCAACGATCTTGAGACCGGCCTTTTCGAAGCGGGTCAGGATTTCACCGATGACGTTCTTCTTGACGGCGTCGGGCTTGATGATCGAAAGGGTGCGCTCCAGCGCCATACGTTTGCTCCGGGGAATGGGAAAAGGGTGAACGAGTCTGCCAGCGTCCGCGGGGACGCCCGGTGAAAGTTTGGGGCCAAAGCCGTCAGGAATGACTGACTTAGCTCACGAAATCTTGACAGATTCTAGCTCAATCGCAAGCCGTTTGCAGGCCTACGGCGTCATGTGCGTTCGCACATTGACCCTTTCGCGGACCCGGGCGTATTCTCAAACGATCGTTTGATTCAAACCTGCCGCCTGCGGAGTCCGCCGACATGACCAGCGCACCCTACGCGTCCCGCGAGCGGACCACCAAGGAACGCATCCTGGGTGCCGCCGAGGCCCTGTTCGCCACGCATGGCTTCGCCGGGGCGTCGCTGCGCCAGGTGACGGCTGCCGCCCGGGTCAATCTGGCCGCGGTCAACTATCACTTCGGTTCAAAGGACAAGCTGATCGAGGAAGTGTTCCGCCGCCGCCTCGACGAGCTGAACAGCCGGCGCCTGGCGGCACTGGCCAGGGTGGCGGGCAAGCCCGGGACGTCGCTGGAAGACATCCTCGACGCCTATATCAGGCCAGCCCTGGACCTGTCCCGGAACGACGGCGGCGGCGCCGCGTTCGTCCGCGTGCTGGCCCGCGCCTACGCGGAGCACAACGAGACCCTGCGCCGGTTCCTTTCCGAGAACTACGGCCACGTGCTGCGTCAGTTCGCCGCCGAGTTCGGCCGCCTGCTCCCTGGTCTCGCCAAGGAGGAGATTTACTGGCGCCTCGACATCGTCACCGGCGCGCTGACCTATGCGATGGCCGATTTCGGAATCATCCAGCGCAAGAACGACGTGGACGAACGCGACCACCGCGAGAGCGCCGCCGAGCACCTCATCCGCTTCGCCGCCGCCGGCCTGCGAAGCCCCACCGTTTCGAACTCCACGGCCACGCGCTGACCGTGGACGAATCCCAAGTACCACCGGAGATCATCATGACCGCAACACCGTTACGCATTCGCAAGGCCGCGGTACTCGGCGCCGGCGTCATGGGCGCGCAGATTGCCGCTCACCTGACGAACGCCAACGTTGAAACCGTGCTGTTCGACCTGCCCGCGAAGGAAGGTCCGAAGAGCGGCATCGCCCTCAAGGCGATCGCCAACCTGGCCAAGCTGTCGCCCGCCCCGCTTGCGGAGAAAACGCTTGGCGCCGCGATCATCCCGGCGAACTACGAGGACGATCTGGCCCAGCTGGCCGATGTGGACCTGGTGATCGAAGCGATCGCCGAGCGCATGGACTGGAAGCTCGACCTGTATCAGAAGATCGCCCCGCACGTGTCGAAGACCGCCGTGCTGGCGTCCAACACGTCGGGCCTGTCGATCAACGGGCTGGCCGAGGCGCTGCCCGAAGAGATGCGCCACCGCTTCACGGGCGTGCATTTCTTCAACCCGCCGCGTTACATGCATCTGGTCGAACTGATCCCGACCAGACTGACCGACAAGGGCGTACTGGAAGGCCTCGAAGCCTTTCTGACCACGACGCTGGGCAAGGGCGTCGTCTACGCCAAGGACACCCCGAACTTCATCGGCAACCGCATCGGCGTGTTCTCGATGCTGTCGACCATGCACCACACCGAGCAGTTCGGCCTGGGCTTCGACACCGTCGACGCACTGACCGGCCCGGCCATCGGCCGCCCGAAGAGCGCCACCTTCCGCACCGCGGACGTCGTCGGCCTCGACACGCTGGCGCACGTGGTCAAGACCATGGGCGACACGCTCCCGGACGATCCGTGGCACTCGTATTTCCAGCCGCCGGTCTGGCTCAAAGGTCTGATCGACAAGGGCGCGCTCGGCCAGAAGACCGGCGCGGGTTTCTACCGCAAGGCCGGTAAGGACATCGTGGTGCTCGACCTGCAGAAGCAGGACTATCGCCCGTCCGAGCAGAAGGCTTCCGACGAGGTCTCGGCCATTCTGGCCATCAAGGATCCCGCCGAGAAGTTCACCCGGTTGCGCGCGTCGCAGGATCCGCAGGCCCAGTTCCTCTGGGCGGTGTTCCGCGATCTCTTCCATTACACCGCCTTCCACCTGGCCGATATCGCCGAGACGGCGCGTGACGTCGATTTCGCCATCCGCTGGGGTTACGGCTGGAAGCTCGGTCCCTTCGAGCTCTGGCAGGCCGCCGGCTGGCAGCAGATCGCCGGCTGGATCGCCGAAGACATCGCCGCCGGCAAGACCATGAGCAGCGCACCCCTGCCCGCCTGGGTCACCGACGGTCGGGCCGGCGTGCACGGCAAGGCCGGCTCGTACTCGGCCAGTGCCAACGCGGAGAAGCCGCGTTCCTCGCACCCGGTCTACGCGCGCCAGGCCTTCCCGGATCCGATCCTGGGCGAGAAATTCGACCAGGGCACCACGGTCTGGGAGAACGACGGCGTGCGCCTGTGGCACTCGGGCGACGACATCGGCGTGATCTCGTTCAAGACCAAGATGCATACGGTCAACGATCACGTGCTCGACGGCATCCAGCATGCGATCGGCCTGGCGGAGCAGCAGTTTCGCGGCGTCGTGCTGTGGCAGCCGTCCGAGCCGTTCTCGGCCGGTGCGGACCTCAAGGGCGCGCTGGGCCTCCTGCAAGCCGGCAAGCTGGCTCAGTTCGAAGCCATGGTGGCGAACTTCCAGGCCACCAGCATGCGCATCAAGTATTCGCTGGTGCCGGTGATCGCGGCCGTTCGCGGCCTGGCCCTCGGTGGAGGCTGCGAGTTCCAGATGCATTCGGCGCGTACGGTCGCGGCGCTGGAAAGCTATATCGGTCTGGTCGAAGCCGGCGTGGGCCTGCTGCCCGCTGGCGGTGGCCTGAAGGAGTTCGCCGTGCGCGCCGCGCAGGCCAACCCGGAAGACCCGTTCGAGTTCCTGAAGAAGATTTTCGAGACCGTGGCGATGGCCAAGGTCTCGACCAGCGCACTCGAAGCCAAATCCATGGGTCTCCTGCGCAAGGACGACATCGTGGTCTTCAATTCGTACGAGGTGCTGCACGTGGCCAAGGCCCAGGCGGTCGCCCTGGCCGAGTCCGGCTATCGCCCGCCCATGCCCGGCCGCGCCATCCCGGTCGGCGGCGATGTCGCCACGGCCACGTTCAAAGCCTCGCTCGCGAATCTCGCCGAAGGCTATTTCGCCTCGCCGCATGACATCGACATCGCCAGCCGCATCGCCGACACCCTGGCGGGCGGCAAGATCGAGCGTGGCTCGCTGGTCGATGAGACGTGGCTGCTCGCGCTCGAGCGTCGCCACTTCGTCGAACTGGCACAGACCGAAAAGACCCAGGCCCGCATCGCGCACACGATGACGACGGGGAAGCCGCTGCGTAACTGACGCGCTTCGCGCTCTTACGCATCCGACTTCACCACTTAAAGGAACCAACCATGAGCAAGCAAGTGCAAGACGCGTACATCGTCGCCGCCACCCGCACCCCGGTGGGCAAGGCGCCGCGCGGCGTGTTCCGCAATACCCGCCCCGATGACCTGCTCGCGCATGTCATCCGCGCCGTCATCGAGCAGGCCCCGGGCATCGACCCCGCCCTGATCGCCGACGCCGTCATCGGCAACGCGATGCCGGAAGCCGAGCAAGGCATGAACGTCGCACGCATCGGCGTGCTGCTGGCCGGCCTGCCGGAGCAGGTCCCGGGCGTCACCATCAACCGCTTCTGCTCGTCCGGCGTGCAGGCCATCGCGATGGCGGCCGACCGCATCCGCCTGGGTGAGGCCGACCTGATGCTCGCCGGCGGTACCGAGTCGATGAGCATGGTGCCGATGATGGGCAACAAGATCGCCATGAATCCGGCGATCTTCGACAACGACGAAAACCGCGCCATCGCGTTCGGTATGGGCATCACGGCCGAGAAGGTCGCCGAGCGCTGGAAGGTCAGCCGCGAGGATCAGGACCGCTTCGCCCTGCAGTCGCACGAGCGTGCCTTCGCGGCGATCGCCGCCGGTGAGTTCAGGGACGAGATCACCCCGTTTCAGCTCGACGACCGCTACCCCGACCTGAAGAACCACAGCGTTCGCGAAGACCGTCGCGTCATCGACACCGACGAAGGTCCGCGCAAGGACACGACGCTGGAGGTCCTCGGCAAGCTGCGTCCGGTGTTCCGCAACGGCCAGTTCGGCGGCTCGGTCACCGCGGGCAACTCCTCGCAGATGTCCGACGGTGCCGGCGCCCTGCTCATCGCCAGCGAGAAGGCGATCAAGGACCACGGTCTGACTCCGCTTGCGCGCTTCGTCGGCTTCTCCGTCGCCGGTGTGGCGCCCGAAGTCATGGGCATCGGCCCGAAGGAAGCGATTCCCAAGGCACTCAAGCAGACCGGCATCACCCAGGATCAGCTCGACTGGATCGAACTGAACGAGGCCTTCGCGGCGCAGGCGCTCGCGGTCATCCGCGATCTCGGCCTCGATCCGTCGAAGGTCAATCCGCTGGGCGGCGCCATCGCGCTGGGCCACCCGCTGGGCGCTACCGGCGCCATCCGCGCCGCCACGCTGATCCACGGCCTGCGCCGCCGGAAACAGAAATACGGCATGGTGACGATGTGCATCGGCACGGGCATGGGTGCCGCCGGCATCTTCGAATCGCTGTGAGGTGAGCCGGTGTCCGGCGGGGATCAGGCCAGCCTGGCCCCGTTCGGCACCGCCCGCTCCGTCGTCGTGATCACCACACCCTCATCGGTATGAAATCCGGTCAACAGGAACTGTGACCGGAACGGCCCGATCTGCTTCTCGGGGAAATTGATCACCCCGACGATCTGCTTGCCCACCAGCTCCTCGGCCGCATAGATCGTGGCGACCTGCGCACTGGTCTTTCGTTCGCCGTGCGGACCGAAGTCCGCCCAGATCTTGTAGGCCGGGCGCCGAGCCTCGGGAAAGGCCTCCGCGCGCACGATGGTGCCTGCGACAAGCATGACTTTTTCGAAGTCGGCCCAGCTGATTTCCTCGCTCATGTCACCCTTCCAGTCGCGACTTGAACCAGTCGCGGAATTCGTGATTCCAGTACGTCCCCTGAGCCGCAAGATAACCGAACGGGCGATGCACGGGATCGAGACCGAAGTCCGCGTAGGCCGCGAGGGACGTGTCTCCGCCGGCGATCGCATCGGCCAGCGCTTCGCCCGCCGCGCAGGTTGGTGCCAGCCCATGGCCTCCGAATGCCTGTGCGTACCAGAGTCCGTTGCCGTGAGTGCCGACCTGGGGCATCTCATGGCGTGCATAGCTCATCAGGCCCGACCAGGCTTTCTCGATCCGCGCATCTTTCAGGGACGGGAAGACGCGTGCCAGATCGCGCCTGAGCAATCGCTGCACGGCGCGCGGCGACCGGTCGCGCACCGAGATGCGACCGCCCCAGAGCAGCCGCGTGTCCGTCAGGGGACGGTAATAATCGAAGGCGAAGCGTGTGTCGTAGATCGCCGCGCGCGTCCGCAGGCACGCACCCAGGCTTTCGCCCAGCGGCTCCGTCACCATCACATACGTCGCAATGGGAAGCACGGCGCGGTCTATGTCGCGATCCAGCCCGGCCAGATAGCCGCCGCAGGCCAGGACGACGTTCGGCGTTTCGATTTCCGCATCGCCCACGCGCAGCGTCCAGCGTGGTCCGCGACGCTCGAGCATGCGCACCCGCGATCCCTCGTGGATGAGGACTCCTGCGCTCTCGGCGGAGCGCGCCAGCCCGCGCGCATACGCCAGCGGGTCGATGTGCAGGGCGTTCCGCTCGTACAGACCATCGTGATAGCGAGCGCTGCGAACGAACTCGTGCATGGCGTTCGCGGGGATCCACTGCCAGTCGGCCCCGTACTCCCGCGCGAGCAGTTCCTGGCGCGAACGCAGCAGCCCGGCATCGCGGAACCAGTTCGCCCAGACCACCCCGGCGTCGACCATGTCGCAGTCGATGGCGAGGGTGGAGATGCGCTCGCGAATGAGGTTCACGGCATCCACCGTGCGGCCGTAGAGCTGTCTTGCACGGCCGGGGCCGGCACGTTCCAGCAGCGCGCGCTCACCCAGTGAGTAACCGGCGAAGACGAAGCCGCCGTTGCGGCCGGACGCGCCGAAGCCGATGGTCTCGGCATCGAGCAGCACGATGTCGCGCACGCCCCGTGCGGCGAGACCGAGGACGGTATTCAGCCCGGCGAAGCCGCCGCCAACGACCACGACGGCCGCCTCGCGCCTGCCTTGCGGCGGCGGCCGGCGTTCGGGTGTGGGGACCCGGTCGTGGTACCACGACGGCATGGGTGGCGATCCGGTGATGAAAGAGCGCAGTTGTACGACAGTGCGGGCCACGACGGGAAGTACCCGAAGACACCGGAGTATGATCCGGTGACTTCTCATACGACGCCCGGCCATGAGTCTGCTCCCCCCGATCGACCTTCAGCGATGGATCGACGACAACCGCGCGCTGCTCAAGCCGCCTGTCGGCAACAAATGCATCGTCGATGGCGATTTCATCATCATGATCGTCGGTGGCCCGAACGCGCGCACCGATTATCACTACGACGAGGGCCCGGAGTTCTTCTACCAGCTCGAAGGCGAGATGGTCCTGAAGGTGCAGGACGAAGGTCGGGCACGGGACATACCGATCCGTGCCGGTGAGGTCTTCTACCTGCCCGCCCGAGTCCCGCATTCACCGCAACGCATGGCCAATTCGGTAGGCCTCGTCGTCGAGCGGCGACGGCTGGCGGGTGAACGGGACGGATTGATGTGGTTCTGCGAAAACTGCAACCACAAGCTGTTCGAGACCTATTTCCCGCTGGACAGCATCGAGAACGACTTCCCGCCCGTCTTCGAGCGCTTCTACCGGTCGGTCGAGGCGCGCACGTGCACCGAGTGCGGCACCCTGCATCCGGCGCCGGCAAGATACCAGGACTGAGGCACCGCGCTACGACATCAGCGTATCGCGCATGACGAGCCACTTCGCCGCCATGCGTCGCAAGGACACATCCGCTTCCGGATCCGCCGCGATATCGGCGACCGGACGCCACGCCAGCGCGAGTGCTTCCTCGTTGACGACGAACGTCTCGTCGCCGCGCGCGACCACCACGTAACGCACGTCATGGTGCCAGTGCTCCGGCTCGTGTCCCCGTGCGGGGATGCGATGGGTATCGACGTCGAAGATGACGGGATGAACCTCGAGATCCCGCAGTCCGGTCTCTTCCCGCGCTTCGCGAAGGGCGACCTCGGCCAGGTCGGGATCGCCATCGGCATGACCGCCCGGCTGAAGCCAGCGGCCGAGCTTGCGATGCAGCATGAGCAGAACGCGCTCGCCGTCGCCGCTGACCAGCCATGCGGAGCCGGTGAAGTGGCCAGCCAGCGTTTCGCGATGGAACGGCTGCTCGCTGTCGCGCAACCAGGCGACACATCGCTCCACATCCGGTTCGGCCGGCCATCGCTCGCCATAGTGACGAAATGCATCGAGCAAGGCGTGGCGTTCGGCGTGCATGCGGGCGCTTCTGTGACGTCGGGCTGAGCATTCTCGCACGACATTTTAGGACTAATCCGATGTTTTTCACCGGGCGTGGCCGCCTAGGATGGGTCCATGCGCACGACGCGCATGGCAGTTCAGCCCAGCAAGGAATCGCAGCATGCGCTACATCCCCAACGTCACCGCCCTCGTTCTCGCCCTGACGATACCCGCAGCCTTCGCCGCACAGGCGTCTTCGGAGCAGGAATCGCCCCGCTTCACCGGCCCGCTCGTGACGCCCGCCGTCAACACGATGCCGATGGGAATGCTCAACATCGAGCCTTACCTCATCCATACGAATACGCGTGGCAGCTACGACAACACGGGCCACCGCCGCGAGCAGCATCCGATGTACCGCCAATGGCAGGTCGCCGTACCCATGACGTACGCCCTGACCGACAGCAGCGCGGTCCAGCTCACACTGAACGCCTCACGCACGTCCGGCGGCGGACGGCATACCGACGGTCTTCGCATGGGCGACTCCGTACTGCGCGTGCAACAGCGCCTCATCGCTCCCGCCGCCGACGGCACCGGCCTGGTGCTGGCCCTGGCGGTGGCGCAGCGCTTCGTCACCGGCACATACCAGCGGCTGGACACCAATCCGCTGAATGCCACAGGCAACGGCGCCGCGCGAACCACGCTGAGCCTCGGCGCGCAGCAGCTGCACTGGCTGGCGAACCAGCACGCCCTGCGCTGGCGCGGGCAACTCGCCTGGAGCCCGTCGCCGGGGCACGTCAAGGTACACGACAGCAGCGTTTATGGCACCGCCGAAGGATTTCGCGGCCGGGCACGCGTCGGGCAGGCCTGGAACGCGACCCTTGCCGCTGAATATGTCCTCGACACGCGCTGGGGCCTGGTCGGCGAAGCGATCTGGAACCGCGCGAGTGCGGTGTCCGTCAGCGGTCGGTCGCACCACGGGCAGACGACCCGCCACCGTGTCGTAGCATCCCATGACATCAGCCTTGCCCCGGCGGTGGAGTACCACTTCAGCCCCACGGTGGGGCTCATCGCGGGCGTCCAGTTCACCGTCGCGGGCCGCAACGCCGGCGACTACGTGGCACCGCAGGCCGCGCTGAACATGGTTTTCTGAGAAAGCAGCACCGCGCCATGCACAACCGCCGTAAGTCATGCTCGACATCCGCACCCTGTCCGTGCAGGGCCTTGGCACGCCCCGCATCGCAGCTTGTACGGCCAATGCCCGCTGGGCTATGGTGCCGTGCCAGCGCTTTAAGACAGCGGCGTGTCCACCGTGAGTCACGCGGCGGTCCCAATAATAAAAGGCTACATTCCGGTAGTAGGGGAGACACATGTTGAAACACCTGTTCGCGACGCATCCGATCGAGGCCGCGCCGCACGTAGACGCCGGTGAGCACATCAGCACCAGCGCCCACGGAAATAACGAGCTGAAGCGCGTACTCACCGCGAAGCACCTCATCCTTCTCGGTGTCGGCGCCGTCATCGGTGCAGGTATTTTCGTCATCACCGGCCAGGCCGCCGCGCTTCACGCGGGTCCCGCACTGGTCATCAGCTTCCTTATCGCCGGTTTCGCCTGCGCCCTCGCAGGTCTCTGCTACGCCGAATTCGCGGCCATGCTCCCGGTCTCGGGCAGCGCCTACTCCTATTCCTACGCCACGCTCGGCGAGTACGTCGCCTGGTTCGTTGGCTGGAATCTCGTCCTCGAATACCTGTTCGCCGCCGCGACGGTCGCCGCGGGCTGGTCAGGCTATTTCAACGAACTGCTCGGCATGGTCGGCCAGTTCACCGGCAGCAATCTCGCCCTGCCCGCCGCGCTCGCGTCGGCGCCGTACCAGTTCGTCGAGGGGCACATCCAGGCGACCGGCACCCTGGTCAACCTCCCCGCCGTCTGCATCATCGCCGCGCTGTCGGGCCTGTGCTACGTCGGTATCACGCAGTCGGCCTTCGTCAACTCGATCATCGTGGCGATCAAGGTCACCGTGATCCTGCTGTTCCTCGCTTTCGCCATCCAGGTGATCAACCCGGCCAACTGGCATCCGTTCATCCCGGAAGCGGAAGGCCCGGGTACCTACGGCTGGGGCGGCATCTTCCGCGCCGCGACCATCGTGTTCTTCTCCTACGTCGGCTTCGATGCGGTCTCCACCGCCGCCGGCGAAGCGAAGAACCCGCAGCGCGACATGCCCATCGGCATTCTCGGCTCGCTCGCCATCTGCACGGTGCTGTACATCGCCGTCGCGCTGGTCCTGACCGGTATCGCCCCGTTCCGCATGCTCAACACGCCGGAGCCGGTCGCCACCGCGCTTGGTCTGTATCCGCATCTGTCCTGGCTGAAAGCGCTGGTCATCCTCGGTGCGATCACCGGCCTGTCGTCGGTCATCCTCGTGATGCTCATGGGCCTGCCGCGCATCTTCTTCTCGATGGCGAAAGACGGCCTGCTTCCGCAGACCATGGCCAAGGTGCACCCGAAGTTCCGCACGCCGTACATCGGTACGATCATCGTGGGCGTCGCCGCGGCCGCCATGGCCGGCCTGTTCCCCGTCAGCGTGCTCGGTGAGCTCGTCTCCATGGGTACCCTGCTCGCCTTCGCCACCGTCTGCATCGGCGTGCTGATCCTGCGCTACACCCGTCCGGAGCTGAAGCGCAGCTTCCGCGTTCCGTTCGTCTGGCCGATCTGCATCATCGGCGCCCTGGCTTGCGTCTACCTGTTCTGGCAGGCATTTGAAGAACACTGGCGGCTGATGTGCGGCTGGATCGTCATCGGCCAGCTGATCTACTTCGGCTACGGTTACGCACACAGCAAGTTGCGCAAGTCGCTCTCCTGATCGACACGCTCACGTGACAAGGCCGGCGGGCTCCCGCCGGCCTTTCCGTTTGCGGCTATTCTCTCAACGTCTTTTCTTTCCGGGCCGCCCATGCTCAAGCAGTTACTCGCCAAGAAAGCCCCCCAGGCTGAACCCGACGACGCGCACGGCCCCGCCCTGCGCCGCACCCTTGGCCCCTGGGGTTTGACCGCGCTGGGCATCGGCGCGGTCATCGGCGGCGGCATCTTCGTCATTACCGGCGTCGCCGCGGCGGAGCACGCAGGTCCGGCGATCATCATCTCCTTCATCCTCGCGGCCATCTGCAGCACGTTCACCGCGCTGTGCTATGCCGAGTTCGCCTCGATGATTCCCGTTTCCGGCAGTGCGTACTCCTACGCGTACGCCACCCTCGGCGAAGGTGCCGCCTGGTTCATCGGCTGGAACCTCGTCCTCGAATACGGCGTCTCGGCGTCCGCCGTCGCCGTCAGCTGGACGGGCTATTTCGTCAGCTTGCTCGACCATGTCGGCATTCACATCCCGACCGCCCTGACCAACGCACCGCTCGATTACGTCGATGGCCATCTGGTCACCACCGGCGCCCTGTTCAATCTTCCGGCCGTGGGCATCGTGCTGGCGCTGACCTGGCTCTGCTACGTCGGCATCCGCGAATCCGCCGGCATCAATATGGCGATGGTGCTGCTGAAGACCGCCCTGATCATTACCGTGATCGTGGTCGGCGCACAGCACATCGATACCGCCAACTGGCACCCGTTCATCCCTGAGAACCAGGGAGAGAACAAGTACGGCTGGTCCGGCATCCTGCGTGGCGCCTCGATGGTGTTCTTCGCCTACATCGGCTTCGAGGCGACCTCGACGGCGGCGCAGGAATCCAGGAACCCGCAGCGCGACATGCCTATCAGCACCCTGGCCTCGCTCGGCATCTGCACAGTGCTGTACATCGCGATGGCCGCCGTGCTCACCGGACTCGTCCCGTTTACCGAGCTCGGTACGTCCGAGCCGGTCGTCACGGCCATCCGCAACCATCCGGAGCTCGGCTGGCTGCGCGGCGTGGTCGAGGTGGGCGCCCTCATCGGCTTGTCCTCGGTGGTGCTGGTCATGGTCATCGCCCAGCCACGCATCTTCATGATCATGGGTCGCGACGGGCTGCTGCCGAAGGTGTTCACCACCGTGCACCCGAAGTACCGCACGCCGCACCTCAACACGGTGATCACGGGCGTCGGTATCGCGCTGCTCGCCGCCGTGTTCCCACTGAACGTCCTCGGCGACCTGACCTCGATGGGCACGCTCATCGCCTTCTGTGCCGTGTGTGGCGGCGTCCTGATCCTGCGTCTCACCGCACCGGAGCTCCCGCGCACTTTCCGTGTGCCCTGGGTCTGGTTCACCTGCCTCGCCGGCATCGCGAGCTGTATCGCGCTGCTGTTCTACATGAGCTGGTACAACTGGGCGCTGATGGGCGCATGGACTGTGATCGGCATGGCCATCTATGGCGCCTACGGGTATCGCCACAGCCGGCTCAAGCACGGTCCGGCGCGCATGTAAGCCGCTAACGAAAATCTTACAGAAAGTATTAGGTTTTCGTTATAAGACCTTGTTTTGCGACGAGATAGGCAGAAATTCGCCCGTCATTTAACTGCCATTGGCAGCCTGCGGCGGGAGGGGAGTATGATCCTCAGTCCGCGGGTAAATCACTTGGCAGTGGGCCCCGGATTGCCGCCCAGCGCGTCAGGCGGGTCAGCTCCTCGGCCTGACGCGCTTGGGCTGCATTTTTGCGATTCCCATGATGTCATGGGCTGGAAAGGCCGGCTGCGGAGCTGGCCTTTTTCTTTGGCTGAGCCCGGCGAAGCGGTTCGTCGCGTCCACTACAAAAAAAGCGCCCGAAGGCGCTTTTCCCTTTTCCACCGTCAGGCCGGCATCACATCATCGCGGCGTGCGATACGCACCAGCCCTTGGCGGCCACGGCCTTGCCGGGGAACAGCTGGCATGGGCCCCATGCGGCGCCGGCCTTGCCGCTGTAGAAGTTGCAGTTCATGCAGGCGTCCTTCGGATCCTTCTTGCCAACGGCCTTGCTGCCGTCCTCGACGTATTTCAGCGCCGACGCCGTCGGGTCGCTCGTGGCGAGGTGCGGCAGGTCCTGCGCGTTCGCGAAACGCGGCACCGTCCCGAGGACCGCCGCGGCGGCCACGCCGCCAGCGGCGGCCTTGAGGAAGCGGCGGCGCCCCTCCATGTTCTTATCGTCTTGCGACATTGGTTAACCTCCGTCGATAAAGCAAACCGCGGGCCAGATGGCTCGCACCCAGTTGAAGCGTACGCGATTTGCCAAAATAGCAGTGGTTCGCATTCCGCTCCGCGACGTCTGGTCGCAGCAGACCGGAAAAAAAGTCCGCCTCGGCGTGCGTGATACACTTCATACCCGTTTGGACGTCCAAATCCCCATGTCGAAGACCCTGTCCCACCTCGATCCCGTCCTGCTCGCCGAGCGCGCCGACGCCATCGCCGACGCGGCACGCGAGCTTGCGGCCTTCGGCTGGACCCCGGCGACCAGCAGCAACTTCTCGATGCGGATCGACGACGAGCTCGCCGCCATAACGATTTCCGGCCGCGACAAGGGTCGGCTGGGGCGCGACGACATCATGGTCGTCGACATGGATGGCAAGGCCGTCGGCTCGGACAACCGCCCCTCCGCGGAGACCGGACTGCATACCCAGGTGTATCGCCGTTTCCCTGAAGCCAACGTCGTGCTGCACACGCATTCGCGAACGCAGAGCGTCTGCTCGCGCCTGTTTGCCGACGAGGGCCGTGTGCGCCTCGAAGGCTGGGAGCTGCAGAAGGCCATCACGGGCTACACCACGCATGAAAGCGTGCTCGACATCCCCGTTTTCCCCAATACCCAGCACATGCCCGAACTCGAAGCCCGTGTGGACGCCTGGATCGACTCCGGCAAGCCGTTGCATGCCTACCTGATCAACGGGCATGGCATCTACACGTGGGGCCGGGACATGGCCGAGACGCGCCGTCACCTCGAGGCACTCGAATTTCTGCTGGGCTGCGAACTCGATCTGAGGAGGCTAACCCGATGAGCCGTTTGCGCATCTACGAAGACAACAAGCACGAAGCGCCGGTCGCGGTGCTCGAGAATCATGCCGACATCGCCGCGGCGCTCCATGCGGTAGGCGTGCGCTTCGAGCAGTGGGAAGCAGGCCAGCCGATCGCCCCGGGTGCGACGCAGGACGAAGTCATTGCCGCCTACCGCGCCGACATCGACCGGCTGATGGCGGAGAACGGCTATCGGTCGGTCGACGTTATCAGCCTCAAGCCCGATCACCCCGATCGTGCCGCGTTCCGCCAGAAGTTCCTCAACGAGCACACGCACAGCGAGGACGAAGTACGCTTCTTCGTCGCGGGTGCCGGTCAGTTCACGCTGCATCTCGACGGCAAGGTCTACGAGGTGCTTTGCGAAAAGGGCGACCTGATCGGCGTACCGGATGGCACGCCTCACTGGTTCGACATGAGCGAGTCGCCCTACTTCGTGGCTATTCGCCTGTTCACCAACACCGAGGGCTGGGTGGCGAACTTCACCGGAACGGATATCGCGGAGCGCTTCCCGCGCATGAACCCGCACGCGTCCGCCGGGCAGACCAGCGAAGCCTGAGTCCTGCCCGCGCCAGGCTTCGGCCGGGGCGCACGACGGCTCTCACCACCTCGCGGATGACCTCCGCGAGGTGGTGGCCGGGGACGGATACCCCGCCTTAGCCGGCAAGCCTGTTCACGTTCCGCGACCTCCCGTGACGCCCGGCCATTCCGCCGGCCCTGGTCGTCGTTTATCCTGCATGGTCTCCCCGCACCGCAGGCTTCCCCCGCATGTCCGATATCCGCGCCGTCCTCACCGACATCGAAGGCACCACCAGCTCGATCGACTTCGTCAAGGACGTGCTGTTCCCGTATGCCCGTCAGCACCTGCCGGCCTACGTGGAAACGCATACGGACGAACCCGAGGTACAGCACTGGCTGCACGAAGCCGCCAAAGAGGCCGGCATCGTCGAGGCGACACGGGGTGAGATCATCGACCTGCTGATTCGCTGGATCGACGAAGACCGCAAGTCCACGGCCCTGAAGGCGCTGCAGGGCATGATCTGGCGTGAAGGTTACGAGTCGGGTGTTTACACCTCCCACATGTATCCCGAAGTGGCGGCACGCCTGCGGGCCTGGCATCAGCAGGGGCTCTCGCTCTACGTGTATTCGTCAGGTTCGGTGCCCGCGCAGAAGCTTCTGTTCGGGTTCACGGAAAACGGCGATCTCACTCCGCTCTTCTCCGGCTACTTCGATACGCAGACGGGTCACAAGCGTGACACGGAGTCGTACCGGAAGATCGCCGAAGCGATCGGCCTGGAACCTGCGCAGGTTCTGTTCCTTTCCGACATCCGCGAAGAACTCGACGCCGCCCGCGATGCCGGCATGCGCACCACCCACCTCATCCGTCCGCCGCTTCCGCTGGTGGACGCCGGCCACCCCGCCGTGACGGATTTCGATGCCATCATTCCTTGATCCGCGCCGACGCACGGCGATCTGCGTGCTGGCCGCGTTCGCGGTCGGCGTGCTGGGGACCGTAGGCGTCCTTCGTTTCGGGCCTGCTCCCGTGACGACGCGACCCGTCGCCGCTGTCTCCGCGCGCGGGGTTGCGCCGGCGCCCGTTGCGACGACCGCCGGGCCGGCCAGGCCGGCAAGCACGTCCGCTCCTGCGACAGCGACAGCGACAGCGACAGCGACAGCGAACGACGATACCGACGACGATCAGCCCGTCGAGCTCGACGCGAGCGCATGGCCAGACGATGCTCCCACGCCAGAGCAGGTTTTCTCCGCACAGCCCGATCGGGTCAGGGCATCGCTGGCCAGGCTGGCGAAGCGTCGACCGGGGAAGACCAACGTCTACGCCATCGCTTTCGCGGGCGACGGCTCCGAGGACGTGTTCCGCAACGAGGCCGAATACCTGGATCGCCTGATGACGACGCGGTTCGCCAGCCCGGGGCATACGCTGGTGCTGGAGAACAATCCGGCAACGCTGTCGACCTACCCACTCGCCAGCTGGACCAACCTCGAGGCCGCCCTGACCGGTCTGTCGAAGGTGATGGACCCGAAGGAAGACGTGTTGCTGCTCTATGTCGCGACCCACGGCGGCAGCGACCACTCCCTGCTCGTGGATATGGACCCGATTCCGCTGGATCAGCTCGACGTCGACGACCTTGCCGATATCTTCGCCAGGCACCCGTTCCGCTGGAAGGTCGTGGTGGTCAACGCGTGCTACTCCGGCGGCTTCGTCCCGAAGCTGCGCGGCGAAGGCACCCTGGTCATGACCTCGGCGCGCACCGACCGCACCTCGTTCGGCTGCGGCGCCGACTCGGACATCACCTACTTCGGCCGTGCCTGGCTCACCGACGGACTGAATGCCACCAGCGATTTCGTGGAAGCCTTCGGTAAGGCGAAGACGGAGATCGCGGCGTGGGAAAAAAAGGATTCGCTCGAGGCGTCGGAGCCGCAGATCGACGTCGGTGAGGGCATCGAAGAAAAGCTGGCAGCGTGGCGGAAGGGCCTCAAGGCGGGGCCGGTAGTTCCGTTCAGCGCAAGGTAGGAGCGCGCCCCGCGCGCGGCCGGGGCGCGCCCCGCGCGCGGTAGGAGCGCGCCCGCGCGCGGTAGGAGCGCGCCCCGCGCGCGAAAAGCCAACGAAGCGCCGACGCCGAACCCCATCGCGCGCAAAGCGCGCTCCTACATCCAGTCAGACCGACACGTCCAGAGAAAACCGATCCGCGTCCATCCACGCAGGAAACCGCTCGCGGTGCGCCTGCAACGGCTTTGGATCGAGCACAAGGGTGACCACCTGCTCCTGCGGCCCCAGTTCGATCAATGGCTCGCCCACCGGATCGATGATCGCGCTGTCGCCGGCGTACGGATGGTCGTTACCGTCCACACCGACGCGATTCACGCCGATTACGTAGGCCAGGTTCTCGATCGCCCGTGCACGCAGCAAGGTGCGCCACGGCTGACGACGCGGCGCCGGCCAGTTCGCGACGAACAGCGCGAGGTCGTAATCCATGCCGCCCGCGGCTGCCTCACGACGACCGTTGCGCAGCCACACCGGAAAGCGCAGGTCGTAGCAGACCTGCGGAAGAATACGCCACCCCTTGAGTTCCACGATCAGGCGCTCGTTACCGCCACCGTAGCGCGTGTGCTCGCCCGCCATGCGGAACAGGTGTCGCTTGTCGTAGTAAGCCAGCGAGCCGTCAGGCGACGCCCAGATCAGCCGGTTGAAGACCGTCTCGCCTTCGCGGATCACCAGACTGCCGGTGACCGTGGCATTCACCTCGCCGGCCAGCGAGCGCATCCACGCGACGCTCGCGCCGTCCATGGTCTCGGCATTGCCGAGCGTATCGTTGGTGAAGCCCGACAGGAAGGTTTCCGGCAGGACGAAGAGGTCGCTCCGCGCGGCGCCGCGTACCAGGGCGCCGTAATACTCGCGGTTAGCCGCGGCGTCGTGCCAGCGGGTCGCACCCTGGACAAGCGTGACGGTCAGAGTTTGCACAGCAGCTCCGCGGCGGCTTCCATGGTGGCGTCGTTCTTCGCGAAGCACAGCCGGACCAGCCGCGTGTCCGGGGCGCTTTCGTAGAACGGGCTCAGCGGAATGGCGGCGACACCGCCCTCGCGCACGAGCCATTCACTGAAATTAATGTCGTCGAGATCGCGGATCGCGCTGTAATCGACCAGCTGGAAGTATCCGCCCGGCACGTCCAGCAGCTTCAGTCGCGACGGTGCGAGCAACTCGCGAAAACGATCGCGCTTGGCCTGATAGAAGGCCGGAAGCTCGAGGTAATGCTCAGGCGTGGACTCGAGGAACTCCGCAAACGCCTGCTGCGCCGGATTGAAGGTGCAGAAGGTCAGGTACTGGTGCACCTTGCGGAACTCGGCGGTCAGCGCCTTCGGCGCGATGGCATAGCCGACCTTCCAGCCGGTGCAGTGATATGTCTTGCCGAACGACGACACGACGATGCTCCGCGTGGCGAGTTCCGCATGGCGCAGCACGCTCTGATGCTCGGCGCCATCGAACACGATGTGCTCGTAGACCTCATCGGACAGCACCACGATGCCGGAGTCGAGCACGATGGACGCGAGCTCGTCGAGATCGGCGCGAGAGAGCACCGCACCCGACGGGTTATGCGGCGAATTGATCAGGATCATGCGCGTCTTCGGCGTGATCGCATCGCGAACCCGCTGCCAGTCGATACCGAAGGACGGCAACGTCAGCGGAATATGCACCGCCGTCGCGCCCTGCAGTTCGATGGCCGGCTCGTAGCTGTCGTAGCACGGATCGAAGACGATGACCTCGTCACCGGCGCGCACGACGGCGGCGATGGCCGAGAACAGCGCTTCGGTGGCACCGGAGGTGACCGTGACTTCCGTATCGGGACTGACGCGGTGGCCGTAGAGTCGCTCGGTCTTCAGGGCGATCTGCTCGCGCAGCTTCGGGATACCGACGCCCGGCGCATACTGATTTTTGCCCTCGGCCATGGCGCGCGTGACCGCGTCGCGCAGTGCCTCCGGTGGCTCGAAATCGGGAAAACCCTGCCCCAGATTCACCGCCTTATGTTCCAGCGCGAGCTGGCTCATGACACTGAAAATCGTCGTACCGACCTTGGGAAGCTTGGTTTCGAGCTGCATTGAACGCCCTTATTCGTTTGGACGGCCAAATGCCGCCGAATGATCCGATCCTAACATGCGCGCCATCTGCAGCGCCCCTGCCTGGGCGGGATTGCCCGCCACCGTCTCGCATTCCTTATGGAAGTCCGAGCGAGCCTTGGGCAGGCGTTCGGCGAGGAAGTCGACGAAACTGCGGATCGCCGGCAGCAGGCCACGCCGGCTCGGGTAGACGAAGTGCAACGTGCCCTGCGCGGTGGTGTAATCCGGAAGCACCCATTCCAGCTGACCGTTGGCGATCAGCGGCCCGCAATACTCCTCGGGCAGCAAGGCCACACCGCAGCATTGGACGGCGGCGGCGATCAGCACCGAAAAATCGCCGCTGACCAGACGCGGCTTTACTTCGACAGCGGCCTTCTTGCCGCTGGCATCGACCATCTCCCACACCTGCGCACCCTCGTGCTCGAACATGGACAGCGCCGGCACCTGGGCGAGATCGTCCAGCGTCTTCGGCCGGCCGTAGCTGTCGAGAAACTTCGGACTCGCCACGAGCAGGCTGCGCGCATAGCCGATGCTGCGAAGGACCAGCGTGGCGTCGCTGTCCAGCTTTTCGCGCACGCGGATCGCCACGTCGAAGCCCTCACCGATCAGGTCGACCCGGCGATTGGTCGCGGTAACGCGGACCTGGACCTTGGGGTGCTCGAGCAGAAAAGCCGGCAGCATCGGGCCCAGTACGTTCTGGGCAAGGGAGATCGGGCAGCTGACGCGGACCACGCCACGGGGTTCCGTGCGCAGTTCGTCCACCGCATCCTGTGCGGCGCGGGCCTCTTCGAGGACGGCGCGGCAGTGCTGGTAGAAGCGTTCGCCGATCTCGGTGACGACGAAGCGGCGCGTGGTGCGCTGTAACAGCCGGACTCCCAGACGGTCTTCGAGCTGGGCGATCCGCTTGCTGAGGCGCGACTTGGGGATACCCAGGGCCCGCCCCGCCGCCGAAAAACCCCCGTGCTCCACCACCGAGGCGAAGAAATAGAGGTCGTTGAGGTCCTGCAGCGCGCCTTCCATCGGGGAGTCCGTCGTTTCTCGTTTAGAACAATCAGTCTACCTCACGCCGACTAATCAAGGCATTGTGCGCAGGGTAACTTGTCGGCATACCGCCACGGCGGCCCCTGTCGAGGAATCTGTCCATGAAACTCCTGCATATCGATGCCAGCGCGCTGGGCGCCCACTCGGTCTCCCGCGGCCTGACCGCGGCGATCGTCGCCGAATTCGTCGCCAACCATCCCGGTGTCGAAGTCACCTATCGCGACGTCCACGCCGAACCGCTGCCGCACTGGGCTTTGCCGTCCGGCGAAAACGATCCGCAGGCCGCCGAAGGCGCCAGGGTGATGGAGGAGTTCCTGGCCGCCGACGTCGTGGTCGTCGGCGCGCCGATGTACAACTTCTCCATCAGCAGCTCGCTCAAGGCCTGGATCGATCGCATCACGGTCGCCGGCAAGACCTTCCGTTACACGGCGACGGGGCCCGAAGGCCTGGCCGGCGGCAAGCGAGTCATCGTGGCGTCCTCGCGCGGCGGCATCTACAGCCCTGGCAGCCCTGCGGCGGCCATGGATTTTCAGGAGCCTTACCTGAAGGCGTTGTTCGGCTTCCTCGGCGTGACGGATCTCGAGTTCGTCCGCGCGGAAGGCATCGCCATGGGCGACGATCACAAGACCCAGGCGATCGGCGGCGCGATGGCCGGCATCGGCGGCCTGCTGCGCAAGGCCGCCTGATAGCATCGCGGTACCTTGCTTCCGGGTAACAAAAAGGCCGCGCATCGCAGGATGCGCGGCCTTTCTGTCAGGAGCCCTGCTTACCGGGCTTGTCGTTGGGCATGTTCTGCGACTCTTTAGGATGCCCCTCGCCGGGAACCGAGGGGGTGCCGTTCGATGGCTTCGGATTGTCCTCGCGGTAACCGGGTGTCGGTTGCTTACTGTCGTTGCTCATTGTCGGTACCTCCGGATCGGTGGCGCTGCTGACACGCGGCGTGCCCACATTCGCAGCCGGCGCCTCCCATTTGGCTTTCGGACGCCATGCGGCAACTCTCGCTGCAGAAGTCCCTGGACACCGGCACATGGCAGTTACAGCCGGCGTGATCGCAGGGTTTCGTGGCTTCGTTCATGACGCGAACTCCTCACCGCATGGTTGATCGTCATCGAGCCTGCGCGGCCCGGCGTCTATTTTTTGTAATCGGCCAGCGAAGCCGCCAATGCGTCCTTCTCCGCCCAGCCATGCGCCTCGATCAGCAGGCCGCTGAGGCTGCGTACGTCCTGCAGGTTGTGATCGGCGACGCGGACCAGGTCCGTCGATGCGCCCCCACGCAGGTAGGAGAGCCACGCACGCGGTGCTTCAGACCCCGGCAGGTCGTCTTCGCGGACGATGCGCAACAGCCGGCGCTCGGCCGTCTGCATCTTGCAGTTCTCCCAGTCCTGCCGGTAGCGCCGTCGCATCGGGTGCAGCAGGTCGACATGCGTCAGGCCGGACAAGGGATTCGCGAGGCGGGCAAGCCGGTAACGCGTGGCGAGCAAGGGTGCGTCGTACGACTTGCCGTTGTAGCTGACGAGTACCGTATGCGGATCGATCCACTCGGAGAACGCCTTCAGCATCGCCGTCTCCGCGGCCATGGTCGTGATGTAGAGCTGACGCACACGCAGCGCGCCGTCGTGCCAGTCGGCGGCGCCGATCATGAAAGCGCGTGTACCCGTTCCGCCGGCCAGGCCCGTGGTTTCCGTGTCGAAGTGCAGCAGATGCTCGCGTCGCGCCGTGGCGAGACGCGCGAAGGTCAGGTCGAACTCGGCAGGCGGTTCGGACGAGGCGAAACGCTGCTCGAGAAGACGGAGGCCGGGGGACAGCTCATCGCCGGGAACGTCACGGGTGTACGAGCGTAAAGGAGCGCGCGGCTGGCTGACGCGCTCGCGTACGCCGGCCATGCGGCGCAGCGCGGCCAGATCGATACCGGGGCGAGGTGCTTTCGCCGGCAGGGTCGGCTCCCGGCGGGCCGTCTGACCCGATGGCCCGGACGAAGCATCCGCGGCGGAGCGGCTTCTGGCGGGGGCCGATCCTGTCGGCGATGGCCCGGATTCGCGAATGCCCGCCTGCTTCCTCAGCGCCCGCAGCCGCGCAGCCAGATCACTCATGCATCGCCACCGATCCGCGCATCCGCCCCCAGCAACCTCAGCACACGAGCCGTCAGCGCACGTGGCGTGTTTTCCCCACGCGCTTCGTCCGCCGCCAGTACGGGTCCGACACAGGCGGGACAGCCCGCTTTGCACTCGCAGCCTTCAACGGTCGCCAGCGCATGCCGGAGCAGCTCCGACGAGCGATGGAACAACGGCTCGCTGAGGCCGACGCCGCCGGGAAAGTTGTCGTACAGATAGACGGTGGGCAGGAACCGCTCGAGCGCGTCCGGCAGCGCGATGCCTCCATCAGGCGCATGGATCTGCCCGCGACCGGAGGAATCCACCTGCGCGGACCATCCACCGTCACCTGAACCGACGGCTTTCTGCAGGTCGCGCGCCTCCGCCATGACCGCGACGATGGCCGAGGTATGCAACGCATACGCCGCACCCAGAAATCCATCCAGGGCGTGCTGACGCGAACGGAACGCTTCGTCCAGCACCGTCTGCGGCAACTGCCACCACACCGCGGTGGAATGCAGTTCCTGATCGGGCAGGTTCACCGGACCGTAGCCGATGTTCTCGTGCGTGTAGTAACGAATCTTCTTGTAACCCGATACCCGGCGCACCACGTGCACCTCACCGTGACGGGCGCTGCCCTGCCCCGCCTTGCTGCCGTCGAAACACTCCAGCTCCTTGAGCTTGGTGTAGTCGATGGCGTCGGTGTAGTAGTCGACCCTCGTCCGCGTGCAGTACGCCTTGCGCCCTTCCCAGTCGAGCTTCTCGACCTGGTAGGGCACCGACTGGATCATGTGGATCGCACCCTCGTAGAGCGTCAGAGCGGCGGCGGAATAGTCGACCTCGGCAATGATCGTCTGGCGACCCTCCGTCCGGTCGACGACGACGAAATTGCCGTCCGCGACCGAGCGCAGGCTCACCGCGTTCGCCGGGTAGGAGTCGGCGATCCATTCCCAGCGGTCACCCTCGCGATGCAGCACCTCCGACTCGGCGAGCACCGTGAGATAGGGCTCCGCGTCATCGGGACCGAAGGTATCCCCGGCGAGAAAAGGCAGCTCGAACGCGGCGCAACGGATGTGGTCGAGCAGGATGAGCGGCTGGTCCGGCTGGATGCGTGCGTGCTCGGGCGTCGCTTCGGTCAGGAAGGCCGGGTGCCGCATGAGGTACTGGTCCAGCGGCGCACTGGTCGCGACGAGCACGCCCAGAGACGGCTGCTGGCGGCGCCCGGCACGACCGAAGCGCTGCCAGGTCGCCGCGATGGAACCCGGATACCCGTTGAGGACGACGGCGTCGAGGCTGCCGATGTCGACACCCAGTTCGAGCGCGGAGGTCGACACGATGCCATCCACATCGCCGGCTCGCATCGCGCGCTCGACTTCACGCCGCTCGGTCGGGAGATAGCCGCCCCGGTAGGCGCGGATGCGGGCGGGCTTGCGGGTGTCGTGATCGAAGACGTCCTTCAGATACTTGGTCAGCACCTCGACCATCAGGCGTGACTGGGCGAACACCAGCGTTTTCATTTTCGCCTTGATGGCGACGCGGGCGATCAGGTTGGTCTGCGAGCGCGCCGACGCCCGCAGGCCCAGGTCCGGATTGATCACCGGCGGATTCCAGAGCAGCACGTGCTTGTCACCACTGGGCGCACCGCTGGACGAGATGGTGACCACCTCGTCCTCGATCAGCGCCTGCGCGTGCTCCGTGGCGTTGCCGATGGTGGCCGAGCAGAGGACGAACTGCGGCGTGACACCGTAGAAGGCGCAGATCCGCTTCAGCCGGCGCAGCACGTTGGCCAGATGCGAGCCGAACACGCCCCGGTACGTGTGGATCTCATCGATCACCACGTAACGCAGATTCTCGAAAAACTGCGCCCACTTGGTGTGATGCGGGAGGATCGCCTGGTGGAGCATGTCGGGATTGCTGACCACTACGTCGCCATGCAGGCGGATGGCCTGCCTCGCGTCGCCCGGCGTGTCGCCGTCGAAGGTAAACGCCTTGACGCCCAGGTCGCCCGCCCGGTTGATGTCGAGCAGTTCGGCGACCTGGTCCTGCGCCAGCGCCTTGGTCGGGAAGAGATATAACGCCTTGCCGCCGGTCTCCAGAACCGAGGAAATCACCGGCAAGGTGTAGCAGAGCGTCTTGCCCGATGCGGTCGGCGTGGCCACGAGCACGTTACGCCCGGCACGCGCGGCCTCCCAGGCTTCCTGCTGGTGGCTGTAGAGGCGTTCGATGCCCCGGACGGTGAGTGCTCTCGAGAGTCCGTCGGGCAGGTCGGCAGGCAAGGGGACGAAACTCCCCTCCCGTCCGAACACGGTGAACGCCGTGGCGACCCGGTCGCCGTACTTGTCGGTAAGGCGACTGGCGAGCGTACGCCCATCGTGGCTCGTGGCGAGCACCGAATCGGCTTCGTCGGTACGTCGGGATTGAAGGTAGGCGGCCATGAGGGCATCCGGACAGGGAGGCGCCTCTTATCGCTTTCCGCGATCTCATATCCTGAGACGGAGGAAAGAAAAGCCCTCAGACGGGACCAGCGCCCTCCACCTCAGCCGCCTGCCACCGTCCGGACTCATCCTCGATCTTGATGTCGACCTGCTGGCCCGACTGCGCACGCAACGCCGCAGTCAGGCTCACCGCGTGGCGCAGCGCGTCTTCGCGCGTCGGGTACTGGCCGACCAGCTCGGCATTTCGACGCAGGATCCAGGGACCCCGCGTGGACGCATTGAATGGGACGTAGAGGGTGGTGTGCTGCAAGGTCGGCTCCGCCTGAAGGGGCCGGAGGCCCATGCGGCGAAGCTAGGCGGACAGCCGTCGTGGCCGCGTTATGGCGGAGTCGCCGGAACAGTCACGTCACTGCGTCAATGCGCCACGCGAGGCATTGAGCCAGTCGGCGTGCCTGACGCCCCGCTCCATCGCGGCATCGACGGCGACGCGCTCGTCGTCGAACTCGTCCAGGAGGGTGATCATCACGAAATCGCGGGGGCCCGCGCTCACGGCGGGCTCCACGATGTAGGCGGCTTTCCAGACGCCGGCCAGGGTTCGCAGGGTGCGGACCTCCACGGAATACTGACCCACGGTACGTCGATGCACGGAACACCCCCTTGCCGATGTCGCGGCGACGTGATGATTCTTGCGCCTCCGCGACGGCAATGGCAAGCGTTATGCCTTAGGCGGAGCCTGCACGCCGAGTCCCCGACCGCTGGCCGGAATCGAGAAGTTCTTCGTTTCGCCCTGCCCCACACTGGCGTCGACGTCGACGCGATCGGCCGAACACGACCCGTGCGGAAGAAGGCTCAGCTTCCGCGTACCGGAGGGCACGCGAAGCACCAGCTGCTCGCCGATCTCCATATCCGCCACAGCCTTGTCGTCGAGATAGATGGCGCTCGAGCACCCGGCGCCCCAGAGGCCCTGGTCGCGCACGATATTCAGCGTGGCATCGCCGTCCGCCGGAGACTGATTGGCGAATACCGTGCTGGACGGAACGTCGTGAATACCGACGTGGCGCTCGTTCTGGGTCGCGCAGCCGGAGATGAGCACGACGCTGGCGAGCCCGGCAATGAAGAAATGGCGCATGGAGAGAGCCTCGTTGATGAATGTGAAGAGCATTGGTTTCGTGACGTCGACGCTCGGTGAACGGGCGCCGTCCACTGACGGATCGTGCACATCCGACGCCGAACAATCGCGCGCCCCTATCGCTCACTATCATCGTCCAGGAGAAATACCTCAATGGCCAGCCGCGACTGGATCGACATCGACTCGTTTGAGGCCGTGGACGATACCGAGCAATTCGACCGCCCCGAGATCCCGCGCGTGGAAGCCGTTCTTTCCGGCGCTCCCGAGCGCGAGTGGCAGCAGTTCTTCCTCGTGCGCGCCCGGGAGCTGGAACAGACCCACCCCGGCTTGCGTATGGAGATCCTGGCCGACCGCCTGGGCTTCCACACGCGGGCCGCGTCGGCCGAGGAGACCTGTCGCCTTGTCCACGCGACCGTGCAGGGCACGAACCAGGACTTCGCGGCTCAGAAGGTGGCGGAGGAAAAGCGGATTGCCGACCGGAACGACGAAGTCCGCGACCTGATGGCGCGGATGAAAACGATCAACGCCAACTGGCCGCCCGACGCGTCGCAAAGCTGACTCTCCCGCGCGGCGCGCGCGCGGGATAGAATCGCGCCATGAATGACTTCGCCAGCCAGCCAGCTCTGGTGTTCGACCGTGCCGCCATGGTCGCCGAGACCGTGGCCATGGTTCTCAGCGACGCGGGCTACGACGCACGCGGCGTCGTGACGTACCGGGCGGCGAAGCAGGCCTTCAATGAGATGGACGACCTGGCCTTGCTGGTCATCCATGCCGATACGCCAGGCGAAAGACGCGGAAGCGTCCTTTTGCAGGCGACGCTGCGCGAACGCCCCTCCACCGCCATCGTCGTCATTTCCAGCCGGCTCCCACAGGACCTCGCGCCGTTTCCGCGCACAGCCGTCTTTCTGGAAAAGCCCTTCGACCGTGCCCAGTTGCTCGACGCCGTGGATCGCGCGCGCAACGCCCGTCCGGTCGCCTGAGCCTTACTCCTCCATCCCGATGAGCTTTTCGATGTCGTCGATGGCGAACCGGCGCGCGGCGCGCTGCCGCTCACGGCGGCCCATGGCCTGGCAGGCGGGGCCCAGCGGTCGCGCCCGACGGAGCCGCCCGTCCCTGCTTATCCGATAACCTTCGGTGTCGTACTCCACGAGGTAAGTAGCCTGCTGGCCCAGCGTGCGCTGATAACGGACCGATTCCATAGTTCCTCCGATCGACGTTCGTCACCCCCGGTCGTCGATCGAAGCAGCATAAACATCAAGATCACGAGAAATCGGTAGGCTCATTGACATGTGCGGACGCTATGCCACCTTCGGCCCTGCCAGCCTGTCACGACAGGGTCGCGACGTACTGGAGCGGCTCGAGCTCGATCTGACCAGCGAAATCAACCAGCGCGACGACCGGTTCAATATCGCTCCCACCCAGCGAGCACTGATCGTCACCGCCGGCGATGGCCGCGCCGACATCGGACCCGGTCGCTGGGGGCTCATACCCTCATGGGCCCGGGACGCTTCGATCGGTGCGAAGACGATCAACGCCAGGCGTGAAGGCCTTGCCGAAAAACCTGCGTTCCGTGCGGCGGTCAGACGGCGTCGCTGCCTGGTGCCCGCCTCCGGTTATTACGAGTGGACCGGCGAAAAAGGCAGCAAGCAGCCGTACTTCATCCAGGCCGCCGATGGCGAGCTGCTTCTGTTCGCGGGGCTATGGGAAGTGTGGCGGGGACCGGATGGCGAGCCGCTACGCAGCTTCACCATCGTGACCGGCGAGCCGGGCAAGGTCACGGGCGACGTGCACGATCGTCAGCCCGTCATGCTGGCACCGGAGGCGTGGGAGGACTGGCTCTTCGCGCCCCTCGAACCGGCACTTGAAGCCCTCGGCTCGGCGGCCGGGCAGGACCTCGTCTTTCATCCGGTCGGCAAGCGCGTCGGCTCACCGAAAAACGATGGGCCCGAACTGGTCGAGCCCATCGTCATCTGATGCCTGGCGACCGCGCTTACAGGCAGGAGATGGCCTCTTCGCGATAGCGGCCGTCGTAATCGCCGCCCTTCACCTTCTGAATTTCGTACATCACTACCTGGGCACCCGCACCGCTTGCGGTCACATCAAGGCGCTCATGCTTGCCGTTGTCGTTCGCGGTGACACGGCCCTCGTCGTCCTTGGCGTTACCCTTCGCGTCCTTGGTGAGTGCCTGCCACTTCGGTTCGACGCACTGCACATAGGCCGTGACACTCTTGCCCGTCTTGCTGCTGAGCTTGGGCAGGGTATCGGTCATGCCGCTGGTGGCGCAGCCGGCCAGGACGACACAGGCAGCGATCGCAAGAACGTGTTTCATGCTCGATTCCACGGTTAGGGTCCGGGAATTCTAGCGCGACCAGGGAGGGAGGATCAGATCCCGGCGCGCGCGACGGTGTTGGCTTCCACCTTGGCAAGCTGGCCGTTGCTGCATTTCAGGTAATGGGAAGAGGCCAGCCAGCGTTGGTCGGGGTAGTACGAAAAGACCATCTGACCACCCTTCAGCGCGTCGATCAGCTTGTGTGCGATGGCCGTGCGAACGGCGGGACAACCCCAGCTGCGACCGATACGACCGGCGACTTTCGCCATCGCCTCATTCACATAGGCGGCGCCATGAATCACGATGGCCCGCGCGAGTGCCTGATCGTTGACGCCGGGCTCCAGGCCCGACATGCGCAGGGAATACCCGTTCTTCCCCATGTACGTATCCGACGTACGGAAGAGGCCGATGCTGGATGCGAGGCTTTCGGGCGCATTGGAGAATTTCGTGGCGTTGGCGTCGCCACTGTTCTTGCCGTGCGCGACCAGTTCGTGAAACAGCAGCTTCCTGTTCACCGTATCGAACACCCAGAGGCGCGGCTGCGACGACGGCTTCGAGTAATCGATCACCGCCAGGCGATCCGACGGCGCCCCGCCCTGTGTCTGCGCACACTCCGCCGCCTTGACCGCGAGACTGATCACCTTCGGATCGGCGGAGGGAGCGAGATGAGCCAGAGCTTCACCGAGGGAGTCGGCGGCTTGGGCCTGCGCGGGAAGAAGAAACAGTGCGCCAAGGAGTGGCGCCGACGCCAGAAGCGTCCGAAACGATCGAATCATGCGACCAGCCGGATGAAGTACGACGGGCCATCCTAACGCGCTGATCATTTATTGACCACAAAGCCGTCACATCTCTGCCATTCATATATGTGAAATGCTTTAAGTAAAGCCCGCCGTTCCACCGGAAGCGATAGATAATGACTATGGAAGCCAGATTTCGCAGCGCCGCACTCCTCGCGTGGTCGCTTTTTCCGCTCGCCGCCGCGGCGGGCCCGCAGGTGCATCCGGCGACGGCGGCATCGGCCGCGTCGCCGCCGCCCGTCGTCGCGCCCGACCCCGCGACGGCGGCATCCACCCCTGCTCCGCCAGCCATCGACGATCCCGTCGCCCAGGCCATTTACGCACGCGTCCAGCAGATGGCGCCGATCCAGGGCAGCCCGATTTCGCGACAGGACGCCGCGCTCGGTAAGGCACTCGCCGACTTCTACATGCAGCGCCACTACACCGCGGCATGGACGGACGACAGCAATGTCCAGCAACTGCTCGGGGGCCTCGCCTCGGTCGACGCCGACGGGCTTCTTCCCGAGGATTACCACCTCAGCGAGCTGAAGGCGCTTGCCGAATCCCCCGACCGCGCCAGCGCCACGCCCGAGAAGAAGGCCGACTTCGACATGGCCGCGAGCAGCGCTTACATCACCGCGCTCGTGCAGCTGGCCCGCGGCAAGGTCGACCCCGTCCGGCTCGATCCGACCTGGAACTTCGATGCCGCCGCCATCGATCCTCAACAGGGTATGTCGATGCTGCAGACATCGGTCGATGAGCGCAGTGTCGACCAGGCATTCGCCATGGCGAGGCCGCAAAACCCGCTCTACGCCAAACTGCGCGATGCACTGGCGCAGCTGCGAACCACCGCCGCGCAGGGCGGATGGCCCGGCGTCCCCGAGGGCCCGACGCTCAAGCCCGGCATGAAGGACGCCCGCGTCGAAGCCTTGCGCGCCCGCATGGTGGCTGGCGGCTATCTCGATCCGACGCTCGCCCATGGACACCACTTCGACAACGCGCTGGCGGACGCGGTCAAACGCTTTCAGGCCGACCAGTATCTCGATGCCGATGGCAGTGTGGGCGCCGGCACGCAGGCCTCGCTCAACGTCCCCGTGCAGGACCGTATCGGTCAGGTCCGCGCCAATCTCGAGCGCGCACGCTGGCTGCTGCATTCACTGCAGGGTACATTCGTCGTCGTCGATGTGGCCGGCTACAAGATCAGCTTCTACCGCGACGGAAATCCCGTATGGAAGTCGCGTGTGCAGGTCGGCAAGCCCTATCGAAGCACGCCGATCTTCCGGTCGCAGATCACGTACGTCACGTTCAACCCGACGTGGACCGTGCCACCCACGATCCTGAAGAACGACGTGCTCCCCAAGATCCGCAGCAACCCGTCGTACCTCGCCAACAACCGTATCCGCGTGCTCGACAGTGCCGGCAACGTGGTGGCGGCATCCAGCGTCAACTGGGCCAACCCGCGCGGGATCACACTGCGGCAGGACGCCGGCCCGGGCAACTCGCTGGGACAGGTGGTGATCCGGTTCCCGAACTCCTTCGCGGTGTACCTGCACGACACGCCGCACCAGGAGCTGTTCTCCAGGGCCAAGCGCGACACGAGTTCCGGCTGCATCCGCGTCGAGCATCCTCTCGACCTGGTCGAGCTGCTGTTCAACGATCCGGACAAGTTCAGCCGTCAGGCGATCGACGAGCGCATCGCGACGAAGAAGACGCAGAACGTCACCTTGCCCACCGCGGTGCCCGTGCTTCTTGCCTATTGGACCGTGGACATCGCCGACGACGGCAAGCTCAGCTACAAGCCCGACATCTACGATCGCGACGGGCCGCTGGTCGCCGCACTGGACAAGCCGCAACCGCTACGTGCGCCCTGAGCCGGGAGTGCATCCGCATCGTGTCGGACCGGAACGCGCCTGACAGATATCGGTAAGGCATCCGGGGCCGTTTGCCGCACGGCGCAAGCAAGGGTCCCGGTCGTATACTGTGTGGATGAACCCCTCTCCCACCGCGACCGAGACGACCTTACACGACCAGGTTCGGGATGACGGCTTCGCCTTCGTCCAGGGAGACGACATGCGGGAGCTGGTGTCGAACATCGCACCGCTCGCCGACTGGGACACCTTCCGTGCGAGCTGGGACGCCCTGGAGCCCGACACCTATCTGGCCGCGACAGGGCGCTTTCGCCGACGTCGCCACGCCGTCTATGCCGCCTCGCGCTTCGGTCATGTCGAGCAGCGCCCGCATCAGGCGCATTTCCAGACGCTGGCTTACAACACGTTGCAGGGCGACATCGCCCGCTGGTTCGAGCCGGTGCTTCCGGAGATCGCCGGGGGAGCGACGCTGCGTGCGATTCTCGAATTCTGCCGCGACTTCTTCGGTGGCTTGTCGCCGGAGATCGAGCAATGGCACGTCGAAGTCCATCAGTTTCGGATCGAAGCCACGGCCGGTGCCGCCGGTGAACCGACGCCCGAAGGCAGCCATCGCGATGGCGTCGACTACGTTCTGGTTCTGCTGGTCGACCGCGAGAACATCGCTCGCGGCACGACGACCATTCACGCACCCGACGGCACGTCGCTGGGCGAGTTCACTCTCGCCCGCCCGCTGGATGCCGCGTTGATCCATGACCCCAGAGTGTTTCACGGCGTGACGCCGGTGACGCCGCTGGATCCGGGTCAGGCATCGCATCGCGATGTGCTGGTCGTGACATTTCGCGCGGCCTGATTCATCCACCGTTAGCCTGAGCGAAACTCCCGTCGCGCGGATTGCACCGCCGGTTCACGGCTTTTGCCGCGTACTGCGCCCTCCCCCGCGACGGAGCTGACGCCGTGACCTTTCGTATCGCCCCGCTTCTCGTCTTCGCCGCCCTGATCAGCGCACCCGCGTTCGCTCAGGACACGTCGAAGGTCGACAACACCCAGATCAATCAGCGCGACCGCCACACCGAGCATGCGACCCCGTTCGATCAGTCGAACGACCCGGCCGACATCAAGCTGGCGGCCAGCGTGCGCGCCGCTATCGTCGCGGATGACGGCCTTTCGAGCGCCGCCCATAACCTCAAACTGATCGCGGCCAAGGGCGTCGTCACGCTTCGCGGCCCGGTCAAGGACGCCGCCGAGAAAGCGCGGGTCGAAAGCATCGTGCATTCCGTGGCCGGCGTGAGCCAGGTCGAAAACCAGCTCGATACCAAGCACTGAAAGCGAGGACCGTCATGAAAGCATCTGTCTACTGCACCACCCGTACCGTCGAGCAGGCCGAGCACATCGTGCTGGAACTGAAGCAGGCGGGCTTCACGAGCGACGATATTTCGGCGCTCCTGCCCGACCGCCGCGGCACCCGTGACTTCGCGCACGAGCACCACACCAAGGCGCCCGAAGGTGCCACGACGGGTGGCGTTCTCGGCCTGGGTCTGGGCGCAGGTCTGGGCTGGCTGGCCGGCGTCGGCGCGCTCGCCATTCCCGGCGTCGGCCCGTTCATCGCGGCCGGACCGATCATGGCCGCCCTGGGCGGCGCCGCCGTCGGCACGGCTACCGGCGGCATCCTGGGTGCGCTGGTAGGTATGGGCATTCCGGAGTTCGAGGCGAAACGCTACGACGCCAAGGTCCGTGAGGGCAGCATTCTTATTTCCGTCCACACCGAGAGCGGCCGCCAGCGTGACGTGGCAAAGGATGTCTTCAAGCGGAACAACGCGGACGATATTTCCACCGGCTCGGAAGCCACCGCGCCGACGTGATGCGATGGACGGCGCCGGCCAACGGTGCCGTCCGCTCTTACCAATACAGGGGCTCACGGACGACGCCCCGTTCGACGTATTGCCCGATCCGGGGCAATCCGTCTCAGGCCGTAATGGGATCGTCGTGGCACAATGGGCCGACCCACGATCGAAGCATGACCATGAACTCGTCCGGCAAATATGATTTCAAGCAGTTCCAGGACGAACTGGCCGCCCTAGACCGATTATCCGGGAATACGGCAACGAAACCGGTCGTCGCGGCCGAGCCGGTAGCGCCTGAGCCGGTGGCGCCAAAGCGCCGCGGTCGGCCGCCGAAGGTCGATCCCCTCGCGCCCGCCAGGGCGGAGTTCGAGGCGCTGCGGCTTCGTTACCAGCTCAGTGTGGCCGACGTGGTGGCATGGTTTCCGCCTGAGGAGGGCATCGCGTACCTCCAGGGCCTGATCGCCAGCGCGGAACCGAAGCCGCGTAAGCCGCGCACCAAGAAACCGTCCGTCGACGAATGACCCGTACGCGCACGCCAAGCCTGCGCTCGCTGCTCTTCTCCCTGAGCGGCGTGAACGGGTCGATCGTCCCGATGATCTGGCGCCGCGTCCTTTACACCGTCCTTCTGTCGCTGATCGTGGTCCTGCTGGACCATCGCCTCTTCGCGCTCAAGGCCGGTCTGAATGCGGCACCACTGACCTTGATGGGTCTCACGCTGGCCATCTTTCTGGGCTTCCGCAACACGGTGGCCTATCAGCGATGGTGGGAGGCCCGCACGCTTTGGGGCGAGATGATCATCGCGATGCGCAATCTGGCCCGCCAGCGCATGGCGTTCCTGCCGTGCATCGAGGCGGTCGACGCGCGCCGGCTCACATACCACCTCATTGCCTATGCGCACACGCTTCGTCACCACCTGCGCGGCAGCGACCCCGCCGCGGAGCTCGGGCGGTGGCTCGACCAGGCGTCCATCGAGGCCATTCTCGCCGCGCCGAACCGCCCGTCCGCCCTGCTGGCGCGCACCGGGGCCGTCTACGCGGAGATCGCCCGGGCGCTTAACATCGAGCCCATCCTGCTGGCCGCGATCGACGCCGAACTCGGCAAGCTGTCGCATGTACTGGGCGGCTGCGAACGCATACAGGGCACGCCCATCCCGTTCGCGTACATCCTGCTGCTACACCGGACGGTACACATCTACTGCTTCCTGCTGCCGTTCTGTCTGGTCGGCCTGATGGGCTGGTTCACTCCGCTGGTCGTGGGTGTGCTTGCGTATACGTTCTTTGGCCTGGATGCGCTGGGCGATCAGATCGAAGATCCCTTCGGCACCTTGCCGAACGACCTGCCACTGGATGCCTACAGCACGACGATCGAAAACGATCTGCTCGCCTTGCAGGCATCCGCTCAGAACAGGTGACGCAAAAGCCAGAACAACCCCGCGGCCAGAGCGATGGATACCGGCAAGGTCAGCACCCAGGCCATCAGCATGCTGCGCACCGTGCTCCACTGCAGACCCGAACCGTTCGCGACCATCGAACCGGCTACGCCCGATGAGAGCACATGCGTCGTGCTCACCGGCAGACCGAAGCGATCGGCGGCACCGATCGTGAGCATGGCGACCACCTCCGCGGACGCGCCCTGCGCATAGGTCAGGTGCTGCTTGCCGATGCGCTCGCCAACGGTGCGCACGATGCGCCGCCAGCCGACCATCGTCCCAAGGCCCAGCGCGATGGCGACGGCGACCTTCACCCACGGCGGAATGAACTTGGTCGATTTGTCCAGCAGGCCGTGGTAGTTGCCGAGCACGGCACTGTCCTCCGCACGGAAGGCGGGCTTCTTGTCCTTTTCCATCAGGCGCAGCGCTTCCGAACTCAGGTACATGTTGTTGCGAACGTTGTTGACTTCATGCTCCGGCACGTCGGCCAGCGTGGGCCGGTTGGCAACCTGCGCGCCGATGCTGTCCGTGAGCTGGACCAGGGCGGCCATCGTCGTCGGCGTCGCCTCGCGCGACTGGATGTAACGCTCGATCTCGCTGCGTGCCGATGCCACCGGCGCCGCGCCCTGCGCATACTTCTGCAGCGTCTCGCTCGCATGGTGGGCGACCGACACGAAACTCTGCGTCTCGTCCTGCGTCACCGCCCGGTTCAGTGCATATGCGCTCGGCACGGTACCGATGAGGATCAGCATGATGAGGCCCATGCCCTTCTGTCCATCATTGGAACCGTGCGCGAAGGACACGCCGGTGCAGGTCAGAATCAGCAAACTGCGCACCCAGAACGGCGGCGGCTTGTCGCCATGCGGTTCGGCGTACAGCTCAGGGGCCTTGACGAACGTCTTGAGCAGCATCAGCAGGGCGAAAGCGAGACCGAAGCCGATCAGCGGAGAGAACAACAAGGCCTTGCCGACGCTCAGTGCCTGACTCCAGTCGACGGCGGCATTCGCGTTGCCGGGATTCATCATCTGGTTCATCAGGCCTACCCCAATGATCGAGCCGATCAGCGTGTGCGAACTCGACGACGGAAGCCCGAGATACCACGTGCCCAGGTTCCAGACGATCGATGCGAGCAGCAAGGCGAACACCATCGCGAAACCGGTTCCGCTGCCTACGTTGAGCACGAGTCCGATCGGGAGCAACTGCAACACCGCATAGGCCACCGCGCCGCTCGAGATCAGCACGCCGACGAAATTCCATCCACCGGACCAGACCACGGCGAAGGTGGCCGGCAACGAACGCGTGTAGATGACCGTCGCCACCGCGTTCGCGGTGTCATGAAAGCCGTTGACGAATTCGAAGCCCAGCGCGATCAGCAGCGCGACACCGAGCAGGACGTATTCGAACAGTGGGCTGGTGGGCGCCACATGGAGATCGTGGCCGAGCTGTATAGCGACATAAACGGTCGCAGCCAGCAGAACCGCGGTGAAGATACCCAGGCTGAGCAAGCGGGTTTGCGGCGACCCCGCGGCTTGTTCGGTCAGGACGGTGCTGTTCATGGCGCGCCTCCGGTCTTGGTCTCCCAGAGGTAGCAAGCGCGTATGACGAACGGGTGTCAGTGGCGGCAGCGTGGCGTGAAGATCATGTAAGCGTGGTATTAATGCCGCCATGCCGACCACACCGAAACTCGCCACGGCCCTGGCCGCATTCGCCGCCAGCGAATGCCGTCGAGCCATCCGGTCGCTGGGCGATAGCAAGCAGCCGCACACCGGCATCCACGAAGCCCGCAAGGCCCTGCGCCGACTCAAGAGTCTGCTGAGACTCGGAGCGACGGTCTTCGAGGGCGCGCTGCCGCCACTGGAAACCGCCATCGATCGCCTCGCGGTGAGCCTTTCGCCCTTGCGCGACGCCCACGTCGCCGTGCTCACCGCTCGCCTGCTTGCGGGCGCCGAGCCGTCCGATGGATGGAAGCACGCCATCGAGGCGCTGGAGTTACGCAGCGAGAGCCGGCTCACGGCGGCGCTGATCAAGGATCCCCGGTTTCTCGAGCGCCGCAGACGCATTCGCGAACTCGCCCACGCCGTCGCCGCGCTTCCCTGGTGGAAGATGTCCGGGCATGTACTCGAACGCGCGCTCGCGAACTCGGAAAAGCGCGTGGCGAAAGCGCGCAAGCGCATGCGCAAGTCGGCAACGACGGCCAATCTTCACCGTTGGCGCAGGCGGGCGCGACGGTTGCGCATGCAGCTGGAGTTGATCCGCAAAGCGCGCAAGGCGGCCGGGATGCCTGCCCCCCATCATGCGGAACGCGACAAGGCACTCGCCAGGACGATGTCCGCCCTGTCCGACACGATAGGCAGCAAGCAGGATCTGCGCGCGCTGCGCAGGACCCTTCGCACAATCGTCGATCCGGACACCATGCCGCCGTTGATCGTCGCGATAACGCACGAGCTGAAGAAGCACCGCACGCCCACGATCGACTCGCTGCCTCAGCATCGCGTCGGGTAGACCGTACCCTTTGCCTGGACGCATACGTGCTTCCGGCAAACGGGCTCGCGACGGCGACGCCGTGACACGGATCGATTGACTCACGTTGTCATTCAGGACAATTGAACCGTCACTCTTGGCGGAAAGTGGCTTGCGCAGTGCATCACGAGCGGGATATCGCATACACAGCATCGACGAGAAAAAATACCCCGCGATGCCGCAAAACTGGCGGCGCGGCTTTCATGGCACCCGTCACATTTCGTCACATTTCAAATAGACAACGTTGTCATTCGGGACTAAACCGTAAGCGCTCAATCGTGGTTGGTCGTATCGCGCAAGGACGCGGTCAGGGGACGTAGATGCCGGCAATCCGCCGTGGTCGCGCGCGCCCCTTCCCTTTCAAGCACCACTCGATCCGGAGGCGCTCCATGTTCCCGAAAGCATCAGCTATGCGGTCTCGTGCGGTACTGGGCGGATGTACAGGCAGTCTCGCCCTCGCTATCGCGCTCGCTCTTTCCTCGGTCGTCCCTGTCAACGCCGCGCATGCGGCCACGGCGTGCGCCGCCGCCTGGCAGGCCGGCACGGTTTATACCGGCGGCAACGTGGCCAGCAAGAATGGCACCAACTACGTCGCCAACTGGTGGACTCAGGGCAACGATCCCGCCACCAACAGCGGCGGTGCCGGCTCCGGTCAGCCGTGGACCTCGCAGGGCGCCTGCGACGGCGGCACGACCACGCCGCCCACCGATCCGGGCAACCCGGGCGGCGATCCGCCGACCAATCCGCCGCCCGCGGCGGGCGACCTGCTGTTCAGTCCGTACAAGGACATCACGATCAACCTCGACTGGAACACCAACATCATGTCGACGCTGGTCACCGGAACGCGGATTCCGGTCGTCGGCAGCGGCAGCCTGGTCTCCACGCAGGTACCGAACATCGGTGCGATCACCCTCGCCTTCGCGACCGGCGAATGCGGCAGCGAGAACTGGGGCGGCGTTCCCGCCGCGGCATTTGCCAGCGCGAACATCGCGCGGCTCAACAGTGCAGGCGTGAACTACGTCGTCTCCACCGGTGGTCAGGCGGGGACGTTTACCTGCGGCAGCACCGCGGGCATGGCCAAGTTCATCCAGACGTACAACTCATCGCACCTCGTCGGCATCGACTTCGACATCGAGGCCGGCCAGACGCCCGCGCAGCTCAACGCGCTGATCGCCAATGCCAAGTACGCCGCAGGCCTGTATCCGAACCTGCGCTTCTCGTTCACGCTGGCCACCCTGGCCGCTTCGGACGGCAGCTACGGCGGTCTGAACAGCACCGGTGACACGGTGGTCCGTGCCGTGCTCGCATCCGGCCTGCAGAACTACACCATCAACCTCATGACGATGGATTACGGTGCGGCCGGTGCCGGTATCTGCGTGGTCAGCGGCGGTAGCTGCGACATGGGTCAGTCGGCCATCCAGGCGGCGAAGAACCTGCAGCACACCTACGGCATTCCGCTGACGAAGATCGAGCTCACGCCAATGATCGGTGTCAACGACGTGTCGAGCGAGACCTTCACCCTTCAGGACATCGACGAGGTGACGGCGTACGCCGCGACCAACAAGCTGGCCGGCGTGCACTTCTGGTCGCTCGACCGCGACACGCCATGCACCAACGGCAACAACGGCGGCTTTGCCTCGCCGACGTGCAACTCGGTGTCGGGCACCAGTGCCTTGCAGTACACCAGGCGGTTCCTGAGCGACCTCGGTCGCTGACGCGATACGCCGCCCCCGGCCGTGTCCGGGGGCGGCTTTACGATACGTGTGCCGGGCGCTGGCGGCCGGGGACGGACAGCAACGCCTCGACCACGTCGGCGCGCCTGAAAGGCTTGGTGCAGATCGTGCAGCTGCTGTAGGCCGGCTTGATGCTGTCGCGCGCATAGCCGGTCATGAACACGACGTGCGCTCCACGAGCAAGGAGTGCATCGACGGCGGGGTAGGAATACTCGCCGTGCAGGTTTACATCGACCAGCGCCGCATCGATGTAGGCGTCCGACGCGGCATGCCGGATCGCTTCATCGAGCCATCCGAACGGTCCGATGGCGTTGGCACCTGCCGATCGAAGGAGAACGACGAGCGACTGCGCGATGACGTAGTCGTCCTCGATCACCATGACCGCCTTGCCGGTCAGTTCCATACCCATGGTCTTCGCCCCCCTCGCCGATCAGTAATGGACGCCGCGATTGTTCATCGGCATGTCGAGAACGTAGTGGACACCGTCTTCCTCCAGTTGCCAGGAGGGCCTGGCACGTAACGAGAACGCGAGCGCCTGCTCGATCAGTTCCCGTCCGAAACCCTTTCCGACCTCGCGGTTCGCGATCGCCACGCCACTTTCCTTCCACGTCAACGACAGCGTTTCCTCGCTCTCGCCGATGAGGCGCCAGGTCACGGCGAGGGTGCCACCACCGTCGTTCCGCAATGCACCGTACTTCACCGCGTTCGTTGTCAGCTCGTGCAGCGCCATGCACAGTGTCTGCGCCACGTCATAGCTGAGCGGCACGGCGGGACCCTCCATGGAGACCTTGCCGGCGGGCACCGGGTGAGCCTCCAGTTCCAGCCGAAGCATATCGCTCAGGTCGATCGACTCACCGGACTGGCTTCCCACCAGACCCTGCACACGGCTGAGCGCGCCGAAACGGACGCTGAGTTCGTCGAGGCCCTGCGAACCTTTGACGGTGCGTCGGACGATGCTCTCCACGATGGTCAGCAGATTGCGCGTCCGATGCTGCAACTCGGCGATGAGCATCCTCTGTCGCGCTTCCGAGCGGGTCAGGCTCGTGATGTCCAGAAAGGTCACCACGACGCCGTCCACCTGCGCATCGGAAGCCTGATAAGGGGCGACGCGAAGGAGGTAGTGCCGCCGCCCGTCCTCGCTGGTGGTGCGCCGCTCGATCGGCGCGTGGTACCGGAAGACCTTGTCGATGTCCTCCGGCAGGGTGGGAATCAGCAGCTGCGTGGACAGATCCGTGATAGGCCTGCCGCGGTCGCTGCCCCGGATATTGAAGACCGTTGCGACAGCCGGTGTGTAGGAGCGTATGACGAGACCGCGATCCAGGAACACCGTCGCCACGTTCGTGCTGTCGAACAGGTTGATCAGGTCGCTGTTGGCCCGGTCGAGCGCGTCGATCTTGCCGTGAAGCTCGCCATTGACGGTGTGCAGTTCCTCGTTGACGGACTGCAGTTCCTCCTTGGATGCTTCGAGCTCCTCGTTGGTGGACTGGAGTTCTTCGTTGACCGAGACGAGTTCTTCGTTGGACGCTTTGAGTTCCTCGAGCGAGGTCTCGTACTCCTCTACCATCGACTGCAGGCGATCGCGCGTCTCGCGCAGTTCGTGTTCCACCTGCGAACCGTCGGCGCTGCCACGACCGAGGTGATCGATCGCATCGCCGCGACTCTGGACCACTCCCTGATCGACAAACAGGACGATGTACAGCGAATCGGCGGCGTCTCCGCCCTGAAGGGCCTCGACGTGCAGCGTGAGGACCTGAATGCGCCCGTCTTCGAGTTCCACCATGACGCCTTCGCGGCTGCTGGCACGGCCGCTCTCGACACAGGCACGGAAGCAGGTTCGCAGATCGAGCCGGATATCCTTCCGCGCCATGGTCATCAGGTGACGGGTCGGCGCGCCTGCGGGCGGCTCGAGATACTTGCCCGTACGCGAGGAGTAATAGACCACGTCGCCATCGCGGTTGGCGACGACGTGCGCAGGCGCGAAGCGATCCAGCACCTGCTGATCCACCAGCTGGCGAAGACCCGTTCCCGGCACGTCGGTACGGCGTGGGGACATCACGGCGGCGTACCCGCCGGCACCCCGCGCGGGACCCACCGGAAGGCGCAGATTGCGAGTGCTGTCGGAGCGTCGACGGAAAATACGATGGCGCTTCTCCAGGGATTCGAACAGATCGTCAAACAGACTGACATTTTCAGCGGAGCCCAGAAACAGGAAACCGCCCGGACGAAGGGCGTAATGAAAGATCGGAATCACCTGGCTCTGCACATCCGCGCCGAAATAGATCAGCAGATTGCGGCAGGACACGAGGTCGATGCGGGAAAACGGCGGGTCGCGGATCAGGCTGTGCGGGGAGAAGATGCACAGGTCGCGCACTTCCCTGGCCACCACGTATGCGTCCCCGTCAGCGGTGAAGAATCGCTCGCGGCGCTCAGCGGACACGGACGTCATCAGTGCTTCCGGATAGCGAGCCGCGCGGGCCACGGAAAGCGCGCTGTCATCGATGTCGGTGGCGAACAACTGGACTTTCGGCGGCGCGCTCAACGCATCCATGTATTCGCGTACCACGATGGCGATGGAGTAAACCTCTTCACCCGTGGCACAGCCGGGCACCCAGAGGCGTACGACATCGTCGGCTCCCTTGTGCTCGAAGAGCCGGGGTATCACGCTGGCCGCCAGCGCTTCGAAAGCGGCGGCGTCCCGGAAGAAGCTGGTCACGCTGATCAGCAGGTCGCGGAACAACGCGTGCACCTCCTGCGCGTCCGTGCGAAGCAGCGCCAGATACTCATCCATCGAGCGCATGTCGTGTACCTGCATGCGTCGCTCCACGCGCCTGACGAAGGTTTTCGTCTTGTATCCGCTGAAGTCGTGTCCAAGCTGGCCACGCAGCAACTTGTAGATGTGGCCCAGCAGGTCGGCGCGGGACTGCTCCGCCTCCCTGGATGCGATGCCGGTCCGCTCGAGGGCATCCGCCGCGTGCATCATGTCGAGCAGGCGCGCCCCCATACGCTCGGCGGGCAAGGCGAAGTCGATGAAACCCGTGGAGATCGCCGTGTCCGGCATGCTGGGATGGCGCGGGCCGAAGCCATCGGGCGCCTGGGCCATGGTGATACCGCCGTGCTCCTTGATCGCCTTGACCCCCAGCGTCCCGTCTCCATCGCCTCCGGAAAGAACCACGCCGACGGACCGCTCGGCGAAGTCCGTGGCCAGCGACGCCAGGAGCAGATCGACAGGCTTGACCTCGCCGCGACCCACGGTCGCAGTGAGCACGAGGCGCCCCTGGGCGGTGGTCAGGGTGGCTCCTTCGGGCAGTACGTAGACATGCCCCGATTCCACAGGCGAATCATGGACAGCGACCGAGACGGGCCGGGAGGTGAAGCGCGCCAGTACCTCGTGCAGCAGGCTCTCGCGTTCGGGGTTCAGGTGGGTCGCGACGACGAAGGCGGCGTCCAGTTCATCCGGTACGCCCTGGAAAAAACCTTGCAGGGCTTCGATGCCACCGGCGGAAGCGCCGATACCCACGACGAGAAAGGTGTCTTCAAGGCTCATGGCGTCCCTCATCCTGGCGCCCGGCATCTAGAAGGCATGACCATGCTCGTGCGCACCGCCCCGGAAGTCAAATGGCCGCGGCGTCCCGCCACTGGCGGCGGATTCACGGATCGATCATAATAAGATCGATTCGCATTTCCATTCGCCTCTAGCCGGGCGACTCTCGCTCTCGGGACCACCATGCTTGCCACCTCCTTCCAGGCGCGTCGCCGCCTCGCCGTGTCCATCCGCGCCTCTCTCATCGGTGCGCTTCTCGTCACCGGTGCCGCACACGCGGCCGATGCATCCGCCCCGGACGATCAGAACAAGCACACGGACAACGTCACCACCCTGTCCGGCATGCAGGTAGCGGCGAATGTCGTCGCGCCTACGGCGGCCTACGCGGGTGGGCAGGTTGCCCAGGGCGGCCGCTTCGGCGTGCTGGGTAACCAGGACATGATGAACGTGCCTTTCAGCATGACCAGCTATACGGACACGCTGATCCGCAATCAGCAGGCCCGCTCGCTGGGTGACGTGGTCTCGAACGACCCGTCGGTCCGGACCGGTTTCGGCTACGGCAATTTCTCGCAGACCTTCGTGATCCGCGGTTTCCAGGTCGCCAGCGACGACATCGGCTTCGACGGTCTCTATGGCCTCCTGCCGCGTCAGCTGCTGGCGCCTGAGCTGGTCAACCGCGTCGAGGTGTTCAAGGGTGCCAGCGCGTTCCTCAACGGTATCAGCCCGGGAGGCACGGCCGTCGGCGGCAACATCAACATCGCGCCCAAGCGCGCCGAGGCCGAACCCATCACGCGTATCGGCATGGACTGGGGCAGCGACAGCCAGATCGGCGAGAGCGTCGATATCGGCCGTCGGTTCGGCGCCGGCAAGGAATTCGGTATCCGCGTGAACGCCGTCCACCGCGAGGGTGGCGACGCCATCGATGGCGAAAAGCGTCGCGTCACCGCGCTCGGCGTCGCGTTCGACTTCCAGGGCGAGAACCTGCGCATCACGACCGATCTGGGTTATCAGAAGCAGGACATTACGGGTGGCCGTGCGGTCGTCTACAACGGCGGCCTGACCTATGTGCCGCGCGCGCCTTCGGCGAAGACAAACTATGCCCAGCCGTGGTCCAACTCGTCGCTGGAAGATACCTTCGGCGTGGTTCGTGCCGAATATGACTTCACCGACTGGCTGACCGGTTACGTGGCCGCCGGTGTCCATCACGGTAACGAGTATGGCGACTACGTGAGCCCGAGGCTGCTCGACGGCAGCGGCAGCGCCACCGAGACACGCTTCACCGTCCCCTATATCGCGGACACCGCCACCGGCGAGGCGGGTCTGAACGCGAAGTTCGACGGCGACGTGAGCCAGCGCATCAACGTGAGTTTCTCGGCACTCAACTTCCGCAAGAAGGCGGCGTACGCCGGTTCGCTGACGCCCATCCAGACCAACATCTATTCGCCGACCTACGTGCCGGTTCCGGCGTTCGACTACGACATCGGTCCTATTGCCGATCCGGGCATCACCGGGCGTACGATACTGCGCAGCGTTGCCGTCTCCGACACACTCGGCTTCATGGACGACCGCCTGCAGGTGACCCTGGGCGCCCGGCGCCAGAAGCTCGAGGTGCTCGGCTACGACTACGGCACCGAGGTGAAGAACTCGGAATACAGTCAGTTCGCCAACAGCCCGATCGTCGGCATCAATTACCGGTTCGCCGATCAGTGGTCGATCTACGCCAACCACATCGAAGCGCTCACCCAGGGCGGCCAGGCGCCGGATACGTACGGCGGCCTGCCGGTGACGAATGCCGGCCGGGTATTCGCACCTTACAAATCGAAGCAAAACGAGGTCGGCGTCAAGTGGGACGCCGGCGAGTTCGGCAGCACGCTGTCGCTGTTCCAGATCAAGCAGCCCAACGCGTATGTCGATCCCTCGACGATCACCTACGTGGTCAACGGCGAGCAGCGCAACCGCGGCGTCGAATGGAGCTTCTTCGGTGAACCGGTCAAGGGCCTGCGCCTGCTGGGCGGCGCCAACTACATCCAGCCGGAACAGACCGACACGCAGGACGGGGTCAACGAAGGCAGGGACTCGATCGGCACGCCGCGCTTCCAGGCGAACCTCGGTGCGGAATGGGACATTCCGAACACCCCGGATATCTCGCTGAGCGCACGCGCCGTCCGCACGGGGAAGCAGTACCTGGATGCCGCCAACTCGCTGAAGCTGCCGGCATGGACCACCTATGACATCGGTGCACGTACCACGGCGCATCTGGAGGGTGTGCCCGTCACGTTCCGCCTGACGGTGCAGAACGTGGCCAACAAGGGCTACTGGGCCAGTGCCAATGGCGGTTACCTGAGCCAGGGGACGCCGCGTACGTTCCTGGTGTCGGCTTCGTTCGACCTGTAAAGAGCATCGCCAGCGGGGCTGGCTCCCACAGGAGCCGGCCCTGCGCCGTAACACCGCTGCCACAAACGCCTCCTAGGCTCGTCACACGAACCGGGAGCGACCTTGAGCCACGAGACGCCGTCGAGTTGGGCGCGCTTGTTGGTCGACAAGGGTCCCACCCTCGCCAATTACTTCCTCCGCCGCGTCTCCCATCGCTGGGATGCGCAAGACCTCGTGCAGGAGGTCTACCTGCGCCTGCTGCGCAATGGTCAGGGCGATGCTTCGGACGTTCGCAACCCCGAAGCCTATCTGTTCACCGTCGCCGCCAACCTGGTCAAGGAACACGCGCAGATGAAACAGCGCGCGCCGATCAGCAGTGAAGGGCTCGAAGACGTTATCGAACGCCTCGCCACGCCATGCGACGCGGGCGCCGACGTCGATCGCGCGTTGCGCCGTGAACGACTGGCGACACTGATCGGACGGCTTTCGCCGAAATGTCGCGCCGTCCTGGTCATGCATTACCGCGATGACCTGTCCTACCGCGAGATCGCGGAGCAGTTGTCGATCTCCACCAACATGGTCAAGAAATACATCGTCAAGGGACTGGCTACGTGCCGGCAAGGGATGCTGCGCTATGAATGAAGCACGGACGACGCGCGTATCGCGACGCACGACCGAAGAAGCCGCGGCCTGGCACCTCGACATGCGTGAGGAGGTCGACGCGGGCACCCGCCAGCGCTTTCTCGACTGGCTGCGCCGGTCGCCCCAGCATGTGGCCGAATACCTCGCCATCGCTCAGTTGCACGGTGAAATGCGCGCAGCGACGCTGGCCGAGATCGCTACGCTCGACGAACTGCGCGCACTGGCCGACAGCGAACCGTCGGTGCTGCCGTTCGTTCGTGGCGGCCAGGCGTCCAGGGTCGCGGCACCGCAGGATGGGCAGCGACCATCCGCCGCAGCCGAACCCGCAACAGCCCACCGCCATGAGCGTCAGCGGGCCCGCACCGTCCGACGCCTCGCGATAGCCGCAAGCGTCGCGATGGCCGTGTCCGTCGGACTCATCGGCGCATGGCCGGCCCGGGAAACCCCGGCAGTGCGCTATGCGGCGGACGCTGCCGCCGTCCGCAGCGTTGCACTCGATGACGGCACATGGCTCCAGCTTGCACCGGGCGCCGTGGTGGACGTTGCCTTCGATCTTCATGCACGCCGCATCACGATGATCGCCGGCCACGCCAGTTTCGACATAGGCAAGGATCCCGCGCGCCCACTGTCCGTGATGGCGGGTGGCCAGCGGATCGACGACATCGGCACGGTCTTCAACGTCGGTCTTCGCGACGGCGAGACCGACGTCAGCGTGGTCAGCGGACGCGTGACCGTATCGCAGCGCCCCGTGGCATGGCTGGATCGCGCGAGCCAGCGCGTCACCGGCTCCGCATGGTCGACCGATCTTATCGTCGCGCTCGGCGCGGGCGAAGACGCACGCGTCGCCATGGACGGGCGTCTGCTGGGTCACGCCAATCACGCCACTGCCACGGTCGCCCCCTGGCTGCCGGCGGAGATCGCCTTCCACGGTAGCAGCGTGGCCGACGTGGCCCGGCGCTTCAACGCGTATACGCAGGCACCGCTGACCATCGACGACCCCGACCTGGCGGACAAACGTATCAGCGGCGTCTTCCACGCGAGCGACGTCGAAGCCTTTGTCAGCTACCTCGGCAGCCTGCCGAACGTCCGCGTGATCCGCGAACCAGGACGCATCCGGTTCGTTTCGGCGAAACGCTAAACGACGCTGTAAGAAAAAATTCATCGAATCGGCGGTACCCGATGGCCCGCGAACGGACTCTTTGATGGGGTCGGCACCACACGTTGCCATGCTTCTACCCCTCAAAGGAAAGCGTTCCCATGCGTCATTCGCTCGCGCTCTGTATCGCCCTCGCCCTCGCGGCCACCGCCTCGCCCACGCTCCGCGCCGCCACGGTGAGCACGACACCGATCGCCGCCATGCCGCTGTCGCAGGCACTGGATCGCTTTGCGCAGGATTCGGGCTGGCAGGTGGTCTATGACACCAGCGTGCCGGACGACGCGCGCAGCACCGCCGCTCCGGGCGGCGTTACCGCCGAAAAGCAGCTGACCACCCTGCTCCGCGGTACGCACCTGACCTACCGCTTCGTTACCCCGACGACGGTGAAGATCGTGCCGGGAAACGTCGGGGCCGGCCCGGCGCCGGCGAGGGAACTGCCCGCCATCGACACCCATGACGACGCGAAGAACCTCGCGCCGGTCAGCGTCTCAGCCAACGCGGTGGACACGCTGGCACCCAGCGCCGCGCCGCTCGACGCCACCCAGCCGACCTCGGTGATCGACGAGCGTTTCATCCGCGACGGCCTGCGCTTCAACGCCAACTTCGACGACATCATCAAGTACGCACCCAGCATCACCGTGACCTCACCCGAGGGTCCGGGCCTGGGCAAGAACGAAGGCATCAGCCTGCGTGGATTCCAGGATGGCCAGTTCAACATCACCTTCGACGGCATTCCCTTCGGCGACGCCAGCGACCTGCACCACACGACCTCGGCTTACTTCAACAATCATGTGCTCGGCCAGGCGGAGATCGACCGTGGCCCGGGTGGCGGCAGCACCATCGGTAACGCCACCTTCGGCGGCACCATCGCACTGCGCTCGCGCGATCCGTCCGACGAGCCGGGCATCACGCCCTACCTCACGCTGGGCAGCTGGAACACGCGGGCCGGCGGCGTCACCGCCGACGAAACCCTCGGCAACACGCGCGTGTTCGCCGACATCTCCAAGGAATCCAGCGATACCTACCTCAAAGGTACGGACGATCGCCGTGAGCACATCTTCCTGAAGACGATCACGCAGCTCGGTACCACCACCGAACTCACGTTCGTCACCAGTTACAACCGCGAACACCAGAACACCGTGCAGGGCGCGACCAAGGATGAAATCGACCGCTACGGCTGGCGTTTCGGGCTCGGCAACGATCCGACCTTGCAGAACTTCGCCGGTGCGAACAACGCCGCCTACTACTCCAGCTTCACTTATCTGGGTCTCACCAGCCAGGTCGGTGACTGGACCGTCGACGACAAGCTCTACTACAACAGCTTCGACCACTGGGCGCGCAAGGCCAGCGATGCGTCGGACATCGACCCTGTCGACAATGGCGTGACGTTTTACAATGCGGCCGGCAAGAAGGTGCGCACCGTGGCGCACGACGTGCCGGGCAAGTTGTCCGACTCCGGCTTTCATGCGTTCGGTAACGTGCTTCGCCTTGGCCGCGACCTCGGTCCCGGCACGCTGCAGACGGGTGTCTGGCTCGAACGAAACCTCGATGCGCGGTACCAGTATCCGCTTGACCTGACCACCGGCGAGAAGACCGGCACGAAGTACGGCCCCGTCCAGAACTACGAGCTGAGCGACCGCACCGACACGCTGCAACCTTATTTCCAGTACGACTGGAAGGCCACGGACAGCATCACCGTGAGTCCGGGCGTGCGCTACTCGGAAGTCACCCGCAGCATCGACGCACCGCTGAATAAGGTATCCCCGCCGATGCCGCTCGATGCGGAAGCGACCTATCACGCTACCCTGCCCTCGATCAGCGTGCACGACCGCCTGAGCGATGAGTGGAGCGCGTATCTGCAGGCCGCCAAGGGCTTCCTCGCACCGCCCATCGACGTCATCCAGATCAACGGCTCACACGGCCTCAGCCCGGAAACCACGAAGAACTACCAGCTGGGCACGGCCTTCGCGTCACGCCAGCTGACCTTCGGCGCCGATGTCTACTACATCGACTTTTCCAACTACATCACCGAGACCCAGGTCGCCACCGACAACGGCAACGAGAGCACGTACGTCAACGGTGGCGGCGCCATCTACAAGGGTGCGGAAGTCGAAGGGACCTGGGCGCTGACACGCACGCTGAGCCTCTACGGCAATGCCAGCTACAACAAGGCCACGTACAAGAACAGCAGCGTGCAGGTCGCCGGCACACCGAAGGTCACGGCCGCGCTGGGTTTGCTCTACAGCGGAAGCAACGGGTACTTCGGTTCGCTGATGGGCAAGTTCCTCGGCCACCAGTACGGTCTGGACAATACGACCGACGACGATGGCAACCTGGCGTTCCATAACGATCAGCGCATCGCCGGCTACATGAGCGTCGACGCCGCCGCCGGCTACCGCACGGACAAAGGCCCCGCAGGAACCAAGGGCGTTTCCGTGAGCATCGACGTCAACAACCTGTTCAACGTGCACAAGTACACCGGCTATGCCGGCACGCAGTCGGTCAGTGGCGATCCGCTCTACTTCGGGCTGCCCGGTCGCGGTATCTTTCTCGACCTGTCGGTGAAGCTGTGAGGGCCGCGCTCGCCCTACTCCTCGCTGCGGCGGTGCTTGCGGCGCCCATGGCGCATGCGAAAGATCACGTGCAGGTCGAGATCGTGCTACTGCGCCACGGCATCCGCTCGCCGACCAAACCCAACGCCAACTACGTCGATTATGCGAACGCCAGCTGGCCCGACTGGCCCGTGGCACCGGGCATGCTCACGGCGCACGGTCATGAGGGCATGCGGGCCATCGGCTCGCGCCTTCGCCAGGAACTGGTCGCCGACGGTGCCATGTCGAAGTCATGCCCCACGGGATCCTCGCTGGTCCTCATCGGCGACAGCACGCCACGCAATCGCGAGAGCAGCGTGGCCCTGCGTGAAGGGCTGACGCCGGGCTGCGGCACGACGTACCTTGCCATGGACGGCGCGACCAACAACCCGCTGTTCCACTACCGCAGGGACGATGACGACGACGCGGCACCGGCAACCCTCGGTTCAACGCCCCCTGCACTGGATGAACTGCAGTCCGTGCTGCTGGGCTGCGAAAGCGCTACGTGTGCCGACATCGCCCGACGCGACGGAAAGAAGCTCCTCTTGTCCACACCGGATGCGCTGCCGAAGGCCATGAAACTCGCTGGCACACTCAGCGAGAACCTGATGCTCGCCTATGTCGAAGGCATGCCGCTGGATACGGTCGCTTTCGGCCGCGGCGACGTCACGCGGCTTGGCCGGATCATCACGCTGCATAACGACCAGTTCGCCGTAACGAAGAAGGCCATGCCCGCCGCGTCGCTTGCGGCCTCCAACCTGGTTGCGCATATCGTTGCCACGCTGGATGCGGCCAATGGCGTCACGACGGACGTCGCATCCCTGACCCCGTCGCACCAGGGCGTCGTGGTGCTCGTCGGACACGACACCAATCTTGCGAACGTGGCGGGGGTCCTGGGCCTGGACTGGCACGATAAATCGCGTCCGGACGATTACCCCCCGGGCGGTGCGCTGCTCATGGCGCTGGTCGAGCGCGATGGCAAACGCCTGATCCGCATCGACACCCTGATGCCGTCCATGGAACAGCTACGCGAGGGGCGCTTCGATGCCATGCGTCGCAGGCCGGTTCAGGTGGCCGGGTGCAGCCATCCGGGCGAATGCACGGTGGACGAGTTCGCCGCGATCGCGAAGCGCGGCATCGACCGGAGCCGGGTCGATGCCGCCCTTCCCGTCATGCGTGCTCAGCAGGGGCGGGGCGCGCGGCCCCGAACGGGCAGAAAGTTTCGACAGAAACCGATGCAAGGGAGGCGATCTGGTCATACGATGCGAACATCGTCACAGATCGGCGATGCGCGGTGCCCGGCCTGGGAGTGCGTCGACACCGTCGCCACGTCAGCGGAGCTATGCTCTGGGCCGACCATCGGGGAGAAAAGGAAGATGCAACAAAATCAGGAAGCCGACACGTTCACGATGGGCGAAATCATCTTCGACGCCGTGGAGATGAACGAGGCCGCCGTATCCGGCAATCTCGACGTGAGCCGTTTTCGTGCACGTCGCATCGCCTCGCTCGCGGCGCCCGAAGGACTCGACGGCATCGCCGAAGCCGCTCACGCCCTCACCCGCCTGCTCGGGCCGCCCGGTTCCGAGCCGCTCCCAGGCTACGGTGCCGCCATGGTGAACGTATCCACCGAGATCGACCGGGCCTTCGGCGAGGGCTGAGATCGGCTAGGGCGCCCGTCAGGGCAAGGCCAGCTTCGCCAGCTCCGCTTCCGACCACTCACCTCGTGCCTCCTTGGCCGCGACACGATCCTCGCAGCCGGGTGTCGCAAGGTCGAGCACGAACGGGTCGACCCGGCGTCCTTCCACGATGGAATAGAACACCCGGACCACCGGCTGGGTGAGCGAGTCGCGCGAGCCATCGAGCACCACGGCGAGCCTGCACGACTCCAGGCGCACGAGGGCACCGATAGGATAGACACCCACCGTGCGGACGAAGGCGCGGAACAGGCGCGGATCGAAATGCCCGCGCCAGCTCGCCATGCGCTGAACCGCATGCGCCGGATCCCAGCCTTTCTTGTACGGGCGATCCGAGGTAATCGCGTCGTAGACATCGCAGATAGCGGTCATGCGCGCCAGTCGCGTGATCTGCTCGCCGACCAGCCCGTGCGGGTAGCCGGTGCCATCGAACTTCTCATGATGGTGCAGGCACGCATCCACCGCCTCGGTGTCCACACCGCCCCGACTGACCAGCAGCCGATGGCCCAGCAGCGGATGCTTGCGGACCTGATTCATCTCCGTGACGCTGAGTTCCATCGGCTTGCTCAGCACCTCGAGGGGCACCTGCGACTTGCCGACGTCGTGCAGCATCCCGGCCATGCCAGCCGCCCGCACGCGCAAGGCATCCAGGCCCAGGTGGCGGGCGAAGCTCAGCATGAGCGCGCCCACGGCGACGGAATGCATGTACGTGTAATCGTCCGCGGTCTTCAGGCGGACGAGGCTCAGCAAAGCCGACGGGTGTGCCTCGATCGAGCGTGACATGTCGTCGACGAGCTCACGCGCGGCGACAGCATCGATGCCACGCCCCAGACGTGCGTCCTGGAACATACGAACGACCACGCCGCGTGCGCGTTCGCACAGGGCGGCGGCGGTAGCGACGGGGTCCGGAGCGACCGCGGCGATGACGGGCGCGGGAGACGCGGTGGGGTTTTCGACCGACGAGGCATCTTCTTCCGCCTCGACGCTGGGCTCGTTTGCCGCAACCGGAACGTCCACCGGCGGCACGTCCAGTCCGCGATCCGTATCGATCCAGATAGTCGGCACATCGAGCGCGCGGAGCGTCGCCAGGTCGTCGGGGGCTTCCAGCAGGAACTTCGTCCGCCAGAAAGGGTGCGACACCCACGACACGCCGACCTTGTGGACGAACATGCCGAGCCGCAGGTCGCCCATCGGTATTTCTTTCAGGGGCGAACTGCGCACCACGATAGTCATCCCGCCCCTTCTGTGACCCCCGTCACATTCGCAAGCGTATCGGCAGTGGGCAAAATCGGCTGAATAGGCCAAAAGTCATGGTTTTTGCCGAAGTCACCCAACCGTCACTGCCGAAGCTTAGTATCCGCTTAGCTTTCTCCTTTCTTTCGCAGAGCCCGATGTCACAGCTGTTGTTTCTTGGATCCGCCGGCCTGATCGGTATCGTCCTGACCATCGTGGTCCTGGCGGCACCGGCGGCGTCGCGCACCGCGAACGGGATCGCGGCCTTGCTGGTGCCTACCCTCGCTCATGTCGCCTGGCGGCTCGGCGAATGCATTGCCCCGCTGGCCGCCACCATCGACCCACGCGACCCGGTGGAAGCCTTCGATCTGTGGCTGGTCGGAGCGACATCCCTGCTGACGGTGGCGGCGCTCAGCTGCGTCGTTCGTCTGCTCATCCTGGCGCTCCGGTGCGAGCCGGCAGCGCAAAGCGCCCGCCTCGCGCGCTGACCCCGAGCAGGCAGCAACGCCGCGCCGCACCACGCACCCCGCCCCGACTCAGAACTCCTGCCAGACCGCTTCCTCGACACGCACCGGTGCGGAGCGCGGCTGGGTGGGCAGGCGCGCCGGCATCGGCTCCGTCACAGGAGCGGCTTGCAGGCGGCTCACCGCCGCAGCGGCAGGTGCCACTCCGGCCCCTTCATCGCCCAGCCTGAAGAACGCCACATCGCGCATCAGGGCCTCGGCCAGTTCCAGCGTTGCCCGGCTGGCGGCGCTGGCTTCTTCCACCAGCGCCGCGTTCTGCTGGGTGACCTCGTCCAGCGCGGAGACCGCCTGATTGACCTGGTCCACACCGGCCGACTGCTCCACCGAAGCGGCGGCTATCTCGCCGACGAGCCCCGATACGGCGCCCACGTCACTGACCATGCCCGCCAACGAGCGACCCGTCGACTCCACCAGCTCCTTGCCCTGCCCGACTTCGTCACGCGTGCTCGCGATCAGGCGACGGATATCCTTCGCCGCCGCCGCACTGCGCTGCGCCAGCGCACGAACTTCGGCCGCCACGACGGTGAAGCCCCGACCCTGTTCACCCGCACGCGCCGCTTCCACCGCGGCATTGAGCGCGAGCAGGTTCGTCTGAAAGGCGATCTCGTCGATCAGCACGGCCATTTCGCCGATATCGGTGCTCGCCTGCGAAATGCGCCCCATCGCCTCGACCGCCGTGCTGGCGATCGTGTGGCTGGCCTGCGCATCGTTGCGTAGCTTGTCGGCCAGACGCTGGGTATGGCCCGCCGCGTCCGCGTTCTGCTTCACCGTCGCCGCCATCTCCTCCATGGACGCCGCGGTTTCCTCGAGCGACGACGCCTGCTCCTGCGTCCGGTTGGAAAGATCGTCGTTACCGGCGGACATGTCACGCGCGGCGGCATTCACCTGCAGGGCGTTTTCCCGTACGCGACGCACGATCAGCGTCAGCTGCTCGTCCATCGCGGCAAGCGCGCGCAAGGTGTCGCTCAGCTCATCGTTCCCGCTCACCGTCAGCTGGTTGCCGAGCTGGCCATCGCGTATCTGCGAAGCCAGTGCCCGGGCCTCGAGCAACGGTCGCATCACCGCGCGGCGGAGGAAGAAGCCGATGACGGCAATCGCCACGGCGCCGACGACGAGCGCGATCAGCGCCTCGACCGCCGAGCGCTCTCCGTCGGCAACCATGCCGTCGTAGGTCGCCTTGGCCTGCTCGCGGTTGATCGTAACCAGCTGCGCGATGAGATCCGTCTCCTTCTGCAAGGACGGGCCCACCACGGTGAGCATGTTGTGCGTCGCCGCGGCATGGTCGCGTTTGAGCAATTCCAGCTGAGCGTCGACCAGCGGCCGCACGGCACTCCGCGCGGCGATGAAGGCGTCCGCGGCGGCGCGCTCGCGGTCGGTATCCACATGGTCCGGGTAATAACGCTTCCACATTTCATCGCCCTCGGCACGCAGGACCTGAATCCGGGCATGAGCCACATCCGAGGCATCCGGCGCATCCGTGAGCAGCGACCGGTTCAGCGCCGTTCGCTGCTCGTCGATGTGATGGCGAACGTCCGTCACCTCGGCGATCGGCAGCAGCGCCTCGCCGTAAATCCGATGGGCGCCCTGGTCCGCCGCACGAATGCCGCGCAACCCCACGAAGCCAACGACGACGGCGATGCCCACCGACGCGGCGACCGTAGCCAGGATCCTGATTCCGATCTTCATGCCTCACCCCCGTTGTGACGTACGTCACACTTTGCAGGAGTATCGGCCGCTGCCGAATTTACTTAATGCATCGAGCCAGGCGCATGTCCCAGGAGCCCCTCAAGGCGAGATCCCGTGTTTTTCCCCCTCGAGGAAATGCCCGAAGGCCGCCAGTGGCCGGATCCGGTCGCAGACGATCTTGGTGATCGCGAGCATCGGTACGGCGAGAATCGCGCCAGGCACGCCCCACATCCAGTCCCAGAACAACAGGGAGATGATCACCAGCACCGGATTGAGGGTGAACCGGCGCGCCAGCAGCATGGGCGTGATGGTCTCGCCCTCGATCACATGGATCGCTCCGTAAAGAATCATCGGCATGAAGGCCTTCCACAGCGGATCGAGGCTGAGCATGCCCACGCCAAGAAAGGTCACCACGCCGACCAGCGGGCCCAGGATCGGTACGTAGTTGAGCAGGAAGGCCACCGCACCCCACAGCGCCGCATCGGGCAAGCCGAGTGCCCACATGGCCAGGCCTGTGGCAACGCCGACCGCCGCGTTCATCACCGTGATGGTCACCAGATACGACGACACGTCCGATTCGACCTGCTGGGATATATCGATGACCTGACGCTTGTCCTTGAAGCGGGGCATCACCTCGACCAGCCTGCGCAGGAAGGTGTCGCCGGAATTGAGGAGGAAGAACAGGACCAGGAAGGTGGTCAGGAATTCCGAGGTAAAGGTCTGTACGCCGGACAGGATGGCCGACTGGATGTCGGCCGTTCCGGCGGACGCCGGCTGCGCTGGCTGCGCTGGCTGCGCCGGATGACCCTCGTCGCCTGCACCGACCATGCCCCTGGCGTGCGCGAGCATGCCCTTGAGGCTGTCGAGCGGGCCACTGATCACCTTGACCCGCTCCTGCAGGCGAGGCAGACCTTCCGGCAGTCGCTTAGCCCAGTTCGCGGCCGGACCGCTGAGCGCACTGCCGAGCCCGGCGATGATGCCGAACAGCGCAAGGATCATCAGCAGCGACGCGAGCACGCGCGGCACGCGCAGACGGGCCAGCAGACGCATGACCGGCTGCAGCAGCAGTTTCAGGATAAAAGCGAGAACGACCGGAAGGATCACCTCGCGTGCGACGAAGGACGCCGCCAGCACGGCGAGCAGAAAGAGCCCTCCGAGAAAGACCGTCTTCGGGTCACTCGGCAGCGGCATCTCCGCGTCTTCGGTGGCGCTGTCCAGCGCTTTGGAAACCTCGGGTTCGACGGTCGGTTTCGTCTCTGGCACGCTGCTGTTCATGGGTCCCCCTGGGGCATCGGTCGTTTTCGACGCGGAGTGGAGCACGCACGATGAGCGCCCCGCGTGAAAAAGGTCCTCAGGATGCAGCCGTGGCGTAACGCCGGCAATGCTCCAGATAACCGCCTTCATGCGCCTGGACCAGTTCCACGACACTGCGCCATAGCCACGAGGGAGCATCGATGTTGGCCGGGCGGTTACGCGCGAGCTCGCCCAGCCAGGCCTTGCGGCGTTCGCGGGTGAGCTGCCGGGCGTGCGCACGGCCGACGACGTTGCCGAGGTAACGCGCGACCTCCATCGCCTCGCCCTCCTCCATCCGTTCGATGTCGACCTTGAGATCCTGCGGTCTCAGCTCGCGCACGAAGACCGAGCGGCCCTGCACCTTGCCACCGAGCATCCGCTGGCCGAGGTTGGGGGCGAGATGCAGAGCGCCCTCTCGCACCCGCGTCGCGTTATCGCGCGGCATGATCGCTTCCGCGCTGCGCGGCGCGGCGGCGCGCAGCGCTTCCTTGACGTCGACGAGGCAGAGTTCGCCCTTGCCTTCGCCGACGCGCACCAGCAACGCGTAGCGCAGGCGTCCGAGCGAACTGCAGCCCTTGACCCAGTACTTCGCATCGATCAGTTCGATCGCCGCGTCATCGGCGCGATGCACGATCTGCGTGACCAGCGAACGCATGCCTTCCGTGTGCACGAGTGCGCGCAGTTCTTCCAGCTCCTCCTCCGTCACCGGCCAGAAACGACGTCCTTCGGGGATGCGGGGGTGCGACCCGTCGATACGCTCGCGCGCAAGGTCTTTCCACCGCCGCCTCAGCGCCGTCTTCATCACCAGCTTGATCGACGGCGGCCGGTCGACGAGACGGTACTCCTTGCGACCGCTGCCCATCGCCCGCTCGTAGCCGTCGATCAGCTGTTCCACCATGCGCGCGGTGACCACGCCCGGCAGATCCGAACCGCGCGCCGCGGTAGCGAGCGATACCGCGAGACGTACGATGTCGTGCGCGGGATTGCCGATGACCGACTGATCGAGGTCGCGGATCTGGATGTCGATCCCGCCTTGCATATCGGCCACCGGTCCGATGTTGCTGACATGGCAGTCGCCGCAGATCCACAGGTCGGGGCCGCTGGGCAACGTACGTCCGGCTCTCTCCAGCCACTCATAGAACTGCACGGTGTTACCGCGCACGAAGGCGTGCGCCGAGCGCGCCATCTTCAGATTGCGCAGTGATGCGAGACGGGGAGCGCGCTCCTCCGGTGTCTTTGGAACGATCTTCGCCATGCTCGCCTCGTAAGTTCTTGCGCATCGTTTCGATGCGCAACCAACCACGAAGCTTGAACAGCGTCCGGTGAAAACGCCGTTGCAGAAGCGCGCACGTGCGCAAGCTCCTGGAGCGACCGTGCCTAGTGAAGACCGGGCGCGGCGCTCGCACCCGAAGGCAACGCAGCGACCGCGGGCAAGCGCATCGAAATCGTCGCCGCCGCCACGAGCAACACGACCGCGGATGCCACGAAGACGCCGGTCGCACCCGACGCATCGAAGATCACGCCACCTACCGCGGCACCCAGTGTGATCGCGAGCTGCACGGCAGCGACGATCAGGCCACCGCCGCTCTCGGCCTCATCGGGCACGGTCCGCGTGATCCACGTCGTCCAGGCGACCGGCACGCAGCCGAACGCCATGCCCCACAGCGAGACGAGCACGGCATCGGCGACGGGCGCACGACCGAGCGTGACCAGCACCAGCGCCATCGCACCCATCGCGAGCGGCATCAACAGGAGCATGAGCCGCAGATTGCGCTCCAGAAGGAAGCCGGCCAGCGAGGTGCCGACGAAATTGGCGATACCGAAACCCAGCAACATCGCGGACAGGCCGTTGACGCCCACGCCGGTGACCGTTTCGAGGAACGGGCGCAGATAGGTGAAGAACGCGAAGTGCCCGGTGAAGACCAGAATCACCGCGACCATGCCCGTGCGCATCGCGGGACGTTTCATCACCTTGAGCAGCGTACCCATGCGTGCGGCGCCGTTCGACGGCATGCGCGGCAGCGTGAACCACTGCCACACCAGGGCGAACACGCCGATCGCGGTGGCGATCAGAAACACGTTGCGCCAGCCGATCAGATGGCCGAAGTAGCTCCCGAGTGGCGCCGCGGCCACGGTGGCCACGGATACGCCGCTGAAGATGATCGACAGCGCACGCGGCACCATCGCTTCGGGCACGAGCCGCATGGCGGTCGCCGCCGACATCGTCCAGAAACCGCCGATGGCGACACCCAGCAGGACGCGACCGAGCAGCATCACGGTCAGGTTGGGCGCATAGGCGACCAGCAGGTTGGAGCCGATCAGCAGGACCGAGAAGGCGAGTAACACCAGCCGGCGGTCGGTGTTGCGGGTGACCACGGAAATCACCAGGCTGGTGAACAGCGCCACCACGGCGGTCGCCGTGACCGTCTGCCCGGCCATGCCTTCGGTCACGCCGAGCGTGAGCGCCATGGGGGTGAGCAGGCTGGCCGGGAGGAACTCGGCGGTGATCAGTCCGAAGACGCCAAGCGTCATGGCGAAGACCGCTCCCCAGGCGGGAGCCGTCGTTTCCGTCACCGCGTCGGCGGTGTCTGCGCAGGTATCCATGTGGTCGGTATCTTGGTCGGAGAAAACATGAGGTTACCCGGCCAGGTCCGGACGGTATATGATGCATCATCCTCAAAATTTGATCTTTCGTCCGGATCATGACCGCTACGCTCTCTATCCACGACACCGATGCCGCCAGTGAACTCCTGCTGGGCATGCGTCTGGTCGGCGTCAGATACCGCCGGATCGAAGTGGCCCGGCCGTTCGGCATCGCCGTGGACGCCGCACCCGGCAAGGCGCAGTTCTACTTCATCGGCCGTGGCCCCGTGTTGCTGCGCACCGAGGACGGCACGATCTATCCGCTGAAGACGGGCGATGCGCTGCTCATGTCGCAGGGGCGTGCTCATGCGTTGCTCTCGTCCGAAGAGGCGACCACCCGGCATATCGCCACCTTCGACGAAACACCCCTCTGCGACACGGTGAAGGACATCCATCCTGACTGCGTGTTCGCGACACGGGCGGACGGCGCGCTGATCTTCAGCGGCTGCATGGACTTCGAGCTCGGCGGGATGCAACCCATGGTGCACGCCATGCCCGAAGTGATGCAGGTCGGCACCCTGCTCGACCGGTATCCGGAATTGCCACCGATCCTCGCCGCGATGGAACGCGAGTCCGCCGCGAAGCGGAGCGGCTTCGCCGGCATTCTCGCGCGCCTTGCCGATGTCGTCGCGGCGATCATCGTGCGCGGCTGGGTCGAATGCGGCTGCGGCGATGCGGCGGGCTGGCTGCAGGCGCTGCGCGATCCCCGTCTGGGCAAGGCCATCGTCGCCCTGCACCGCGATCCAGGGCGCGCATGGACCGTCGCCGATCTCGCGGCGGAAATGGGAAGTTCGCGCTCGGTGTTCGCGGAGCGCTTTCTCGCGGTGACCGGCATGACCCCGGTGCATTACCTCACCGAGCTGCGGATGCGCCTGGCCGCGCAGTGGATATCCCATGATCGTCAGCCGATCGAATCCGTGGCCTTCCGTCTGGGTTATGGATCGCTGGCCGCGTTCAGCCGGGCGTTCAAACGCGTGGTCGGTTCCGCGCCCGGGGCACTGCGCGCGGGTCGTGCCTGATCCTTCGCGGCCGTTTCATGGCCTGACCGCGATGCTGGGCCATGGGATACCTCGGCTGGATCATTTTCTTTGGCGTGCTACTGGTCGCCACCTCGGCGAGTGCCGGCTTCATAAGACGCAGCCCGATCACCGCGTTCGCCCTCTATCTCGTGGCTGGGGCGGTAGTCGGCCCCGCTTTGCTGGGACTGGCGGCCGTCGCGTTCGATGGGGACAGCACGGCGTGGCTGCGACCCGCCACCGAGATGGGCATGATCGTCTCGCTGTTCATCACCGGTCTGAAGCTGCGTCTGCCGTTCAACGATCCCGGCTGGCGCATGGCGATACGCCTCGCCCTGCCCGGCATGGCGCTGACCGTCGGTGGGCTTTGCCTCGTTGGTCATTTCGCCTTCGGGTGGCCGTGGCCGCTCGCGCTGGCACTCGCCGCCATTCTGTCGCCGACCGACCCGGTGTTGGCCAGTCTGGTCTCCGTCGACGACGCACGTGACGACGATGCGCTGCGTGTCGGGCTCTCCGGCGAAGCCGGCCTCAACGACGGTACCGCGCTGCCCTTCCTCGTCCTCGCACTCGCATGGATGACCGGCGAAATGTCCGACGATGCCGGCTTCTGGCCGCACTGGTTCAGCGTCGAACTTGGCTGGGACTGCGTGGGAGGCATCGGCATCGGTTTTCTCATCGGCTGGGGTCTAGGCCACATCGGCACGCGTCTCCGGCACTTCGCACCGGGCGTGGCACCGAGCGATTTTCTCGCGCTCGGCATCATGGCGCTGGCGTATGCGGGTGCCGAAGCACTGCATAGTTCGGGCTTTCTCGCGGCGTTCGCGGCAGGCGTCGGGCTACGCCGGGTGGAGATGGGCGTCACCCACGGCCATCCACCGGTCGGCAAGGAAGACGATGCGGACGAGGCGCGGCACGAGCACAGCCGCGCGCGGGCGCCGGCCGAGTTGCTCGTCAATCCCAACGAGCGGGCCACGTCCGAAGCGAACCATCCCGCGCAAACCGTCGGCTGGGTCGTCTCCGATGCGCTGTCGTTCGGAGAAACGATGGAACGCCTGATCGGTGCCGCCATGGTGTTTCTGGTCGGCGTGGCGGTGCTTCCGCGCTTCACCGTCGATGGCGTGTTGCTTGCCGTCGCGCTGTTCTTCGTCGTCCGCCCCGCCGCGGTGTGGCTGGTGACGATTCGCTCCGGCGCACCCTGGCAGCGCCGCCTGCTGTTCGGCTGGTTCGGCATTCGCGGCCTGGGCAGCCTCAACTATCTGGCTTACGCGCTCGTGCATGGCCTCGGCGGTGCGCAGGCGCAGACCGCCGCCGCCGCGGTGCTCACGGTGGTGGCGTTGAGCATCGTCGCGCATGGTGCCAGCACGACGCCGTTGATGAACTGGCGCGGTCGCGCGCTCGCTGCACGGGAAGCCTCGGTCTCCGACGTCAGAGACTGACCTTGCCGCCGTAACCGACGAGTTCGAGATAGCCGCGTCCCCCTTCGGTGCGCACGGCGCCTTCCCAGTACACCGGACCTCCCGTGCGACGGGTATCGAGTTCCTGATCGTCGAACAGCGGTCGCAGGGTGAAACGACGTTTGCCGGTCGGGGTGGTGACGACGACATCGGTTTCCACGGGGTAATCCGCACCGGTACGCGGCGAGTGCCAGCGGCGTCGCGGTTCGAAGGCGACATCGCCCGCGCCGAGCACGGTAAGCGTTCCATCCGCGCCGCGCACGCTGCCGCCCGCCCAGACGGCATGGCCTGCTTCATCGCGCACGCGGAAGACGGTGACCGCACTGCCATCGTCCATGTTGAGACCCGCCCAGTCCCAGCCGACCGAACGTGGATCGAGCAGGCTGGACGACCATTCGCGATCGAGCCACGCCTCGCCCTGCACGGCTTCGTTCTTCGTTCCCCGCGACAAGCGTCCGCCGACCTTGAGATGCGGGAGACTGAAGTACGCGCTCGCTTCGCCTGTGCCAGGGCCTTTGCGGCTGTAGCCACGGTCGCCCTGCAGCAAAGCGGGCTGGCCTGGCGTCAGTGTCAGGTCGAGCGTGAAATCCTCGCCGCTCACCTTCGTCGCGAAGCTGCCGCCCGGGTCGCGACGCAGCCGCCAGTCACCGAGCGTCACGTCGGTATCCGCGGTCGACGCTTCGGCGAGACCGAAGCCTTCACGTGCGAGACGCTGCGACTCGACGATGTGTCCCGTCGCGGGATCGGACAGCGCTACGTGTCCGACGATCGCCTGACGCGGCGCGAAGCGACTGGGATTCGCGTCGTCGAACGGAAGCCGCGAGCGAAAGAAGGTGATCTGAAAGCCGACGGGACCGTCCTTCGTTCGCAGCCAGCCGGTGACGTACCACCATTCCGTCCTGAAACCCGGGTGGGCGCCGTGGTCCCGCGGGAGCGCCACCGGCGCGTCCGGCGACACGGGCGTATACGTGACCCGATCGCTCGCCGCGACGTCGACCGCGCCGGTGAGGGTCGTGAGCAACATGGCTGCCAGTCCGAGTACGCGCGCGCGCATCACCAGTCCTCCCGCACGGCACGCACCGCGTCCGTCGAAAGCACGCCCCGCCCCACGACAACCGCCGTACCGGCCGTCGCGACCGCAAGACTTCCGATCACACCGATGAGCAAAGGCCAGGGCAGCAAGGTGTCCATCGTCCAGTGGAACGACTGCGGATTAACCACATGAATGAGCACCTGGCTCATGGCCAGACCCAGCGCTACGCCCGCCACGCCGCCCACCAACCCCAGGAGCGTCCCCTCGATCATCAGCATGCGGGCCAGATCGCCGCGCAGCGCTCCGACATGTCGAAGCATGCCGAACTCTCGGATGCGCGACAGTACCTGCGCGCCGATGGTCGCGGCAACGCCGGCCAGGCCGACGCACACGGCGATGCCTTCGAGCAGATACGTGATGAGAAAGCTGCGGTCGAACGCTTGCAGGGCCTTCGCGCGTATGTCGCGCGGGCTGCTGATCGTGGCCGTGCCGCCGCTCGCGCGGACCACGGCGCGCAAACGCGTCGCCACCTCGTCGACGCTCGTGCCGGGGGACACCATGACGGACACGCCGCTGCGTGTACGGTCGCCCGTCAGTCGCGTGTATGCCGCCTCGTCGATCACGATCGCGCCCTGCTGCCGTGCATAGTCGCGCCAGATGCCGACAACCGTCGCGCGGGGCGATCCCGGCAGGGGCAAGGTGATCGTGTCACCCGGCTGCCAGCGATAAATGCGCGATGCCGGCTCGGAGATCCACACCCGTAACGCTCCCGGGCCCGCCGCGACCTGCGGACCGATGAGGGACAGTCGCCCACCGGGGCCATTCAGCGTCCTGGCCACCAGCGTGACGGCGGGACGCCGCTCGTCGAACTGCAACGGGGTTTCCTTCAGCGTGCCGAGCCAGGCGACGCCGGGTACCGCCCGCAAGCGCGCCTGCATCGTGGCATCGAAGCCGCCACCGGCGCCACCGTCCGCCAGCAGATACACATCGGCCTGCAGGACGTCGCCCAGCCAGTGTTCGACCGATCCGCGGAAACTGGTGACCATCACCGCCATCGCCACGGTCAAGGCGGTGGAGGCGAGAACACCGGCCAGCGCGACGGACGCCTGTGAGGGTGCGCCCCAGAGCCTGGCGGTAGCGAGACGGAACGCCACCGACCGCGAGGGAACCCGGCGCAATGGCGAGACCAGCGCACGGGCCAGCCACGGCATCAGCATGACGCCACCCGCCAGAAGCAACGCCATCGCCACATATCCGAACAGCGCGATGCCGCCCACGGCGGGAAGAAGTGACGCCACCAGCGCGCCGGCCAGCAACACGATGGCGGGCAGCACCCGTGCGCGCACGCGGGGATCCACCGCGTCACCCGCGTTCTTGATCGCGATACCCGGCGAAATGCGCGAGGCGGCGAGCGCCGGCACCATGCTGCCGAGCACCGCCGCGGCGATGCCGAGCAGACCGAAAACGAGCGCGGGCCAGGGCGCGAACACCAGTTGCGGGGCCTGGCCATGGAAGTACCCGCCGCCCAGATCGCCACCGAGCAACCTGAGCGCGAGCTGGGCCAGACCGAGGCCCAGACCGATGCCCGATGCGGCACCGATGACACCCAGCGCAAGCGCTTCCGCCAGGACCTGCACGAGCAACGTCTTCCGCGCCATCCCCAGGACGCGCAGTAAGGCGAGCTGCGGGCGGCGGCGGGCGACCGACAAGGACTGCGCCGAGTAGACGAGAAAGCCACCCGTGAGCAACGCGATCAGCGCCAGCATGTCGAGATTCACGCGATATGCGGCGGAGAGACCATCGTTGCGGACGACGTCGCTCGCCGCGTCGGCGAGGATGGCGTCCGCAGGCAGGACCGCGCGTACCGCCTGCTTCGCCTTCGTCACATCGGCACCGGCGGCGAGATGGACGTCCAGACGCTGGAGGCGCCCCAGCGTGCCGAATCGCCACTGCGCCGCGCCGATATCCATGACCGCATGTGCGCCGTCGTTTGCGCCGCCGGGAAGACTTCCCGCGATCCGCACCGATACCGTGTGACCGTTGGCGACGAGTGTCACCGTGTCGCCCACCTTGTATCCGGCGGACACCATCGCGTCCGATGAGAGGTAGATCGACTCACCGGTCAGCAGCCGGCCGAAGCCACCCGAGTCGACGGCACCGGCCGACTGGCCGGGCGGCGCGGGTCGCAGAAGGTCGATGCCTTCGAGGGTGACAGCGGTCTTTCCGCCGACGGTCCCGGGCAACGACACGACCGGCGACACCGACACGTGCGGTAGCTTCGCGACACGCGGATAGAGCATCTCGTCGAAACCGAACGGGCTGGACGAGCGCACGCTGAAGTCGGCCGCGCCACTCACCGCGTGCACCGCCTTGTCGAACTCGCCGAGCGCCGAGGCGTTGATGAGATGCACCGCGAAACCCAGCGCGACACCAAGCGCGATGGCAAGGACGGCGGAGAACGCGCGCCCGGGGTAAGCGCGCCATTCGCTGCTCAGCAGCCAGCGCCCGACCACCGGCAGGAGCATGCGCTCAGCCATGCGCGATGAGCCCGCGCTGCGACAGCACCAGCGTGCGATCCGCGGCCGCGGCCGCCACGGCCGAATGCGTCACCAGCAGTACGGCGGTGCCGGCGTCGCGCACGCGATCGACAAACAAGGTCAGCGTGCGTGCCGCGGTTTCCGGATCGAGATTCCCCGTGGGCTCGTCCGCAAGGATCAGCCCCGGCCGGTGGACGAGCGCCCGCGCCACCGCGACACGCTGCAGTTCGCCGCCCGAGAGTTCGCGGGGATACGCGCTCCCTCGCCCGCCCAGGCCAACGGCTTCGAGCATAGCGTCCGCGGCGGTCAGCGACTCACGCGCCTCGCGCCCCTGGAGTGCCAGCGGCAGGGCCACGTTATGAGCGAGATCCAGATGCGGCAACACGTGAAACGCCTGGAAGACGAAACCCACCCGATCGCGACGCAAGGCGGTGCGCCCGTCGTCGTCGAGGCTGGCGATATCCACGCCACCGATCATCACTTTCCCTGCATCCGGCGTATCCAGCCCGGCGATCAGATTGAGCAGCGTCGACTTGCCCGCACCCGACTCGCCGGTTACCGCGACAAACTCCCCGGGGGCAAGCGACAGATCCAGCCCGCCGAACAAGCTACGCCCACCCGGCACCGTCTTGACCAGCCCTTCGACCTTCAGCATCCGTGAAACACCCGGGAAAACCTCAGTCTAGCGCGGCCGGGGGTCAACTCAGGGAATGACCCCTCGTTCGCGGAGCGCGGATCACGACCTCGCGCTCGTTGGCACAGGCGGCACGATAGCCGTTCCTCTATCGCCGACGTTCGTCGCGAACAACAGCTTCGTGCTGATCGCAGCGTTGCTCGCGGGACGCGGCATCGGCGGCGTGCAGACGGCGCTCGTGCGCAACGAGCTGGAGAGCGGCGCCCTCGTCCGTGTGCTCGACGAGTTCGGCTACCCTCCCCTCGACGTCCACGTCGTCGTGCCGACGCGCCGGTACGTCACGCGAACGGTAAAGGCTTTGATCACGTGCGTGGAGACGGCAATGGCCGGTCATGCCTCGCTGCGAGCGTCGCTCCGACGGTAGCGAGATCGCGCTGAAGCAGGACGCCCGGGCTCCCAGATCAATTCATAGCATGCTAAGCTTTTCGGATGGGACCTCCCGCCAGACTGCAAATGCAATTCACCACGCTGCTGCCCTCGACCAGCCGGCGCTGGCTGCGGCTGCTTTTTGCGCGGATTCCCGATTTCGACATTACCCCGGCAGGTGTCGTCCCGCTGATCCTGGTCGGACGCGCCGGCGGTGGCATCGCCCAGATCGCGCTGGCCGAACAGCTCGGCGTCGTCGAGCCCTCGCTCGTTCGCACCCTGGCGCGGCTGGATGAACAAGGCCTGCTGAGGCGCGAGCCCGACCCGAACGACCGCCGTGTACGGACCCTCTGGCTGACCGACGTCGGTGAGGCCATGGTGGAGGGACTGGAAAAAAGGCTCGTCGAGATCCGCGCCGAACTCTTCGAGGGCATCTCGACCGACGACCTCAAGGCAGCGCTGCGCGTGCACGAAGCCCTGGTCGACCGCCTCGCCCTGCTCGCGCCCATCCGCCCGGGCAGCTGAGGAACGAAACCCATGGGTGCGCCCACGCGCTTCGAGTGGCTCTACTCGGGCAAAGCGTTCTTCGCCGGCATGCTGGCCTTCTATATGGCGCTGTTCCTGCAGCTGCCGAATCCCTACTGGTCGTTCGCGACGGTCTATATCGTGTCGCATCCGCTCTCGGGTGCGACGCGCTCGAAGGGCGTCTACCGCGCGATCGGGACGGCGATCGGCGCCGCCGTCGCGCTGCTCCTCGTGTCCGCCCTCGCCGAGTCACCCATGCTGCTGGTGTTCACGCTCGGCACGTGGATGGGCGTGTCCCTTTACCTCTCGCTGGGTAACAACACGCCCAGTGCCTACGCCTTCCTGCTCGCCTCGTATACCGCACCGCTCATCGCGGTACCCGCCATTCTCGCCCCCGGTTCGATCTTCGATATCGCCGTCGCACGCACGGAGGAGATCCTGCTCGGTATCGTCTGTGCCAGCGTGGTCAGTACGGTGCTGTTTCCCAGCCGGGTATCGCCGCTGTTTCATGCACGCGTCGCTTCGCTGCTGAAGGACGCGGGGGACTGGACCGGGCAACGCCTGCGGCACCTGGACCGGTCGGCACCGCCTCCGCTGCGTCTCCGCCTGCTCAACGACGTGCTCGCTCTCGACGCGCTGATTACGCATCTGTCCTATGACAGCACGCGCGACGGCCAGGCCGAGGAGGCACGCCAGATCCGCATGCGCATGACCCTGCTGCTTCCACAGGTGGCGTCTCTGAGCGACGCGCTCGTCGCGCTCGACGGGCGCGCGGACATGCGCGATGGTGGCCTGCAGGACGTGCTGGACGCGACCATCGCCTGGATGCACGAGGGGACGACCGCGTCGATAACGACCGGCGACGTCCTGCGCACACGATGCGGCGCATTGCGGCTGACGACGGCTATGACGACGCCCGGCGCGCACGCGCTGCATCGGCACGCCGCCGAACGCCTCACCGACCTCATCGACCTCTGGCAGGACGTACTCCTGCTGCATACCGCGTTCACCGAGCATCGCCCACAGCCCACGCCGCTCATCTATCGCGCGCACACGCTGGGCCACCGCGCTCGTCATGACGACCTCCGTGCCCGCCTGCTTGCCGCCGCATCGCCGGCGATGGCGGTGATCGCCACCGGATGGCTGTGGCTGCTCACGGACTGGCCGGGCGGCGCCGGCGGGGTCGTGCTCGTGGCCATCGCCACCGCCTTCTTCGCCGCGTCGGACGATCCGGCGCCGCAGGTGCGCCGCTTCCTGGTCTGGCAGGCGATCAGCGTCGTCACGGCCGGCACGTATCTCTTTCTCGTGCTGCCGCGGATCACCACCTTCATGGGCGTGGTCGCGGCCATGGCACCCTTCTTCCTCGTGCTCGGGGCGTTCACCGGTCGTCCGTCCATGACCACGGGTATCGTGCTGGTCACGTCGCAGACCGTCAGCGCCATCGCCCTGCAGAACAATGCGGCGGTCGGCTTCGAGGATTTCGCCAATTCCGCGACAGGGATGATGCTGGGACTGGGCTTCGCGCTGGCCTGGACCCTGGTCACGCGACCGCTCGGCGGCGACAGTGCGGCGCACCGCCTCGGTCTGGCCAATGCGCGCGACCTTGCCCTGCTCGCCCAGCCAGCGTCCGCCCCGAAGCAGGTCGCGCGAGCCACTCGTGTCCTCGATCGCACGATGCAATGGCTGCCGCGCATCGCGCTGGCGACGGGTGAATCGCTGGTCCGAATGGATGCGGTGCGCGATATGCGCCTCTGCCTGGCGCTACTGGATCTGCAACGCATCGCACGCGGCGCCGCGACCGACATCGACGACGTACTCGCGCGCAGCAGGGCCTGGCTGCTCGACAGCGTCGCGCGGCGTACGCGCACCGACCCTCCCGACGCCTTGCTCAGGCTTATCGACGACGCCGCCGTGCATCGCGGCGATGGAGACGGCCAGCTCGCCACGCTGCTGATCGCCTACCGCCTCGCGCTCTCCGAACCCGTCTCTCCCTTACCCATCTCACCGGCACTTCCGTGAACACCAGCCTCTCCGGCGACCTCAATCTCTATGGGGTCTTCGTCCCCACGTTCCTCGTCCTCATGGCAGCGGCTTACCTCCTCAAGGGCGCGATCCGCGGCGTTCTTGCGCGCTCGGGGTTCTACGCGCGCATCTGGCATCCAGGACTCTTCAACGTCGCCCTCTACATCGTCGTCCTCGGCTCGATGCTCGCGCTGATGCCCGGGGCGGCGTCATGAGCGGCCGCCTCGCGCATGCCCGCTCGATCTGGCCCACGCTGGCCATGGCGGCGCTGGCGGCCGTGGTCGGCTGGCACGTCTACACCTCGTACCGCAGCGCGTCGTGGACCCGCGACGCGCACATCCGTGCGGACACGCTGCCTGTCTCGCCGGACGTTTCAGGACTCGTCGAAAAGGTCTACGCCTCCGACAACCAGTTCGTAAAAAGGGGCGATCCTCTCTTTCTCGTCGACCGCGCACGCTTCGAACTGGCCTTTCGCCGGGCCGCCGCGGCCGTGGAAGAAGACCGGGCGGCCCTGGCGCAACTCCATCGCGATGCCAGTCGAAACGATGCGCTGAAGGATCTCGTCGCCGCCGAAAGCGTCGAACAGGTTCACGCGAAGGTCGCCGAGGCGGAGGCGCATCTGCACGCCGCGGAGGTCGCCGCCGATACGGCGCGTCTCGATCTGGACCGCACCGTCGTCCGCGCACCCGCGGACGGCTATCTCAATGACCGCGTCGTCCGCGCCGGTGATTACGTCAAGGCCGGTCATGCACCGTTCTCCATGGTCGATGCCGCGTCGTTCCATGTCGACGGCTACTTCGAGGAAACACGACTGCATGGCGTGGAGCCCGGCCAACCGGTCAGTATCGAAGTCATGGGCGAGCCGGCCTTACTGCACGGCCGCGTCGTCAGCCTGGCGGCCGGCATCGCCGACCGCGAGCGAAGCGCCGACGGCACGATGCTTCCGAACATCAATCCCACCTTCAACTGGGTCCGCCTCGCGCAACGTATCCCCGTCCGCATATCGATCGATGGGCGACCGGACGATCTGCGGCTGATCGCCGGCCGCACGGTCACGGTGACCGTCGACACGCGACACACGCCCCCGGCGACGGCGGCCCATTCGTGATGCGCCGGCACGCGGCACTCGTAACGATCGGCCTGCTGCTTTCGGGCTGCGCGGCGGTAGGCCCCGATTACCGCTTGCCGGACCGCGCGGTGGTGAAGCGTCCTGAGGCTCAGGCCGCCTTCGTGGACGTGGACACCGCAACCGTGGACACGTCGCATGCCGCCGCCGACGCGTGGTGGAAGCTCTACGACGACCCGACGCTGGATGCGCTGGAAACGCAGGCCTTCAAGGCGAACGCGGCGCTTCGCGAAGCCGAAGCACACCTCCGTCAGGCGTACGCCATGCTGGATGCGGCGCGAGCGGAGGGCGGCCTGACCGGCGGCGCCTCCGCCTCGGCGTCGCGAAACCAGCTGTCCGCCGAGTCATACCTGCAATCGGACAAGCTGCCCGTTTTCACGCTGTCGTCGGTGGCGGCATCCGCGTCGTACGAGTTCGATCTCTTCGGCAAGCTCAGGCGGGCCACGGAGGCGTCGGCCGCCGATGCCGAAGCCACGCGCGCAGCACGGGATCTCGTGCGCACGACCGTCGCCGCCGAGGTGGCGCGCAGCTATCTCGGGCAGTGCGAAGCGACTCACGATCTGTCGGTCGCGCGGGAGACGCTGCGCATCCAGGAGCAGGTCCTGTCGACCACCACGCGCATGATGGCGGCAGGCAGGGGCACGCGCATCGACGTGACGCGTGCCACGACACAACGTGACCTCGCACGCGCCGAGCTCCCGCCGATCGAGAAACGGCGCGACGCCTCGCGCTACGCGCTCGCCGCCCTGACAGGTGAAACCCCGGGACGTCTCCCCTCCGCCGTCGAGGCGTGTAAAGAGGCACCGCGCCTGTCGACGCCGATACCGGTCGGCGACGGCGCGACGTTGCTCCGTCGCCGACCGGACGTCCGGGAGGCGGAACGTCATCTGGCCGCGGCGACGGCACGGGTCGGCGTCGCGACCGCCGAGCTTTATCCGGACATCACGCTGGGCGCCGGCCTCGGCAGCAACGGCACGCTGGCGGATGTCGGTCAGGCACCCGCACGCTATTGGTCGCTGGGACCGCTGATTTCCTGGACGGTACCGACCAGATCGGCTCACGCGCGCGTTCGCGCCAGCGAGGCAGGTGCGGATGCCGAGCTTGCCGCCTTCGATCAGACGGTACTCACGGCCCTCAAGGAAGTGCAGACCGCGCTGAGCGACTATGCGCGGGCGCTGGATCGACAGGCGCTGCTCAGGCAGGCGCTGAACGATGCCACGCAGGCCTCGTCCGATGCGCAGACCCTGTTCCATGCGGGACGCTCTCCCTATCTGAGCAGCCTCGACGCGGAACGCACCCGGGTCTCCACCGAACACGCGCTGGCCGACGCGGACCGTGATGTCACCGAGGCCCAGGTGAACCTGTTCTTCGCCCTCGGCGGCGGCTGGCAAGCGCAGGACCCTTGAGACCGGCCCCGCGCCGCGCCGCCGGTTCACACCGCGCTGCGCATGCTCCCGGTGTCGAGCCAGCGCTGGTGCCATGACAACGCCTCGGGCAACAGATGCGGCGTGTGCTTGCCGTAGCTGTCACGGGAGGCGCGGTCGAAGTAATCCTCGAGCTGCGCACGATAGTCCGGATGCACGCAACGATCGATCAGCTGTCGCGCACGGTGCCGGGGAGGAAGTCCGCGCAGATCGGCCAGACCGTGCTCGGTCACGATGATCGAAACGTCGTGCTCGGTGTGGTCGACGTGGCTGACCATCGGCACGATCGACGAAATGCTTCCGTTCTTCGCCGTGCTCGGGCTGAGGAAGATCGACAGAAAACCGTTGCGGGCGAAGTCGCCCGATCCGCCGATGCCGTTCATGATGCGGCTGCCCATGACGTGCGTGGAGTTGACGTTGCCGTAGAGGTCGGCTTCGATCATCCCGTTCATGCCGATGCAGCCGAGTCGGCGCACCAGCTCGGGATGATTCGAGATCTCCTGCGTGCGCATGATGATGCGCTCACGGTAGAAATCGATGTTGCGCTTGAACTCTTCGTTGGCCTGAGGACTCAGCGCGAAACCGGTGCACGACGCCACCTTGAGCACACCACTGCGCAGCAGGTCGAGCATGCCATCCTGGATGACTTCGGTGAAGGCGGTGAGGTCGCGGAATCCGCTGCTGGCGAGCCCGGCCAGTACCGCATTCGGGATATTGCCCACACCCGACTGCAGCGGCAGCAGGTTGGCGGGAAGCCTGCCCTTCGCCACTTCGTGCTGGAGGAATTCGATGAGATGCCCGGCAATCCGCTGGCTGCACTCGTCGGCAGCGGCAAACGGACTGTTCCGGTCGGGGCCGTTGGTCCGCACGATGGCGACGATCTTGTCGGGGTCGCAGTGCAGCGACGGCACACCGATGCGATCGTCGGCGTGCACCAGCGGAATCGGCTTGCGGTTGGGCGGCAAGGCCGTGCCGTAATAGACATCGTGCATGCCGTCGATGCCTTCCGGTTGCCACTCGTTGACCTCGATGATCACCTTGCGGGCGAGGTCGAGCCAGGTCTTGTTATTGCCGACCGATGTCGAGGGAATCAGGCTGCCGTCCTCGCGAATGCCGGCCACCTCCACCACCGCGGTATCGATCTCGCCGTAGAAGCCGAACCATACGTGCTGGGCCACGTGACTGAGATGGATGTCGATGTAATCGAGCGTGCCCGCGTTGATACGCTGACGGGCGTCGGGATCGGTCTGGAAAGGCATGCGCAGCGCGATGCCGTCCGCCTTGGCCAACGCGCCGTCGAGCTCCGGCGCCGTGGATGCACCCGTCATCAGCTTGATGCGGAACGATTCGCCCCGGCCATGTGCCGCGTCGATCCGCTTCGCCAGCTCCATCGGCACCGACTTCGGGTATCCCGAGCCGGTGAAACCACTCATCGCCACCGTTTCGCCCGGCTGGATCAGCGCGGCCGCGGCTTCGGCGGAAACGACACGATCGCGCAGAAGAGGATGACGAATTCGCTCGGCGGACATGAGGGCGGCTTGGTTGTGGGGACCGCCCATTATACGTGCCGCGCAACGCGCAACGAGCAGCTCAGGCGCCTCGCGCGTTACGGCTGCGACGTCAGCAGCACGCCCTCATCCGTCAGCGACCGGACCAGCTGGATCGACGCACTGCACACCGACGCCGTTCCGCACGAAGCGTTCGACACCAGGGCGATCTCGAGTGCCTCGGCATGCATGGTGACGCCAGGCATACCGCTCAGGCGGCCGGCACGCTGCAGGCGGTGAGCACGGAAGGCGGCTTCGAGCGTGTCGTCACGGTGCATGGCCGCGAACAAGGCGGAAGCCTCGGCGCCGGCGTCATGGTTACCCCACCAGGAGGCTTCGGTAATCCAGGGTGCCGAACGGCTCGCCAGCGACGCGCCACCCGGCAGAGCGAAGACTTCACCCAGACGACGATTCAGCGTTACGCGCCAGACCAGACGTTCCGCAAGCTCACGCAGCACCAACATGTCCCGACTCCCGATTCAGACGCCGGCAAGAGGGCCGGTACCGTGAAGAAGCAAGAGCCGTGCCGATATTGCACGACCATAAAATCAACGAGTTGAATGTGAAGACGCGGCAGGCTTGGTCAACAAATAGCCAAGTTCGTCACATTTTAACCAGCAGGGGGAATGCGCCCGTCGGACCGCGACCCGCAAGCATCCGGCCGGGCGGATTGGCGCGAGTCAGACTGAGACGCTATTCGCCGCTTCCGGCGCCATGAGCGCGCGATTGCGCCCGGACTGTTTCGCGCGATACAGGGCGTGGTCGGCCTGCCGCATGAGCGCAACGACGTCCGTCGCGTGGTCCGGATAAAGCGCGGCACCGACGCTGAACGTCACGTCCAGTGGCTCGCCATGCCAGCTGAAGCGTCCCTGCGCGGCGGCGACGATCTTCTCCGCCAGGTTCATCGCTCCCTCGCCGTCACTCACCTCAGGCATGAGCACGACAAACTCGTCGCCACCGATCCGGCATACGGTATCGGTAAGGCGCACGGTACTTTCCAGGCATGCAGCCACCTGCCGGAGGAGTTCGTCTCCCGCACCGTGACCATGCGTGTCATTGACCTGCTTGAAGCCGTCCAGGTCGATATACAACAGGCCGACACGCGCACGATGACGAATGGCCGCATGCAGGGCCTGGCGGGCCCGGTCTTCGAACAGCAGCCGGTTGGGAAGATCTGTCAGAACGTCGTATTCCGCGAGGTGACGCATGCGTTCGGCGATGGCCTGCGCGATGCTCACATCGCGCAAGACGAGAACGCCACCGATGACCGTGCCCTGACGATTGCGGATGGGCGCGGCGACGTCTTCGATATCGAGTCGCGTGCCATCCGACAGGACAAGGCGCCTCGGCTTGATCACATCGATCGTACGGTTTTCCGCGATCGCCCGGAGCAGCGACGTGGGACTGGCCTCGCCATCCTCGTCGACGAGCTGCAGCAGTTCGTCCACGGGCATGCCGACGCCCCGTTGCGCTTCGGTTTCGAGCAAGACGGCGGCGCGCGGATTCAGAAAGGTGATCACGCCTTCCGCATCGGTCGCGATCACCGCGTCACCGATCGATTCGAGAGTGACCTGCGCGGCCTCCTTGGCGGCGAAAAGATTTTCTTCCAGCGCCTTGCGCTCCGACAGGTCACGGCAGACACCGACAAAACCCGTGGTACGGTTTTCGACCAGTACCGGCGCCAGATGCGATTCGACCCAGACCGGCGAGCCATCCTTGCGGACCAGCCGGAACATCTCCTCGAGACTTTCGTTGGTGCGTAGCAGCCGGTGCCATGCACTGTTCAGGGCATCACTATCCTCGGGATGCACACTGGCCAGCCAGTCCGCCACGCTGCCACCCTCGGTCACCAGTTCACCCATCCGGATGGCTTCGGCGTTGAAGTACGTCGGCAAGCCTCTCTCGTCGAGGTGAAACAGGCCCAGTGGCGACGCATCGATGAACGCCTCCAGTTCGGCCTTGCTCAATGCCGTGTCGCGATAGGCCGCGGAGAGTTCGCCGATCAGGTCGTGCGCGGCCCGACGCAACCTGGCAAGGATCGCCACCGCCCAGAAAACCAGACCACCCAGGGCGATACCGAGCACGAGGAGGATGCCGCTCTGACGCGATCGCCGTTCCGCCAGCAACAGTTCTTCAGCCCGTTCCATCCGGTCGATCGAATCCATGAGGCGGGCATTGACGACCTGATACGCCGGCTCCGTCATCGCCCGGGCGCGACTTTCGATCGCCGCGGAAAAGTCGGCCGTCGACATCAGCCTGGTCGAGCTGCGCACACGCTCTTCAAAGGCACCGGCAAGCTGATCGAGCAGCGGCTTTTGCGGCTGGTTCGAACCCACGAGGGCGCGCAGGGACGCCAGTCGCGCACGGGCGGAGCGTATGGAGGCGGCGACATCGTCACGCGACGCGCGATCGCCGCGGACGATAAAAATGCCCACCCGGAGCCGCAGCGCCTGGACGTCTTCGCGCACCAGCGAGGTTTCATGCAGCACGTCGTAACTGTGAGCCACTCTGCCCTGCGCGATCAGCAAGGCGCCTGTCGTCGCCACCCCGCAGACGATGAGCAGTCCGATCAGCGCGGCGCCCATCCGAAGCGCACGGTCGACAAGACGGCTCAGGCGCTGCGGGCGCGGTTCGGGTATCGCTGGACGGGGATGCGTTGGGGCCATGCCAGCGTGAAGCAAATTCGGTGCCACGCCCGGCGGCGATAAATTGGCGGTCAGGCGCACGACCGCAGGGGCTCACGCCAGGAATGGATATCCGCTGCGCTTGCCGACGATAACGGTCATCGCGGCTGAAGCGCCGTCCGCGTCCAGCGGTCGACGTCCTCCGGGACGGGCGTCGCGTTCGCGAAAACGATACGAAACATCACCGGGGCGATGACCCCGTCGATGATGTCGATGGTGGGGACGGGATGTTCGCCACGATCGAGCGCTCGCTCGCGGATCACGTCGATCTGCTGCGTGCAGAAGGTCAGGCACTTCCCTGCCATCGCGTGATCCTGTGTACCGAGCAGGTCGCGGAGCATCGCTCGTCCCGGCACCGACGTCATCTCGTCGACGTACTGCTCCAGCCACGCACGAAGGTCCGCCTCGAACGATCCCTCGTCGGCCGGCGGTGTTTCGGGCCACAGCTGTTCGACCGCCACGTCGGCAAGAAGCCGTCCGAGGTCGCCCCAGCGGCGGTAGATCGTCGACGCGGTCACCCCGGCGCGCGATGCGATCGCGGGAACCGTGAGACCTTCGCGGCCCGCATCGTCCTGCAGCTCGCGCACCGCCGCATGGACGGCGGCCTGGATGCGCGCGCTGCGGCCGCCCGGACGAGGACCGGGGCGGGACGCGGGGTCGGGTATGTCTGAAACGTCGGTCATAGGTATTACAAGCTGTCAGCACTAACGCAATTTATTTGCTTTAGTGAGAAAGGAGGGGTAGCTTACTAATGCATATTCTTAGCTTTAGTGGAAAGTATCGCATGTCCTCGCCCCGTACGACACCCAGCACGACCGGTGCGCTGCTGACCCATGGCCTGACCCTGCTCGTGTTTTTCGCGGCGTCCTCGGCGCCCACGCCGCTGTATCGCGTCTACCAGCAGATCTGGCACTTCTCCGCGACCTGGCTCACCGCCGTGTTCGCCATGTACGCGATCGCCTTGCTGGCGGCGCTGTTGACCGGGGCCCGGCTGTCCGATCATCTGGGGCGGCGCCCGGTCATTGGCATGGCGATCGCACTGGAATTGCTATCCATGCTGCTCTTCATCATCGCCGGTTCGGCGCCCGCCCTGCTGCTCGCGCGGGCGGTCCAGGGCGCGGCGACCGGCCTCGCCGCCAGCACGCTCGGCGCGGCTCTGATGGACACGGATCCCAGACGCGGCCCGGATCTCAACAGCATCGCTCCCCTGGTCGGCCTCGCCGCGGGCGCGCTGGGCAGCACCGCCCTCGCCCAGCTGGCCCCCGCGCCCCTGTCGTTGGTCTATGCCGTGATGGGTTTGCTCCTGATCCTCTGCGCGGTACTCACGTGGCGCACCCCCGAAACGGTCGTGCGGCGGCCAGGCGTTCTTGCCAGCCTGCGCCCCAGAGTCAGCGTGCCGCCCAGCGCACGGGCGGCCCTGCTGGCGGTATCGCCCCTGAACATCGCGCTGTGGATGCTTGGCGCGTTCTACCTCTCACTCATGCCGACGCTGATCGCGCAGGCATCGCATTCTTCCTCGCTGTGGCTCGGCGGCGCGAGCGTGGCCCTGCTGACGCTGACCGGTGCGGCCGCCGTATGGCTGGCGATGAAGCGGCACGCACTGCATGCCTTGCTTGCCGGTGCCACGTTGCTTGCCGCCGGCACGGCGTGCATCCGCTGGGCGGCGGTACACGGAAGCACGACCGGTCTGCTCACGGGCTCGGTGCTGGCGGGCGCGGGATTCGGCAGCGCCTTCCTGGGCTCGTTGCGCACCGTACTCCCCCTCGCCGCGCCGCATGAGCGCAGCCACCTCATGGGCGTGTTCTATATCGAGAGCTACCTGTCATTCAGCGCACCCGCCATCGCTCTGGGTTTCGTCGTGCAGCACGAAGGACTGATTGCCGCGGTCAACCTGTACAGCGCGACCATCCTCGTACTCACGACCGCCGCTATCGGCTGGATCGTGCTGCAACGCCGCCACGTTCGCGCACCCAGCCCCGGCTGAAGCTCCGCCGTTTGCGGCTGGTTGACATTCGAAACGCACTGCACCAGCATGGGTTCACCATTCGGACTTCTAAACGCCCAGACTTCTGGACGTCCTTCGAGGTAAACCCATCTTGATCATGCCGCAGTCAACCCACACGCCTCACCCGATCGCCACGTCGATCGGTGCGTGTTGCTGTTGTCGCCTCGCCTGATCCTGTAGCGCCCCTGCGCGCTTCCGCCTGACCGGCGGACCCACCCCCTCCGATCGCCCCCACTGTGCCACGCGCGGCCTGCCGCCGCGTTGACGTGTCGCCGTCCGTAAAATCCAGGAATTCATTCATGAGGCATGCCCTGCCCGCGCGCCTGTCGCTGTCCGTCGTCATCGCAGCCAGTCTTTACGTTCCCGTTTCCGAAGCGCAGGAAGACGCCGCCAGGCTGCAGACCGTGGTCGTGACCGGCACCCGCTCGGTCAACCGGAGCCAGAGCAGTTCGCTCTCGCCGATCGACGTGGTGTCGGCGCAGGACTTGCAATCCTTCGGCGATACGCAGCTCGGCGCGGTGCTGTCGCGCCTCGCTCCGTCGCTCAACTTCCCGCGTGCGCCGGGCAACGACGGCTCCGGCATCGTGCGCCCCGCGGCGCTGCGCGGTCTCTCACCCGACGAGACCCTGGTGCTCGTCAACGGCAAGCGCTGGCACACGAGCGCATTGCTCAATCTGCAGGGTGCGCTCGGTCGTGGCTCGGCACCGGCCGATCTCAACTCGATACCGATCTCGGCGATCGATCACATCGAAGTACTGCGTGACGGTGCGTCCGCTCAGTACGGATCGGACGCCATCGCTGGCGTCATCAACATCGTGCTGAAGGGCGCCGCGGGCGACGGCACCAACGAAGCGAGCATCACCGCGGGACGATCGAGCGCCGGCGACGGCAGGCAGTGGCAAGGTGAGGCAAGCCTTGGCGTGCCGCTGGGCGGTGACAAAGGCTTCGCTCGCCTGAGCGTCGTGCAGGGGCACGCTGACGCCACGAATCGTGGCGGCCGCGACTATCGCGATCCTTCTTCGCCTGTTTACGGGCAGCAGACGCAGCGCATCGGCGAGCCGGACATCAGCACCCATCAGGCGCTGCTCAACGTGCAGTACGCCCTGGCGTCGGACATCGACTTCTACGCCTTCGCCAGTACCAGCAGCCGCGAAGGTACCTCACCTGCCCTGTTCCGCACCTACGACAGCGCACGCAACGTACCCTCCATCTACCCCAACGGCTACCTCCCGCTCAACGATGTCCGCTCGATCGACAGCGCCGTCGTCGCCGGCGTGCGCGGCACCACCGCGAGTGGATGGCGCTGGGATATCAGCGGCAACTACGGACGCGACCGCGTCAGTATCGACCCGATCCACACGCTCAACGTCGACCTCGGTGCCGCGAGCCCCACCCGCTCCAACGCAGGTCGCCTGATTGCCACTCAGAAAGCCTTCGACGTCGACATCGCCCGCGACCTCGACGTGAGCTGGCTCAATAGTCCCGTGACACTCGCCTTCGGGCTCGAGTATCTGCATCAGCAATATGAGATCGAGGCTGGCGACCCGGCGTCGTACTTTGGCACGGGCTCGCAAGGCTTCCCCGGCTTCCAGCCCGCCGATGCGGGACAGCACAGCCGTCACGACGTGGCCGAATACGTCAGCCTGGAGAATCAGATTACCGACAAGCTGAGCGGTTCGCTGGCGATCCGGCACGAGGATTACAGCGACTTCGGCAATACCACATCGGGAACGCTGTCCGCGCGATACGACTTCACGGACAGCTTCGCGCTGCGCGGCACGGCGGCGACCGGCTTCCGCGCCCCATCGCTTCCTCAGCAGTACTACACCACCACGTCGACCAATGTGATCGGCGGTGTGCCGACGCAGATCCGAAACTTCGCGGTGAGCGACCCGGTGGCGCGCGCCCTGGGCGCCGAGCCACTGAAGCCGGAGAAGTCGCATAACTACACGCTGGGTGCCGTGTATGCGCCGGGGGCCTGGACGCTGTCACTCGACCTGTACCAGATCACCATCGGTAACCGCATCGTGCCGTCGGAGAACCTCGTCGGCGACCCGGTGCAGGCATACCTGGAGGGACAAGGTTTCGCCAACATCCAGGGCGGGAGCTACTTCACCAATGCCCTGAAGACGCGCACCCGGGGCATCGACCTGAGCAGCGGCTATCGCATCGACTTCGGCAACGCGGGCAAGCTGCAGCTCACGGCGGCTTACAACCGCAACCACACTTCGATCCTGTCCGTGGCGCCGAATCCCGCGTCGCTGGCCGAGAGCGGGCTGGAACTGGTGCGCGTCGGGCACATCGCGCAGGGCTACATCACCAACGGCGCGCCACGCGACAAGATCGCCCTTGGCGCCGACTACGCGCTGGGTAAATGGAGCGTCCACAGCGCGCTCACCCGCTACGGCCAGTTCGCCGTCAACCAGGATCCGGTGAGCAACCCCGGATTCGACCAGGTGTTTCCGGCGCGCTGGCTGCTCGATCTCTCCACGAGCTACGCGACGCATGGATGGACCTTCACCGCAGGCGTCGACAACCTTACCAACGTCTACCCGCGGAAATACAAGAGCGGCAGCGACGGTGCCGTGGGAGGCACCTGGCCGTATCCCGATTACTCGCCGTTCGGTTACAGCGGTCGGTATCTGTACACGCGTGTCGCGTATCGCTGGTGAACGTTTTCCAGGCCTACACCACGGCGCTCCGGAACGGGTCGGTCACCAGCGCGAGTGCATCCCGCAAATCGACGGCGCCGACCGGCTTGACGAGGTGGTGGTTGAAGCCGGCTTCGGCGGTAGCCGCCTTGTCGTTGGCCTGCCCCCAGCCCGTCTGGGCAATGATCGGAAGGTGCTTCAGCAAGGCATCCTGACGGAACGCGCGGCAGACGTCGTAGCCGCTCATCGTCGGCATGCCGACGTCCAGCAGGACCACGTCGGGCTGAAACGCATGCGCCGCGTCGAGGGCCAGCCGTGCGTCCAGCACCACATGGTGTTCGTGGCCCATCTCCTGAAGCAACCAGCCGATCGTCTCGGCGACATCCACGTTGTCGTCGATGACGAGAACCTTGAGGCGCTCGTCGTTCGCGCCCCGGTCGTCCGACGACAAGACGCGGTCAGCCGGCTGCTCGAGCGGCAGAAGCGGCAGGCGAACGGTGAAGCGACTGCCCTGGTTCTCGCCTTCGCTACTGACCGAGATCGATCCCTCGTGCATGCCGACCAGCTGCTTCACCAGCGCAAGGCCGATACCGAGCCCGCCCTGTGAACGGGTCAGGTGCTCACCGACCTGTGTAAAGAGCTCGAAGATATTCGCCTGCATGGCCGGAGGGATGCCCATGCCGTTGTCGGACACCACGATCACCGCCTCGTCACCCTCACGGGTGGCATCCACGGCGAGCGAGCCGCCGGTCGGCGTGTACTTGGCCGCATTGTTTAGCAGATTGCCGACGATCTGGGTCAGTCGCGTCTTGTCGCCGTCGATCCACATGGGGGTATCGGCGACGTCGACCCGCAGGGCGTGCTTGCCCCCATCCACGAAGGGCTGACTTGCCTCGAGCGCGGCCTCGACAATGTCGGCGATCCGCACTTTCGTCCGCTGCAGCGCGATCTTCCCCTGGCTCACGCGGGATACGTCGAGCAGGTCGTCGACCAGCCGTACGAGATGCACCAGCTGCCGATCCATCACGCCGTGAATCTGTTCGGTGCGCTCCCGCGCGGGATGCCCACGAAGCACGTCGAGTCCCATGCGCAAGGGGGTCAGCGGATTGCGCAGCTCGTGCGCCAGGATCGCCAGGAACTGATCCTTGTAGCGGTCCGAACGCGTCAGGGTCTCGGCGTAGGCTTCGAGCCGGTCGCGCTGGTCGGCGATCTGCTGCTTCTGACGGTAGAGATCGAAGAACACGTTGGCCTTGCTGCGCAGGATGTCCCACTCGATCGGCTTCTGGATGAAATCGACCGCACCGGCCTCGTATCCACGAAACTTTCTCTGGTTGTCCGCCGTACTCGCCGTCAGGAAGATGATCGGCACATGCCGCGTGCGGTCGTTGCCGCGCATCAGCTCGGCAAGCTCGAAACCATCCATGCCGGGCATCTGTACGTCGAGCAGGCCCAGCGCCACGTCGTGAACCAGCAGAAGCTCAAGTGCTTCCTCGCCGGACCGCGCCTTGAGCAGGACGAGGTTTTCGCGCCGAAGCAGCGCTTCCAGCGAGAGGAGATTGTCCTCGAGGTCGTCGACGAGCAGGAAATAAACCGGGCTCATAGCGGTACTTGTGTCTTTAAGCATCGTCGGAAGTCTTCTGGTAAATCCTCTCGCCCTGCACGAAATCCTGGAACGCCGCGGCCTGACTGGAGAAACGGATGCTCTCCTTGGACCCGAGCCCCAGGAATCCCCTGCGAATGAGGGAGTCGTTGAATAACTTCAGCGTACGATCCTGAAGCGTGTTGTCGAAATAGATGAGCACGTTGCGGCACGAGATGAGGTGCATCTCCCCGAAGACCGCATCGGTGACCAGGCTGTGGTCCGAGAACACCACGCGTTCGCGCAGGCTGCGATCGAACGTCGCCTTGCCGTATCCGGTCGTGTAGTAGTCGGACAGCGAGGACCGGCCGCCCGATTGCTGGTGGTTCTCGGTAAACCCGCGAATCCGGTCCAGGTTGTAGACGCCGGCCGACGCGGCCTCCAGGGCACCCGGATTGATATCGGTCGCATAGAACATCGTGCGCTGCTCGAGCCCTTCTTCCCGGAACAGGATGGCCAGCGAGTAAAGTTCTTCACCGCTGCTGCAGCCGGCGACCCAGACTTTCAGCGAGGGATAGGTACGCAGGTGCGGCACGACATGCTCCCGCAGCGCGCGGAAGTACGACGGATCGCGGAACATCTCGCTGACCTGGACGGTGAGGTAGCTGATCACCTGCGGCACGACCGAGGGGTCGTGAAGCAGGCCTTCCAGCATCGCCGAATAGGTGCGATAGCTCAGCCTTTCGCGTAGCTGCTTCAGGCGCCGCTTGACCGACGCCTTGGAGTAACCGCGAAAATCGTAGTGAAAGCGCTGGTACAGCGCCTCCAGCAGAAGGTCGATCTCGATCGCCTCGACGCGATCGGTCATTTCCACGGGCGAAATCATCGCGCCAGCCACACACGGACCAGAGACAGGAGCTTGTCGACGTCGAGCGGCTTGGCCATGTAGTCGCTGGCCCCCGCCGCCAGGCAGGTTTCCTGATCGTCCGGCATCGCCTTGGCGGTCAGGGTGATGATCGGCAGCTTCTTCCAGCGGAAGTCGCTACGGATATGACGCGTCGCGGTCAGGCCATCCATGACCGGCATCATCACGTCCATCAGCACGAGGTCCATCGGCTGTCCGTCGACATCCGCCGCCTTGTTCAGCGCCTCGATCGCCTCCTTGCCGTTGCGTGCGACCGTGAGGACGCATCCGCGCGGCTCGAGGATATTGATCAGCGCGTAGACGTTACGAACGTCGTCCTCAACGACCAGAATGCGGCGGCCTTCCAGCACGGCGTCGCGGTGCTGGGCTTCCTGGATCATGCGCTGGTGCTCGGCCGGCAGATCGGTCACGACCTGGTGCAGGAACAGCGACACCTCGTCGAGCAGACGCTCGGGCGATTTGGCGCCCTTGATGATGATCGAGCGGGAATAGACGCGCAGGCGCGACTCTTCTTCCGCCGTGAGGTCGCGCCCGGTATAGACGATGACCGGCGGGAAGGCGTAGATGCCTTCGGCGCTGAGCGTTTCCAGCAAGGCCAGACCCGACGCGTCCGGCAGGGAGAGGTCGAGCACCATGCAGTCGAAGGTCTGGCTCTTGAGCAGCTCCAGGCATTCGGCCGCCGTGCCCGCGTCCACGGTTTCGACGTCCGCCGTCGAAAGCAGACTGCGGATGGCGTCGCGCTGCACGTCGTCGTCCTCGACCACGAGGACACGTCGCACGTCGCGAGACAGACGGGCGTCCAGCTTGTCCAGGACTTCGACCAGCTGGGGGCGGCGCACCGGCTTGATCAGGTAGCCGATGGCGCCCATCGACAACGCCGCGTGGGAATGGTCCTCCGCGGACACGACATGGATCGGAATATGGCGCGTGCGCACGTCGCGCTTGAGGATATCGAGCACGGAGAGGCCCGACTGATCCGGCAGGCCGACGTCCAGCACGATGGCATGCGGGAGGAACTTCCTCGCCAGCGCCAGCGCTTCCTGCGCGCTGGTGGCCACCAAACCGCGGAAGTTCATCTCGCGAACCAGATCCAGCACGATCCTCGCGAAGGCCTCGTCGTCTTCGATGACCAGGATGACGCGGCGGTTATCGGCCTCGTCTTCGCGATCGTCGGGGATGCGCGGAACGATGGTCGGCGCGGGAGCGGGGGTTTCGACACGAGGCGGCGGCGCATGACCCTGGCCCGACGCGGCGATGCGAGGACGCGCCGGTGGCGCGCTGCTGGCGACGGCGTCGACACCGGCATCGGCGATGCTGAGTGGCAGGGTCAGGATGAATGTGCTGCCCTGCCCGACTTCGCTCTCCACGGTGATGCCGCCGCCCAGAAGCCGCGAAAGCTCGACCGAGATCGACAGGCCGAGGCCCGTGCCGCCGTATTTGCGGCTGATGGTGCCATCGGCCTGCTGGAACGCATCGAAGATACGCCGTTGCTGCTCGACGGGAATGCCGATACCGGTGTCGCTGACCGTGAAGACGACATCGCCCTGCGTACCTGCCGATACGTCGACGCGTACGCCGCCCTCTTCCGTGAACTTGAACGCATTGGACAACAGGTTGCGCAGGATCTGCTCCAGGCGCTGACGATCCGTATCCAGCACAGCCGGGCAATCCGGCGACATCGTCACTTCGAAGGACAAGCCCTTCTGCTCGGCGATCGGCTGGAAACCCGGGATGAGGCCATTGACCATCCGGTCGACCGCGAACGGCTCCGGCTGGATGGCGATATGGCCCGCCTCGATCTTCGAGAGGTCGAGGATGTCGTTGATGAGCGTGAGCAGGTCGTTGCCCGAGGAATGGATCGTACGGGCGAACTTGACCTGCTCCTCGGTCAGATTGCCGCGCGGATTGTCCGCGAGCAGCTTGGACAGGATGAGGGCGGAGTTCAGCGGCGTCCGCAATTCGTGCGACATGTTGGCCAGGAAGTCCGACTTGTAGCGGCTGGCACGCTGGACTTCCTCCGCCTTGGCTTCGATCTGTTCGTTGGCGCGGTAGAGGTCGTCGCGCTGCACTTCGAGCTGGCTGGCTTGCTCTTCGAGGTGGGCGTTGGTCTGTTCGAGTTCCGCCTGCTGCTGTTCGAGCTCGTGCTGGGACTGTTTGAGCGCGCGGCTCTGCTCTTCCAGCTCTTCGTTGGACGCGCGCAGCTCTTCGCTCTGATGCTGCAGCGAATCCGACTGCCGCCGCGTTTCTTCGAGCAGGCGGCTCAACTCGGCGCGATAGGTCGCCGACCGCAGCGCAACGCCGATGTCCGAGGCCACCTCGTCGAGCAACGTCAGCGCGTCATCGTCGATCGGACGGAAGAACCCGAGTTCCAGCACGCCGTTGACCTCACCGTCCACCAGGACGGGCAGCATCACGAGCTGGCGGGGCTTTTCCTTGCCCAGTGCCGAGCCGACGGAGAGATAACCGTCCGGCACGTCATTGACCACCAGCATGCGCTGTTCCGCCGCCGCCTGTCCGAGCAAACCCTCGGTAGGCAGGAAACGCTCGACCGTGTCATGCCCTGGCGCAAGCCCGTACACACCGATCCGCTCGAAGAACGTCGAGGCATTGACGAACAATGCACCGGCTTGCGCATTGAGGAAGCGGGCCAGGAAGGCAAGAACGTTCGCACCCAGTTCGTCGGTGCCCTGGTCACCGCGCATCACGCTGGCGAGTTCCAGCTGGCCGGCCTGCAGCCACTCACTGCGCTGACGCGCCCGCGAGGCATTACGGATCAGCACGCCCACGACCACCGTCAGCGCGACGCCGAGCAGCGCGCTGAGAATACCGCTGGTGAGCGCACTGCTGTACGCGGAGGTCATTTCTGCCACACGCTTGTCGCGCAGTGCCAGCTCTTCCGTCTGCATGGTGCCCAGCTGCGACCGGATGGCATCCATGGCGGCCTTGCCCCGGTCGCTGTTGACCACCGCCACGGCCGCATCGAAGCCCTGCGTCTGACGCAGCTCGATCGTGGTTTTCAGTTCCGCGAACTTGTCGCCCAGGCGGGCGCCGACTTCCTTCAGCCGCGCAAGCTGCGCCGGATTGTCGCTGAGGGCTTCGCGCACCGTGTCGAGTCTGGCGGGCACGCCCGCGACAGCCGCGCGATACGGCTCGAGGTAGCGGTCGTTGCCGGTGAGCAGGAATCCACGCTGTCCGGTCTCCGCATCCTGCGCGCTGGAAAGGATCTCACTCAACCCCGTGACGGTCTGCTGGGAGTGGATGACTTTCTCGTTGTTGTCGCGGATGCTCCGGATATTCTGCCAGGCAAGCAGACCCGTCACGAGGAAAAATACGATGACGACGCTAAGTGCCAACGATGTGCGCTGGTCCACCGCGCGTGAGCGCGATGCGCCGGAAACCTGAGAAGTCATACCGCCCTGTCCAAAGCCGCCCTGTTAGCTGCCTAAGATATCATGACGGTCCCGCCAGTCTCGCCCACCATGTGTTGCCGAAGGCCTCGATAGCCAGCCGTTCGGGCGTCGTCTTTTCACACCCTCTTCACGGCGACGCACCGGCTGATCAGGTGGGCATGGCATCACCGTTCATTGAGGCTTGGCAGGCCTTACGCCCCTCAGCATCCTGTCCATCAGCACATTGGCTCCCACCACGATCAACGAACCCACCAGCGTCGCCACCAGCCGGTCCACGAGCGTCCCCGGTTCGAGCGCCCCATCGGCATCCATCGCCAGCAGAATGAGCGGCGTGGCAAAGATGCAGTAAGCAGCGTAATTACCGGAGCGCAGGAGCGGCGCCAGTGTGCCGAAGAGGCAGACGAGCCCAGCGATCACCGCATGGCCCGGCGCGACGTAAAGAACGATGCCGGCGAGCACAACGCCGATGAGCGTTCCGACCGCGCGCTGTGTGATATGGACGGGCACATGCTCCAGCGCGCGCGGAGTGAGCAACGCGATACTCAACACCATCCAGTCGAAATGGTGGCCGGGCCACCGGTCGCGGATGGCGCATGCGGCCGCCAGGCCGAGGCCGAGACGTACGGGATATTGCCAGCCCTGCCACGAACGAAGCATGCGCCCCAGATGGACACGCCGTTGTCTGGACGTCGGCTGACGCTCCGCGGGAACGGCGTCCGAGGAAAGCTCCGCTGGGATTCGTCGATGGCGTGCGATCAATCGAAGTGCGAGACGCCACAAGGCGCCGATTCCGAACATCAACGCCGCTCCGCGACCCTGCGGTCCGTGCCCGGCGATCAGTCCGAGGTTCAGAACCAGAAACACAATGAACCGAATACCGCCCACGGCGGCTGGCCGGCTGTAGTTGACGAGAGTCGCCGCAGGAATCACGAGCGCGATCATGAACACGTCGGCGAAGGGCAGCCGAGCGATACCTGCCGCCGCGGCGACAGCCAGAAGAACAGGTACCAGGGATGCGATCAAGGTGTGCGAATGGCAATCCGCTCGTTCGCCCTGCTCACCCGCCAGCAACATGGCACCGAGGCCGATGACGTAACCCAGTGATGGATGCCCGGCCCAGAAGCCGATAACCACGGGTATCGTGATCGATGCCAGCGAGAAAACGATGCGCCCGCCATCCAGGCGCGTGTCGTCCGACCAGCGAAATGCCTCCGCCAGATGTGACCGCAATAGATCGGGAGCTGGCATATCCGTCGGCATCCTGCGTCGATACGGGCGGCCATGATAAGGGCCGCTACTCCCTTCGCGCCAGCACCCGATCACCTGCCGGCGCTATGCACTTCCGCGATGTAGCCGCCCGGGAACTGCAGCATCGCGGCGCGACGATCCCTTTCCGCATGGATGTCGACCAGGACCTTTACGCCATTGCCGCGCGCACGTGCCAGCGTCGCGTCCAGATCGCCGACCTCGTAGCCCGTGGTTTCCGCGCCATAGGGCCAGTCGAGGTGCCCATCCGTCACCAGCACCGTCGCCTTGCCGTAGCCCGATTCGATACGGATACGACGGAACATGCCACTCTTCCCGCCGATATCCGACACCGGAGCGGCACGCTCGTCCGACACGACCTTGCCATGGGCGAAAGCGACGAACGCCTTGACGAAAGCGTCCGCCGACTGCACCGGCAGATAGATGCGGTTCTCGGGCACGTGCGCCAGTGGGGCGTATTCGGATTTCTTCGTGTGCCAGTAGAGCTGCATGTTCACGCCGCCCGGCCACGTCACCACCGCGTCGCGACCGATGGGATCGTCGAAGGGCGCCACCAGCGTAGCGGCGCCCGCATGGTTGGCCGCCCTGACCGCCTCATCCAGATCGGTCACCAGATAACCCGTGCGCTCCAGCCCGAACGGATACGGCACCGGTGTGCGGAAGCCGAATACGGAGATCGCGCCCACGGGGCTCTTCACCAGCTGAGATGACGTCGACGATGGCGTCGGAGTGACAGTGACCACGGCTTGCGGCGTGGACTGACCGCCGAATGTCGCGGCAAAACTCCGCACGAACGCCTCGACGTCGCCAGGGGCCACATAGACGTGCGTCGTGTCATATTGCGGCCCGACCGAAAAATCCTGCGTCGCGGCGAACGAGGCTGGCGCGACGAGCAGCGCCATGGCGGCAAGAAGAACGTGTGATCGCATGATGGATTCCGGGGCGAGTCGCAGAAGGCACGAAGACCTCATTCTGCGTCCTGCTCCACACACGATTCCAGCATCCCGCTATCGTACGAGGAAGCCGCGCGATTGAATTCGCCAACGTCAGTCGAGGCCCGTTTTACCGGGGGACCAATACGCTTTCGACATGATGCGCGCCCGCGACACACCCAGTGCCTTCAGCGCACGACTGGCGTGCTGGATCGATGTCGCCTTGCCCGTAAGAACAAAGCTGGCCGGTGTGTCGGCCAGCGCGGCGAAGCGGCGCTCTACGGCCGGGAAATGGGCGTCCTCCGGCAAACGCTCGTGAATTTCCACGCCCTCGAGCGCCAGCCGGGCGATGACCTCACCGGCACGGGCTGCGTGACTGAACTCCAGGATGCCGTGCAGTTTCTGATGGGGGAACCGCTGGGCAAGGGCATACACCAGACCCATCGAGGTTTCGTCACCGAATACCACGGGCTCGCCTTGCACACCGCTCAGATCGAGGGATGCACGAGGGCCGAAAACATCGCATGGCGCACCTGGCTTTACACTCCGAAGCCACTGAGCGCCAGGCCCGTCTCCGTGTGCGTAGCCCACAATCCTCGTTCTTCCCGATATCGCATTCCAGTCGACGGGCGTGAAGGTTCGGGCCGTGAACGCGGATCCCATGGCGACCTGCACTTTTTGCCCGGGTGCCCACGCCACGTCTCTGAAGGCGTCGCTCTGCAGCGAAATCAAATGGAATCCGCCCGCAAGGGTCTCGACCGCGGTCACCTGCGCCTGCTTCATGAACATGCGGATCAGCGTCTTCCCGAACCGGCCGGGCTGCCCCGTCATCGCACGAACACCGAATATTCGTTGCCCCGCCCTTCGCTCACCGGGATGGGCTGTGACAGGTAGCCGTGCGTCGGATCGCGCACATAGTCGAGGTAGTCGTTGCCGTGATCGAAGGCGTTCTCCGCCAGTATGACCGCCCCCGATGTCAGATAAGGTTCGAGCAGTTTCAGTATCGGCAGATAGAGGCTGAAGGCGCCATCGAGCAGCACCATGTCGATCGGGCCACCCACGTCCAACAGCGTCTCGCGCGCGTCACCGACCCTGATATCCACGAACTCCGTGAGTCCGGCGGATGCAAGATTCGCACGCGCTCGCGCGGCCTTGGCCGGCTCGATCTCACTGCCCACCAGCTGAGCGCCACCCATGTCGCGCAATGCGGCGGCCAGATAAATGGCCGATACGCCCATCGATGTCCCGAATTCGACGATCCGGGTGGCTCGCCTGGCACGCGCACACTGATAGAGGAAGCGTCCGTATTCAGGCGCCACGTTGAGGAAGTTTTGCGCGTAACCCTGGTAGACGCCGCGCAGGTCGTCTTGCTCCAGCGCGATCTGCTGCGCGAAGAACGCATCGTCGATCTCGACCTCCGCAAACCGCTCCATCAGAGGGCGATCCGCCAGCTCCGCTTCCGCGAAAAGACGTGCCAGCGTGTCAGCGACACGCCCCGTGCTCAAGGTTTCCATGCTGCCGGTTCTCCGGATAAGGGTGAGCTGCTGCCGGAGAGCCCGCCAGCCATCGACGGACAGCCTAGGCCGCGACGAGCTTGCTGCCATTGCGCAAGAACGCCAGAATGTTTGGAATTCCTGCCACCGCTACCCGGACCGGGCTCAGGCCCATCGCATGCCGATCCTTACCGACTCGCCCACGCCCGGCGCCGAGAATGCCGAATGGATCGAACCTGATGACGTTCCCCGGCCCGCCATCACGTTCGGTGTCGTCGCCGAGAACCTGAGCCCGATCGAGACCGATTTTCATCGGCACCGGAAGGCGCAACTCATGATGCTGGTGCGCGGCATCGCCAGTTGCGAAGTCGAGAGCGGCCTCTGGACGGTGCCGCCCCAGCACGCCATCTGGGTACCCGGCGGCGTGCTGCACAACATCACGATCGCCGGCCGACTCGAAGGCTATACGCTCTTCATCGATCCGGCGGTGACGGCGAACATGCCAGCCGAATGCTGCTCCATCACGGTCTCCCCGCTGCTACGCGAGCTGATGATCCGCTCGGCGAGCTTCCCCCTGCTCTATCCCGAGGGCGGGATCGAATCGCACGTCGTAACGCTGCTGCTGGACGAAATCGCGGCGATGCCGACAGGCAACCTCCACCTGCCTATGCCCACGGACGCCCGCTTGCGCAAAATCGCGACCATGATCATGGCCGCGCCCGCCGACCGCGGCACGATGCATAGCTGGGCCACTCGCGTCGGACTCAGCGAACGAACCATGGCCCGCATCCTTCCTCGGGAAACGGGCATGAGCTTTGGCCGCTGGCGCCAGCAGATCCACCTGATGCTGGCCGTCAGGTGGCTTGGCACGGGATCGACCGTTCAGAGCGTCGCGGAGCGGCTCGGCTATGAAAGCGCCGGTAGTTTCGTGACCATGTTCCGCAAGGCGCTGGGAACGTCCCCGGGGCGTTACATGGCTGAGCGCCGGTAACGTTTTGAAACAAGTTTCGCCGCTTCCGACACATACGCAACGCACACGGTGACTAACCTGCTCCCGACGACGAGGCATACCGCCACGTCCCGAGGAGCCGATATGCGATACCTCTACGTAACCGCCTGCCTGATGATTGTCCCGACCTTCGCCATCGCTTCGCCCCAGGAAGCCGGCGGTCGCGCGCAGCAGGCCATGGCCCAGCTGACACAGCGTTTCAACCAGGCGGACAAGGACCGCGATGGCAAGTTGACCCGGGACGAGGCGAAAGCGGGTATGCCGCGCATCGCCGAGCACTTCGACGACATCGACAGCGAGCATCGCGGTTACATCACGCTGGAGCAGATTCAGTCGGCCATCCGCTCCCGCATGGGCAGCTGAAAAGCCGGCGATCTTCCTCCGGCTTGTCGAGACGTTCTATCAGAAGAACTTGTAGTTGAACGACAGCGTCCAGGTCGAGCCCGGCGCGTAATACAGGTCGCTGGAATCGTCGAGCACGAAGTACTTCTTGTTGAGGAGGTTATCGCCGTTGAACTGCACGGATGCGCGGTCGTTGAAGGCGTAGCGGGCCATCGCGCTGACCAGCGTCACTGACGACTGGCGTAGCACGTTCGGCCCGTTGGCACCGTCGACATACGCCTTCGACGGACCCTGCCAGTTCACGCCGCCACCCACGGTGAGCCCGCTCCATGCGTCCGGCAGCGTGTACGAGGTGAACAGTCGAACCAGCGTGCGCGGCAACGAGGGACGCAGCGCACCGCCGTCCGGCGATTTCACGTTGAAGTGCGACCAGCCGAGCGTCGCGTTCCAGTCACGCGACAGCACGCCGGATGCCTCGAACTCATAGCCACGCGACTTCGTACCGTCGACCGACCGGTAGGCCTGGGTGATACCGTCCGGCAGGTAGACGCCCGGAAGCGCGTCGGCAACATGGTCCTGCCGGGTTTCGAAGAAGACCAGCGAGGTATTCAGTGCACCGTCGAAGTGGCGACCCTTGACGCCCACTTCGCGGCTCGTGCCCAGCACGGGCTCGAGGAAGCTGCCGTCTCCCTTGCGGTTGTTCTGCGGATCGAAGATCTGCGTGTAGCTTACGAACGCGGAGTAAGTCGGCGTGATGTCGTAAATCAGGCCGGCGTACGGGATCGTCTTGCTGGCGGTCTCGTGATAGATCCCCGCCGTGCTGTCGTTGGTGTCGTTCTTCCACCTGGCATAGCGGGCACCGATGATCAGCTTCAGGGGGTCGGCCAGCGACAGGCGAGCCGCGGCGTACGCGCCACTCTGCTCAGTCCGGGCGATCGAGACACGGTCCGCGACCGACGAGAAGTCCGGGTACGGGTAGTTGCCCGTCCACTCGAGGAAGTTGCCCACGTCCGGCAGATCGCCATGCGGGTACTCGAAATAGTCGGTACGGTAGTGCGAGTCGGTGACACCCACGACCAGCTCGTGCTCACGGCCAAAGGCGCTGAACGGACCGGACGCATAAAGGTCCAGGTTGTTCTGGCTGCCGCGCTGGAAGCTCTTGTACGCGTACGGCGTGATGCCCTCGCCCGTTTCGCGGTTGGGCCAGCCGTAAACGTAGAACAGCGCGGAGTCCGCATCGGTTTTGCGGTGGCTCGCCATCGCGTGCAGCTGCCAGCCATTGTCGAAGCTGTGCTTGAGGTCGATAAAAGCGGTCTGCGTCGTGTTGTTCCAGTGGGTCCAGTCAGCCGCCGGCGAGAAGCTGCGCGGCCACTTGATGAAGCCGCCTGCATCGTCATACACCGGATACGAACCCCAGGTGACGCCTGTCGGACGTGTCTTCTGCCAGTCATAGCCCACGCTCAGCGTGGTGTTGTCGTCAAGGTCGGCATCGATGACGCCATAGGCCACGTTTTTCTGGGTATGGTAACGATCGAGATACGAGTCGCCGTCTTCATGCGCCGCGACGAAGCGGCCGCGCACGCTGCCGGAGCTGTTCAGCGGGACGGAGGCGTCCACGGTCTCGCGCTGGGTGTTCCAGGAACCGTAGCTGACGCTCACATCGGCTTCGGCCGTACGGCTGTCCGCATGCTTGCGCACGAAGTTGATGTTGGCCGACGGGCTGCCGGCACCGCTCAGCAGACCGGTCGCACCGCGTATCACTTCGACACGCTCATAGATCGAGGTGTCCAGCGACGAGTCGGCCGAGCTGATGTTCAGGCTGGATGCGATCGGCACGCCGTCGTACGACATGTTCTCGATCTGGAAGCCGCGCGACCAGAACACGACGCGCTCGGAATCGTACGCCGTGGACGAGACACCCGTGGTGTTGTCCAGCACGTCGCGCAGGTTGGTCAGGTTCTGGTCCTTGATCCGCTGCTCGGTGATCACGCTGATCGACTGCGGGGTGTCCTGCAGGGTCAGCGGCAGACGCGTGGTCGCGCTGGTCTGGTCCGTCGTGTACACCGAGACGGCCTGGCCCTTCACGTTAACCGTGTCCAGGGTGGTCGTCTTCTTGTCCTTGGCGTCCTTGTCGGCGTCTTCAACGGCCGTTTCGGCGTGGACCATCGCGGGCAGCGCCGCGCTGAGGGCAAGGCAAAGCAAAGTCAGCCGCAGCTGGCTCGATGAACGATGAGACATGGCAAAAACCCCAGGCAAGCAAAACCCATGGAACGGCCGTCTGGCCGTCCCGATTCATGTGACGACTAGGGCTTGCCACAGGGCTGGCTCATCGTTTCGCGGCGAGATATTAACGCAAATCGAACTTATTCGCATCAGCAGAAACTAAGGTTTCTTTGCAAAAGCTACTTAATTGCCGGTCCGAGGAGATCCATCATCCGGCTCACCGAGCCTTCCAGCATGGCTCGCGACGCACCGTCACGCGCCATGATCGACATGCCCAGCAGGAAGCCGTAAAGCGCCATGGCCGTTGCCTGGGCATCGAGCTCCGCGGGAAAGTCGCCTTGTGCGATACCGCGTCTGACGCAGGCGAGCAGCCCCGCCTTATTCCGTTCACGTGCGGCTTTCACCGGCTTGTCGGTGTCGGCGTGCTCCGGCGAGCAGGCGCCCATTGCCCCCAGCGCGATCATGCAGCCGCGCGGGTGGCCGCGCTCGGATTGCATGCGCGCTGAGCGACGCAGCGACTGTTCGATGGCCTCACGTGGCGACAGCGATGCGTCCCAAAGGCATTCCATGACCTGCCCGTGCGTCGCGAGATACAGCTCGACCGCCTCATGGAACAGGCCCTCCTTCGAACCGAAAGCCGCGTAAAGGCTTGGCGACGATATACCGCCGCCGATGCCCGCTTTCAGGTCGTTCAGCGAGGTGGATTCGTACCCACGCTCCCAGAACAGGTGCATCGCCTGCTTTACCGCGGCGTCGCGATTGAAGCCGCGCGGTCGCCCCATCTGAGCCATCGAAAGGTCCTCCGTTGGATGATTTATATACTACTCGATACAGAAGTCCTTGACCACGAGACCGCCACCGCCTACTTTTGTATCGACTGATACACAACTCGATCAATTCAGGAATTCCGGTGGCAAAGCCTTCAGACCCCAAGCTCCCCATAGCCGCGTTACTCGCCCTCGCGATGACCGGCTTCACCTGCATCGTCACGGAGACCCTTCCCGCCGGGCTGCTGCCACAGATCGGCGACGGTCTGGGCATCGATGCTTCCGCGGCCGGACAGACGGTGACGGCCTATGCCGCGGGCTCGTTGATCGCGGCCATTCCCCTGACCGTCGCGACGCAGAACTGGCGGCGGCGCAGCGTGCTCCTCCTGTCGATCGTTGGCTTCCTCGTCTTCAACTCACTTACGGCGTGGTCATCCAGCTTTACGCTGACACTGGTCGCCCGATTCTTCGCCGGTGCCGCGGCCGGTCTCGCATGGAGCCTGCTGGCAGGCTATGCACGACGCATGGTCACCGTCGCCCAGCAAGGCAAGGCGATGGCACTGGCGATGGTGGGTACCCCGATCGCACTGGCGCTGGGCGTGCCGGTCGGAACGTGGCTGGGGGCCGCCATCGGATGGCGCTGGGCCTTCGGCAGCATGTCCGGCCTGACGCTCGTGCTGATCGCGTGGGTGCTACTGAAGGTCCCTGATTACGCTGGGCAACCAGCCAAGTCATCGCACACCCTGCGCGCCGTACTACGCATGCCCGGTGTGCGCCCTGTCCTGGGCGTCGTGCTCACCTGGATGCTCGGACACAACATCCTTTACACGTACATCGCTCCGTTGGCGACACCTTCCGGCCTGCTGGGAGACCTGGACAAGCTGCTTCTCGTCTTCGGCGTAGCGGCATTGGCAGGCATCTACGCGACCGGTCGTACCGTGGACCGGGGTCTGCGGCCTTCCGTTCTTGGCAGTCTCGCCGTCTTCGCCGCGACGTGCCTCGCGCTGGGCTTCGGCATGCGATCGCCCGGTGTGGTATGCGCGGCCGTCGCCGTATGGGGACTGACCTTCGGCGGTGCCGCCACCCTGCTGCAGACCGCCCTCGCCGATGTGGCAGGCGATGCGGCGGATGTCGCCTTGTCGATGAACGTGGTGACCTGGAACAGCGCGATTGCCGGCGGCGGCCTGCTTGGCGGCGTCCTGCTCGATCACTTCGGGGCGGTGTCGTTTCCGTGGGCCACGCTGGTCCTCGCGCTCACCGCACTGTCGATTGCGTTCGCGGCACGGTCTCACGGCTTCCCGCCAGGGGCGCGGCAGTCATCCGGGCCGGTCATCGCGCACTAAGGGCCGTGGCGGCACGGCGGCCCTGCCCGCCCCGCGCACACCGCACTCATCTGTCACGGTAGCGCTCTCCCCGCTTACCTCCCCACGTACGACTTTCGCGAGCGCGGACCAATCCTCGTTACCGAGACCGGCGGACGCGGCTCGCGAAAGGCTTTCACGCACGACGCTCATCGCGGGGAGCTCGAGTGCAGCGGACTCCGCCGCATCCCGCGCAAGATTGACGTCTTTCAGTCCCAGGAAGAGTTTGAAACCCGGTTCGTACGACGCGTGGGCGATATTGCGTGCATAGCGCTGATAGCTCGGACTGGCGAACATCGTCTGCGTCACCACGCCGAGGAAGACTTCCGCCGATAAGCCGTACGCTTCAGTGAGCGCCGTCGCTTCAGCCATGGACTCGATGGCCTGGGTAATCATCAGATTGCCGGCGATCTTCGCAACATGCGCCATACGCTGATCCGCACCGAGACGCCACGTGGTTTTACCCATCACGTCGAACAAGGGCTGGACCGATGCAATCGCTTCGTCCGAGCACCGAGCCTGCGCTTGCCAACCGACAGACGTTTTGCCAAAACCCGCTCCTTCAGGACGTGCTGTGAGAAGCATGGTGCCACACCCTCCGCCCAGATGTTTTCGTCGCCCGGTGAACGACGATCGTCGTCGTGGCGAATCCGGGTACACCACTGACCCTCTTTGAGCTGCCGTTCGACATTCAGCCGATGACCTGCAACCTGCTCGCACTCGCACCCATGATGGATACGGCGGAAACCCGATAGATGGCGGGCCTGCTGGGAGCGACCAGGAAAGACCTTCAGGATTCAGCCGCGGCGAACGCCTCCACCAGATAATCGATAAACACCCGGACGCGCATCGGGATGCGCCGGCCCGCCGCAAAAACGACATGCACGGGTATGCGTGCGGGCTGTAACTCCGGCAGCACCACCTGCACCTCGCCGGACAGCACTTCCTTTGCCAGCAGCCACATCGGTACCTGGGAGATACCAAGCCCACTGAGCACGCCTGCCCGCACGTGTTCGGCATCGCCTGTGACCAGCGACCCGTGCGGCACGTACGCGACGGTTTCCCGTCCTTGTTTCAGGGTCCACGGGCGACGCTCGCGACCACGCGCGAAGACGATACAGCTGTGTTTGTCCAAATCGGACAACCGCTGCGGAACACCGTGTTCGGCGAGATACGTTGGGCTCGCCACGATCACGAATTCCGTTTCGGTCAACAGGTCTGGTTGCCGCACTGCGAGCGCTCGGCGGCGTGATCGGGGATCCCCTGTTCCGGACCCGGCTGGGCAAGGAGTTCGCCTTCGACCAGATCGACGAGGCCATGGCATACGCCCCGTCCGACGGGAGTAAGGCCGTCCTGGTCGCCTGAACCTGCGAGGTGCCCTCTGGAAAAGGCGACGGCGGCCCCCATCTTGGCCGCCAGGAGCCCCCATGAACACCTCAAAGCACACCCTCATCCTTTCCGTAGCCCTTGCAGGCCTCGCCTTGCTGGGCGGCTGCCGAAGCCATCCTTCCGGCGAGGATTCGGTTCAACCGCCCTCCAGGCAGGTGGCCGTCGTGGCGGGCCATCATGCGGCCAAGCCGCCGATGCAGGCAAAGGAAGCGATTTCGGCCGTCGATCTGGCCGGGACCTTTGCCGCGGATCCTGGTGTCGCCGCGAAGCACTTCGCTCATCGACAGCTGGAAATCACGGGTGACGTTCGTAGCGTGGACGCCGACGGCCCGGGTGTTCCCGTATTGACGCTGGCAAGCGGCGGCAGCGCCACCGATCCCAGGATGGTTCTCGGCGCCGACGCGTGGTCGGGCGTTTCGACGCTGAAAGCCGGCACGGCGGTCCGGGTGCTGTGCTCCAGCGTGACGTTCGCCAGCGGCCGCGCTACCGCGGGGGCGTGCACGCTGCTCTGAGCGGTTGAGACGGTAGGATGGCTCCCGGCGCGGAGATAAACTCCACCGATGACCATTCGCCACCTCGTCGTCGTCCTCGGTGACCAGCTCAACCGGGACTCCTCCGCCTTCGATGACTTCGATCCGGCGACCGATCTCGTCTGGATGGCCGAGCGACGCGGCGAATCCGAACACGTGTGGTCGCACAAGGCGCGGAGTGCCCTGTTCATCGCTGCCATGCGGCACTTTGCAGCCGAACTTCAGCGAGAAGGGTTTCCGCTGCGTTACGCGAAGCTCAACGACGCCGGCCCCGACGACCTCACCGCGCTGTTGCAAGAAACCCTCCAGCACCTCAAGCCCGAACGCCTGATCGTCATCCGCCCCGGCGAGCACCGCCTGCGTACAGGCATCCAGTCGGTGGCCGCCGCATGCGGCGTGCAATACGTCGAGCGGCCCGATCGCCACTTCCTCGTCTCGGTCGATGACTTTGCCCAATGGGCCAAAGGCAAGACCGAACTGCGCATGGAAAACTTTTACCGCTGGATGCGCCAGCGGCATGACATCCTGCTCGAGAACGGAAAGCCCGTCGGCGGCAAGTGGAACTACGACGCCGACAACCGGGGCAGCTTCGGTCGGCAAGGACCCGGTTGGGTCCCACGCCCGAGGGCCTTCAAACCGGATGCCATCACCCAGAGCGCCCTCGACGATATCGAGGCCACGCTGCCGGACCATCCCGGTGAACTCGACCGCTTCGACTGGCCGGTCACCCGCGAGCAGGCAGAGGAGGCGCTCGCCGACTTCCTCGACCAACGCCTGCCCGCGTTCGGCCACTGGCAGGATGCAATGTGGACCGGCGAACCGTGGCTTTACCATGCACGTCTGTCGACCTCGATGAATCTGCGCCTGCTGTCGCCCGCCGAGGTGATCGACGCCGCACTCGCCCGCTTCCATCGCGGCGAGGTCAGTCTTTCGTCCATCGAAGGCTTCGTGCGACAAATCCTGGGCTGGCGCGAATACGTGCGCGGCGTTTACTGGCTGTCACCGGAGCGCCTGCTCGCCTCGAACGCGTTGCGTGCCGACGCACCGCTGCCAGCCTTCTACTGGACCGGTGACACCGACATGCACTGCATGAGGGAAACGATCACCCAGACGCTGCAGACAGGCTACGCGCACCACATCCAGCGCCTGATGGTCACCGGCAACTTCGCGCTCCTTCTGGGCGTCGCGCCGGCACAGATCCACGAGTGGTACCTCGCGATCTATGTCGACGCCGTCGAATGGGTGGAAGCGCCCAATACGCTGGGCATGAGTCAGTTCGCCGACGGCGGCCGCATGGTATCCAAGCCGTACGCGGCATCGGGCCGCTACATCGAGCGCATGAGCAACTACTGCACGGATTGCCGCTTCAAGCCGGGCGAAGCGGTCGGCGATAACGCCTGCCCGTTCACGACGCTTTACTGGGATTTCCTCGACCGGCACAAGGCACGCTTCTGGAATCATCCACGCGCGGCTTTGCAGTGGCGCTCACTCGAACGACTGAGCGAAGATCAACGCGAAGCCATCAGGTCCCGTGCGCGGCAGCTGCGGATCGAGTATTCCCCAGAATAGAGCTGACCGCCGCACTCAGCGCACTCAGGCTGAAAGGCTTGGTGATGAGCGTCATGCCGACATCGAGATACTCCCCCTGCGTCGCCGTGGTCGCCGCATAGCCTGTCATGAACAGCACGGGCAATTCCGGCCTCGACTGCCGGGCGATCTCGGCAAGCTGGCGGCCGTTCAGTCCAGGCAGACCCACATCGGTGACCAAAAGGTCCAGAGGACGTGCGGAGGCAAGCAGGGGGAGCGCGGCATCCGCGGACTCCACGGCCTCCACGTCGTAACCTAGCTGCTCCAGCAGCTCGGTGACGAGGGTGCGTACCTGCACATCGTCTTCCACCACGAGGATGCGCTGACCGCCACCTTGCAACACGACAGCGCGACCCTGCTCGGGTGCAACCTCGGTCCCGGTCGCCATCGGCAGATAAAGCCGTACCGTCGTACCCTGACGCAACGCCGACGTGATACGGACATGCCCATGCGACTGCCGGACGAAGCCGTAGATCATCGACATGCCCAACCCCGTGCCCTGTCCGATCGGCTTGGTCGTGAAGAAGGGCTCGAAAACCTTGTCCAGCGTGCCCGCGTCCATGCCGGTGCCGGTATCGGTGACGGACATGACCACGTACACCGTGTCGTCCGACGTGTCGGGAAGCGTTTCGACCGTCGTCCTGACGCACAGCGAACCACCCTCGGGCATCGCATCCCGCGCATTGATCGCCAGATTCAGCAGCGCACTCTCGAGCTGGTTGTGGTCGACCATCGCATGCGGCACATGGCCCAGGTCGATATGCAGCTGCACGCGCTCGCCGAGCGTCCGCGTCAGCAGATCTTCCATCGAGCGCACCAGGACTTCGACATCGACCGGGCGCGGGTCGAGTGACTGACGGCGGGAAAACGCCAGCAACCGCTGCGTGAGCCCCGCGGCCCGCTGAGCCGATGTCGAGGCGATATCGAGGAAACGATCGAGGCCGTCGTAGCGCTTCGCGTCCAGGCGCATGCGCATCAGCTCCATCGCGGCCAGGATGCCGGTGAGCATATTGTTGAAGTCATGCGCGATGCCGCCGGTCAGCTGGCCGACCGCCTCCATCTTCTGCGCCTGCCGCAAGGCCTCTTCGCTGCTCGCGCGCGCGGCCATTTCGGCTTTCAGCTCGGCCGTGCGCTCCGCGACCCGCGACTCGAGCAGAGCCGCCTGCTGCTGCGTGGCTTCGAGTGCGACCTTGCGCACCGTCACATCGGTGGCGAAGATGTGGAATCCGTCGACACGGCCATCGGCATCGAACCGAGGCAGATAACGGATTTCGGCGTCGCGCCGGCGACCGTCACGGCGCGGCCAGTTGAGTTCCATGCGTACGGGACGACCATGCAGCGCACGATCGATCGCTTCGGCTCGCTCGGCCCACGTCACGGGTCCCAGCACATCCGGCATGCGCCGACCGAGGATCTCCTTCACCGGCACGCCGAACCATTCCTCATAAGCGAGGTTGGCGAAGCGGTATACCAGATTCGTATCGACGAACCCGATCAACACGGGGATCGAATCCGCGATCAGACGCAGTTCCGCTTCGCTCTCGGCTTGCAGCGCCTGGCTTTCCTCGAGCCGCACCATCTGATCGCGAATGATGAACTGCTTATGCCGTGCCCGCAGCGCCGAGGTGACGGCGCTGACCAGCGACGTCGCGCTCAGCGGGCGCTCCAGCTCGACGACGTTCAGAGCTTCGTCGGGCAGCGCCGCACGCCTGCCCGGACCCGACGAACGCGGCGCACGAAGCAGCACGAAGGGAATGTCGGACCACGATTCCTGACGGCGCAGTGCCGCGACCAGCGCCGCCGGGTCACCGGCGATCGCTTCCTCCGTGAGCAGCACAGCGCCCACCGAATCGTCGAGGCGCTGCGCGAGGTCTTCGAGGGACGAGGCAATCGCCGATCGATAGCCGTTCTCGCCGATGATGGAAGCCAGGCTCTCCGCGTCGCGTCCGTAAGGCGCCAGCAGCAGGACCGTCTTACTGAAGGGCACTGAACTCATCCAGCAGAGGCGCCGAGCTTCCGACGAATTCTGGCGTACCCGTGAGCACGCCACGGAAATCGGACAGCGGCGCGCTCAGACGCAAGCCCTGACTGTCGATGCGCAACTCGCGAATGGTGTCTTCGTGCGCGCCGCTGCGGTTCTTGATGACCGACAACGCCTTGCGAATACGCCCCTGGGCTTCGAAGAAACGGAACAGGATGACCGTGTCCGCCATGTAGCTGACGTTGAGGTTACCCGTCGACATCGTGCCGACCAGACCGTGCTGGGGATTGATCAGCAAGGTCAGTACGCCGGCCTGATTGAGAAACGAAAGCAGTTCATGCATCTGCAGCATCAGCTGCTTTTCCTGCGGCATCGATGCGAGGTACCCGTTGAGGCTGTCGATGACCAGAACCCGGCAATTCTTGTCCTGCACGGATTCGCGCACACTCCAGGCAAACTCGCCGGGTGAGATTTCCACAGGGTCCATCTGGCGCAGCTCGAGCAGACCGCTTTCGATATGCGGCCGCAGGTCGAAGCCGAGCGCGTCGGCCCGGGTCAGCAACGTCCCGGTACGCTCGTCGAATTCGAAAATGCAGCAATGCTCGCCGCGCTGGCAGGCGGCGGCGACGAATTGCAGGGCGACGTTGGTTTTCCCCGTCCCCGCCGGCCCCGTCAGCAGCGTGCTGGTACCTCGCAGCGGGCCGCCTCCCAGCAGATCGTCGAGTTCGGCTATACCGCTGGGCACGGCGTCGCCGACGAAAGGCCGGTGGTGATCCGAAGCAACCAGCCGGGGATAAATCCGCATACCACCCGTCTCGATAGACAGATCGTGGTAACCCGCGATGAAATCCACACCGCGCAGCTTCTGCACCTGCATGCGTCGACGCGCCGCGCCGAAATCGAGGGTCAGGCGCTCGAGCGAAAGCACCCCGTGGCAAAGGCTGTGCAGGTGCGCATCACGCTCACCACCCTCACCGGTCAGGTCGTCGACCAGGATCACGGTGATGTTGCGTGGCGCGAAAAACTGCTTGAGCGACAGCACCTGACGGCGGTAACGCAGCGCATCCTGGGCCAGCAGGCGAAGTTCGGACAGCGAGTCGAAGACGATGCGGCTCGGGTTGAAGCGTTCGACCTCCGCCTGGATCAGTCGGACCGTGCCGTCGAGTTCCATCTCCCACGGATGCAGGATCGATTGCTGACGACCGTCGCCCAGAACGGCCTCGGCGGAGGCCAGTTCGAAAAGGTCGATGCCATCCAGCGACCAGCCGTGCGAGGCCGCTACTTCAGTCAGTTCGTCCGTGGTTTCCGAGAGGGTGACATAAAGACAGCGCTCGCCGTTCCGCACGCCCTCGCGGAGAAACTGCAGGGCAAGGGTCGTCTTGCCGGAGCCCGGCTGGCCTTCCAGCAGGTAGACGCGGTCGACGGGCAACCCGCCCTTGAGGATCGTGTCCAGCCCGGCGGTACCGGTCGTCATACGGGGAAGAGGCATGGGGGAACCAGGTCGGGACGGACGGGGGTCCGCAGCCTGGGCGGCGCACCTGTTCAGAGGCCATGGTAACCGAATTCCCCACTTTCTCGACGGCAAATGCGGCAGCCGAATAATCGACACGTCTTCACATTTGTGTGTGATCGACCCGAACCGATGGTGAAGACGTTTTCGCGTCGCGCTAACCGCGACGCGCGACCGATCCTGCGACGGCAGAGGTGACCAGGTCGTCGAAGACAACCTCTCGCTCGGGCCAGCGCAGGGCGCCGAGTCGCGTCTGGAAGTCCATGCCCCGCAGCCGCTCCTGAAACCGCCGACCGACCGAATAGTCTATGCAGTAGACGTTCTTTCGCGCTCCCAGTGGTTCGTCAAAGGAGGCGCCGCCGAAGAGGTCCGGACCACCCTTGCCGAACGCGGCGCGATCGACCGGATACGGCCAGCGCCAGTAGTGACCGATCACGACCGGCACATCGTCGGCGTATTCGTTCCACCAGGCGACGCGCTCGACCATGCGCCATTTTCCGCTGCTGTAAAACGGCGCGGTACCTACACGCTCGACTCCGGAGGTCAGCACCCGGATGGGGTTGGCCATCTGGCGCGTCTCGTCCATGACCGCCGTGTTGGGCAACATGGGCATCAGGGCGTTCGGATCATGCATGAGTTCGCCGAACGCCAACCGCTCGTCACGGGCACCGACGAATGCACCGTCGGCTTCCAGTTTCGCTTCGAGTTCCTCTTCCCACTGGTCGAACATGGCGGTGGTGCCAGTGACGGAAGCCGCCCGCACCCTCCCGACCGAGTCCGCGTGCCAGCAGGCGTGCACCACGCGAAGTCCAGGTCCCTCGAGGGCCAGCGGCAGTGCTTCCAGGAAAGCGAGATACCGTGAACGCATGGTCGGGTCGACAGCCGAGGACGTGTGAAACTTCCCCTCCGCACGATCGTGGTCGTGCTCGAAGAACCATCCGTTGCCCTCTCTGATGGCGCCGCAGAGAATGTTCAGTTCGTGGTTTCCGAGCACGCACTGCGCGTGTCCGCTCTCCACCAGCCCGATGACCAGGTCGAGCACGGCGGGGCTGTCGGGACCGCGGTCGCAGAGGTCGCCGACAAAGACCAGCCGACGCCCCTCGGGGTGCGTGCCGTCCGGACCATAGCCAAGCCGGTGCAGCAGATCCCTCAGCGCGTCGATCTCACCGTGGACGTCGCCGATCAGGTCAAGCGGGCCGTCGAAAAGTGCTGCAATGCGCGTCATGGCCGCTCCCTGCCCGTCGGTCAAACGACGAGTTTACCGGCAGTAGCCGCTCAGATGGTGGGCTGCTTACGCAGTCTGTCGGGACCCTGTCCGCTGTCGAAGCGATGCCGCATCGTGATCAGTTGCATCAGCTGAAGCGCCCGCTCGAAACCGGGCTTTGCCGCGAGGGCGGCTTCCGCATCGGCTTCGGCGCCTTTCACATCGTTCATCGACAAGCGGGCGAGGCCGCGCTCGGTCCGGCTCGCTACTTCAGAGGTGGGTGACATGCGAAGCACTTCGGTGGCGTAGATCGCCGCGTCCGCCGGGCCGCCGGCACGTGCGCGCCGCTGTGCGATCTGTCGCATGACGGGCAGGCTCGGACCGATCTGGTTCATCGCCTCCAGGTCGGCCGTGCTCCATGCGCATTCGTCGCCGCACGAGCGTCGCGTCCACTCGATCTGGCTCACGATGAGGATCAGCAACGGGTTGCTCGCGCCGGCCGCCCGCGCACGTTCCTGCTCGGCGACGAGATCGGCGTCCGAGCCCACCCATTTACGCTGAAGAAGCCTGGCCGCTTCCTCATGAAGCATGAAATTGTCGGGATGTTCGTGCAGAGCCTTTTCGAGGCGGTCCCGCGCCTCCAGCCGCTCGCCCTCGCGCGCTTCGACCCAGAGCATGCCGTATGTGGCTGGCGTCAGTTGGGGGACGGCGATGAGGGCTCGCCGCAGGTCTTCAGCGCCTCTGGCGTCAAGCTGTGCCATCCGCGCAAACCGCTCGTCCGAGGTGTCCTGGCTGAAGGCGCCACCGCGCGCCTCGCCCGCTGCGGCCACGTGCTGCAGGCCGCTGGCGACGTGAGCCCAGACGTTATCGGGCGAACGCGCGAGCCAGGCGTCGGCAAGATCGCGCGCTTCCTTGCACGCGCACGAGAAGGTACGCAGGAAGGCCTCGTCCAGCTTCCACGAGGTCTCGATGCGAGCCTGATCTTTCAGCAAACCGTCGAAATATCGCTCCAGAGCCCTGGGGCCCTTCGCATCGAAGGTCTGCTGAAGTTGCCCGAGCGACATCAAGGGGTCGAACTGGAAGTGGCACAGCAAGTCGACTTCGCGGTGATCCCAGTGCACGTCCCGCGGATCCGGGTAATGCAGGCAGCGGGCAAGACGATCGGGATAGGCATCGAAGCGCGCCATGTCCCCGATGACCGCTTTCTCGGCGTCGGTCGTATGGTGCAGTAACCCGCCTGGACGGGTAGCGGCGGCGCCCGCCGAACTGCTTTGACGCGCAGGACCGTCCTGCGCAAGCGCAGATGCCGACAGCACGCAGACGAACGCGATAAACACACGCTTATGCCAGTACATCCCTGTTCCCTTCCCCTGGTGAACCCCTAGTCTATCCATAGGCGGCCGTCTTACAAGCCTGGGTGACGTGCGAAGGCTCATTTGTCTTCGCTATCGCCCCCATAGCAAGTAACGATTGGATTGCAACGCGCTTGCCGCGCACGCTCTACGCTCACAGAAGCAACCAGGGGCGAACGCCCCAAGTCGAAAACACCATGAACACTACCGCCCTCGCCCGCACGCCGTCGCGTGCGCTCCCCCTGGCCGCACTGGTTCTTGCCGCTGGCCTCCTTGTTGTCGCGCCGCAGGTCCGCAAGGCATCGCAGCAGGTGGCTCCCGCGAGTGCGGACACGGCGCCTGCCGTGTATGTGGCGAACGGGGCAAATGCCTTGCTGCCGTACGGAGCCGTCGGACACGACGTGCACTCAGCGCCGCAGACGGTGCTTCCCTACGGCGCGGTGAGCCACGAGGCGATGTCCTCCGCGGAGACCGTTCTGCCCTACGGCGCGATGACCTCGGCGTCCCTGCGCGATGCCATCACGCCTTACGGCCAGCTCAGCCGCCACGCGGCTCCGTGACCAGGCCGCAAGGCGCCTGAATCAGATCGCCGACGTCCCGCCGTCGACGAAGAGCTGAACCCCGTTGACGTAGGTCGAATCGTCCGATGCCAGGAAGAGAGCCGCTTTCGCGATCTCTTCCGACGTGCCCATCTGGCCCCGCGGGATCATCGACTCGAACTGACGGATCGTCGCTTCATCGAACAGCTTTTCCTGAATCGGCGTGCGCACCTGTCCGGGATGCAGCACGTTGACCCGGATCCGGCGGTCCTTGAGCTCATTCAGCCATGTGCGCGCGAACGCGTGCAACGCGGCCTTGCTCGCCGAATAGACGCCGAAGGACGGAAACCCTTTGACCACGACCATCGATCCGTTCAGCACGATCGATGCGCCCTCGGTCAGCAACGGCAGAGCCTTCTGCACCGTGAAAAGCGTGCCGCGCGTATTCAGACCGAAGACGTTGTCGAAGTGTTCTTCGGTGACGTCACCGAGCATGGCCGATTCGCCCGTGCCGGCGCTGGCGAAAATGATGTCGACCTTGCCCTTCTCGCGCTTCACCGTGTCGTAGAGGCGATCCAGATCGTCCAGATTGGCCGCATCGCCCTGCACGCCGGTCACATTGCGACCGATCAGCTTCACGGCCTCATCGAGCGTCGCTTTCGTGCGCCCGGTGATGAAGACATACGCCCCTTCTTCCACGAACCGTTGCGCGGTGGCCAGCGCCATACCGCTGCTGCCACCCGTGATGACCGCGACCTTACCGTCCAGCTTACCCATGGCTTTTCCTCTTGAGTTATATTTAATGGAGCAGTGCTCCGATTCAATATATGGAGCACTGCTCCACTTGTCAATGGAAGCCCATGCGAGCCGACGCGAAAAAAAATTACGATCAGGTACTGGCCGTCGCCGCCGAGGTCGTCGCCGAACAGGGCGCGGATGCGTCACTCCGCGATATCGCGCGGCGGGCGGAGGTCGGTCTCGGGACGCTGTACCGCCATTTCCCCACACGCGAGGCATTACTCGAAGTCTTGTTGCGCACCACCTTGGACGAGCTGACACGGAAGGCGACCGACATCGAAGCCACCTGCGCTCCCGACGAAGCGCTGTTGACGTGGTCACGGCTGGCGGTCGCGTTCACCCACACCTTCCGCGGCGTCGTCGACCTGATGGCTACCGCGATGGACGATGAAAACTCCGCGCTACATGCCTCGTGCACGAAGGTTCGCGCGGACGGTGCCCGACTGTTGCTGCGTGCCCAGGACGCAGGACTGGCCCGCAAGGACATCGACGGGGCGGATCTGCTGTCACTCATCGCGGCGCTGGGCTGGCTCAACGACCAGCCCTCGTTCGCCCCGCGGGCGGCGCATCTGTTCGACGTCATCGCCGATGCCCTGTTGATCGCGAAGCCTCACTTGCCATAAGGCCGCGACGACTGACGCAAACCTTCAGGCGCCGTGCGTGATAAGTTTTTGCATCACCTTGCAAGGACCGCCGAATGCCTCTGCCTGTCGTCTACGTCCAGGGTTTCATTGGCCACCTCCATTTTCCGGAATTGCGCGCGGGACTCGATCCATCGCGCGTCATCAGCCCTGACCTTCTTGGCTTCGGCGACTTCGCACATCGCTTTCCGCGATCCGTGGCCGACCAGGTCGAGCACCTGGAACGACAGATTTCCGCGCGATTCGGCAACGCGCCTGTGCTGCTGGTGGGACACTCGGGCGGGGCGGCCCTGTGCGTACGCTTTGCCCAGGCCTGGCCCGAGCGTGTCGCGGGTCTGGTCAGTGCCGAAGGAAACCTGGCGCCAAGCGACGCATTCCTCTCCTCGCGCCTGGCTCCCATGTCGGGCGACGCCATACGCGCGTGGCTGGAGAAAGCTCGCGCCAACCCGGCCGGTTTCGTCGCGCAGGAACGGATGGCCTTCGACACCGAACAGATGGCACGTCTCGAAGACTGGCTAGCGCACCAGTCCGCCGAAGCGATACATGCGATGGCGCGTGCTCTGCTCGTCGAGACCGTGCATCCCGGATACGGCATGGCCGTTGCGAGCGTCATGGCGTCGGTTCCCACCTATCTCATCCAGGGCGCAAAGTCGGCGGGTGCCCTTGGCGTGCCGCCGCGTCTCGTCGCTATGGCCGCAGGCACGATCACCATTCCAGGCGCTGGGCATCTTATGGTTCTCGAAGCACCCGAGGCCGTCGCGAAAGCCGTCGTCGCCATCATTAAAGAACTCAGCTGACCGCGCACCGGGATGAAATTGGTTACCGTTGAAAGCACCGCGCTGCCTTGACCGGGTTCTCATTTTTAACGGACCACCTCTGCGACACTTCGCCGACTCGCACGAGCCGACGCCTCTTCGAACCTGTCAAAACGGCGCCCTGCGTGCACGTTTCCCCACCGGATCACCGCCCACGGTCCGGTGACGGACAGATGGGTCGTGGGTATCCCTGAGGAGCGGTGAGTGAATCCGATGATCAAGTTCAAGCCGGTCGTGCATCGGCTGGTGTCGACGTGTGCCCGTTTCAGATCGCTGCTGGTTACCGCGAGCCTTGCCACCGTGGCAGCGGCGTTCCCTGCTGTCGCAGCGGTACAAGCGCCATTGACCGGGCCGCAGGTCGACGGCCCGACCGCCGTCGCGCGTGCGCGTGTGGCAGCCGACGTGCTGATGGCCACCTACGACCCCGTGAAGGCCTGGTTCCCCTCCAGCTGGTGGAACTCCGCCGTCGCCTTGCAGACCATCGGTGACTACATGCAGCGCACCGGCGACCGCCGCTACCTGGGTCAGCTGGACAACACGTTCGAGAAGGACAAGGGCGCCTTCCCCGCCGGCGTGTTATCGGGCGACCCGCTGCTGGGCAACTTCACCAGCCGCGCGATCGACGATTCGGAATGGTGGGCCCTGACCTGGCTGCAGACCTACGACCTGACGAAGGACCCCAAATACCTGGACATGGCGGTCACCATCGCCAACTACGTCAACGGCTACTGGGACACCGGCACCTGCGGTGGTGGCGTCTGGTGGGACGGCGAGCGCACGTACAAGAATGCCATCACCAACGGTTTGTGGATCCGTCTGACCGCCGAACTGCATAACCGCATTCCCGGCGACACCTTGTGGCTGGGCCGTTCGAAGACGGCATGGACCTGGTTCCAGGGCAGCGGCATGGTCAATGCCGACGGGCTGGTCAACGACGGACTGACCAACGCATGCACCAATAACGGCCAGACCGTATGGAGTTACAACCAGGGGCTCGCCATCGGCGGGGGCCTGGAACTGTATCGCGCGACCGGGGATGCACAGATCCTGGTGGCAGTGAAGCGCCTTGCCGACGCGGCGATCGGACCGGACGCGTTAGCGGCCGACGGCATCCTGACCGAGAGCTGCGACGCGACCGATCAGACCTGCGACGACAATGGGAAGCAGTTCAAAGGCATCTTTACGCGCTACTGGACCGATCTGGTCGACACCACGCATGACCCGCGTTATGCCACGTTCCTCGACCACCAGGCGCAAAGCATCTGGGCGAACGATCGCGACGCGGCGGGACGGCTCGGCACCCACTGGTCCGGGGCGACGGATGACGATCATCCCAACGTGTTCGACTGGCGCACGCAGGCAAGCGCGCTTAGCGCATTGATTGGCGACGTGCCCGCCGTGACACCGCTCGAATCGCTGGCGGCGACGTTGTCTCCCGCCCAACCGGTCATCATGCCGTCGGCATCCGGCGTGACGAAGATTCCCGTCGACCTCGGCGTTTCGGCCACCGGCTTCCTGCCCGTGCTCGCGCTCGCCTCGGTCGATGTACCTTCGGGATGGAACGCGACGCCACGTGCGAATCTGCTTGCCCTGCAGCCCCACGGCATCTCGGCGCCGGTCAGCGGCAAGCTACCGTTGACCGTCACCGTGCCTGGCAACGCGGCGGATGGACACCACATGGTGACGGTGTATCTGAAAGCGGCGGGCTTACGCTTCACGACGCAGGCCGACGTGCTCGTCGCCCATGCGATCGACTTCGATACCGGCACGGTCGACGAGAATCCCTGGTTGTTCGACGCCGGCGGCTCGCAGAGCAACGGCGTGCAGAACCGCTTCGCCGATGGCCATGCCCACTTCACGTATCGCTTCCCGTTCCCGGCGGACACGTCCGCCGCGCATGTCACGCTGACCATCGATGCCGAATTCCTCGTGCAGGTCAGCCAGGACAACGCGCACTGGACCACGGTGCTGCAGGAGTCGCAGCCGGTCACGGATGGATCGAACAAGGCGGACCGCACCATCGACCTCACCCCGTATCTCGGTGCGGCGGCAGACGGGGCGAAGCCGCTTTACCTGAAGGTGTCCGATGCCTTCCCCGACGACGGCTGGGGCGGTCGCGTGTACCACGTGACGGCGAACATACTCGAGTAGGTTGAAGTACCTCCGTCCTCGTCACGGGACGGGACGGAGGTTCCCGCCACCGTCGGGATCATGGACCGCCGTGCCGATGATCCAGCGGCGCGCCGGTTTCCCGGCTATGCTTGGCCGATGACCGAATCCCTGACACCCCTGAGCGTCGAGGCCTCCGTTGAGGCCATCCAGCGGCTGTCGATCGTGCCCAAGGTCCTGGAAGCGGTCTGCAAGGTTACGGGAATGCGCTTCGCCGCCATTGCCCGCGTCACCGACGATCGCTGGACCGCCTGCGCCGTACTCGACCACCTGAACTTCGGACTGCTTCCGGGCGGCGACCTCGTCCTCAACAGCACCATCTGCGACGAGATCCGCGAGCATCGCCAGTCGGTGATCTTCGGTCATGCCAGCCATCACCCTGTTTTTTCGGCGCACCACACGCCCCGCATCTACGGGCTGGAAAGCTACGTCTCGGTGCCCATCCTGACCGAGGGCGGCAAGTTCTTCGGCACCTTGTGCGCGATCGACAGCGCGCCGCGTGACTTCGACGAAGGAACGATCCTCGCGAGCCTCACGATGTTCGCCGAACTCGTCGCCTCCCATCTTGCCCTCCACGACCGCACGATCGCCGCCGAAACCGCTCTGAAAGTCGAAGCGGACAACGGCGCGCTCCGCGAACAGTTTCTTGCCGTCGTCGGCCACGACCTGCGCAGCCCCCTGCAGGCCGCCAAGCTGGCCGCTGAGCTCCTCGAACCGCTGCAGGAAGGCGAGCGCGCCAGGCGGCTGACCCGCAACCTGACGCAGAGCCTCAACCGCATGACAGGCCTCATCGCCGACGTGATGGACCTGGTCCGCGTCCGACTCGCCGGACGGCTGGAACTCGACCTCGAGGAAGGCCCCGACCTGCAGATGGTGCTCGATGGTGTCGCGGAGGAGGTTCGTCTGGGCAACCCCACGTGCCGGATCGTGACCGAAGGGGAGATCGACTGCGGCGTACGCTTCGATGACCGGCGCATCCGGCAGCTGATGGCCAACCTGCTGAACAACGCCGTGGCCCACGGCGATCCCACCCAGCCGATCGTCGTCAGTTATGCACAGTCCGGAGACGGCATCGAGGTCAGTGTCGCCAACGCCGGGGAGCCGATTCCCGCGCACTTCCTGCCACGCCTGTTCGAGCCGTTCTTCCGGCCGGAATCGCCCCGCTCCCAGCCCGGACTCGGCCTTGGCCTCTACATCGCTTCCGAGATCGCACGAGGCCACGGCGGGACCCTTCGAGTGGACTCGAACGCCAGCGAAGGTACGCGTTTCACCCTCAGCGTGCCGCGTGTGCGCGTCGCTGCTTGAGGGCGAAGCGCCTTCGGCGTATGCCTCGCCTGCGGGAGCGAGCGTGGATATAGAGGCGACGATCATCCAGCTTCTGAGTCGACGAGCTCCCGAGGCGTCGATTTGTCCGTCGGATGTCGCGCGGGCGCTCGCCGAGGACGAAGCCGCCTGGCGGGCGCTCATGCCACAGGTACGCGAAGTCGCCGCCACGCTAGCGCGTCGCGGGCGCGTCGTCATCACTCAGGGAGCGGAGCGACTTTCGCCGGATGATATCGATCGGGGACCGGTCCGGCTTCGCCGCGGCCCGGGCTGGGCTAAGGCAGCGAAATGAAATGGATGTCCGGCAGCGGGGCCAGCGCCGGACGCGCGAAGAAAAAGCCTTGCTGCAACGAGATACCCAGATCGAACAGCGCCTTAGCCTCCTCCGCGAGTTCGACGCCCTCGGCGATGACGCGGACGCCGATCTCCTCACATAACCGGACCATGTGTCGCACGATGCGCTGGCGTACCACGTCTTCGTGGACGTTTCTGATCAGGCCGATGTCCAGCTTGAGCAGATCCGGCTGAAAGTCGGCCAGCAGGTTCAGCCCTGCGTATCCCGCGCCGAAGTCGTCGATCGCGGTCCTGAATCCGCGGGCGCGGTAAGCCGCGAGGATGGAGAGCAGGTGCGCGTGGTCCGTGATCTCTTCGTGCTCGGTCACCTCGAAGATGATGTCGGACAGCGGCCAGTTCACCCGTTCCGCGGCCGCCAGCGTCGCCCTGAGGCAATGCTCCGGATTGTAGACGGCGTTCGGCAGGAAATTGATCGAGACGAGCGCGGGAAGCGCGGCTTCTTTCGCACATTCCAGCGCGCGCACCCGGCACGCCTGATCGAAACCGTAACGATTCGATGCGTCGATACCGCTGAGCACTTCAGCGGCTCCCTCGCCATGGATGCCCCGCACCAGCGCTTCGTGCGCGAAGACGGTACGTGCGGCGACGTCCACGATGGGCTGGAACGCCATCGTAATCCCGGCGGCAAGTGAATCGCTGTCGCGGCAGGCCCCGCAGGTCAATTGGCTGTCCATCGTTTCGGTGTTCCTCAAGTCTCCGTGTATCGGCCGGCATCCGCGAATCTGAAGGTACCACCGTTCCGACTGACCGGCCGGGCAGGGATGGACTTCACCTGCCCTGTCGCGGCTTAAGCACGTTACTTTTTCTTGTCCGCCGCCCGCACAGCGTTCGAGCTCACGTTCGTACCCTGGCCCTTCAGCGGCTCGGGCACCGGGGTTCCGAAAGCATCCCGGCGACGCGGATCGCCTGAGCCTTTTTTAGTATTCACCGGATCGGTCAGCTCCTGATTCGCCTCGGCCCGCTTTGTCTTCGGTGTTTCGACGACCTTCTGCGGATGCCCTGCCACCGTCTGCGTCTTGACCTGGGCGCCTTCGTCGGCCCTTGTCTGGGCAATCGCCCCTAGCGGCAGCAAGAGCAAGCCGGCCACAAAAAAATTCAGCGTTTTCTTATTCCGATAAGCCATCGTTACACCCTCTCAAGCCATGGGATTCGTCGTCATGACCGTGCATTGCGGGGTGTAACAGCGACCGTAACGCGGCGTGAAGGAATGCTTCGCGCGCGCTTGCCGATCGCCGGCGACAGGCATTTGTCGATTTGGCGGCTGCGAAACCGCCTGCGGCCAACACCTCCCCTTCAACACGGCAGGATGAGGATCGGGCTTTGACTGGAGAAACAGGATGAAGGCTCTGACCTACCACGGCTCCAAGGACGTGCGTGTCGAAACGATGCCCGACCCGACGATCCTGGCCGCCGACGATGTCGTTCTCCGAGTCACGGCAACCGCCATCTGCGGCTCGGACCTGCATCTCTACCACGGCAAGATCCCTGAAACGAAGCACGGCGATATCTTCGGGCACGAGTTCATGGGAGTCGTCGAAGAGGCTGGCACCGAGGTGACCAACGTCGCTGTCGGCGATCGCGTGGTCGTCCCCTTCGTCATCGCCTGCGGCAAGTGTTTCTTCTGCGAGAACGACCTGTTCGCCGCCTGCGAGACGACGAACCCCGATCAGGGTGCGTCACTCAGAAAAAGAGCGAAGATGACGCCGCCCGCTGCCCTATTCGGCTATTCGCACCTCTACGGCGGCGTGCCCGGCGGTCAGGCGGAATTCGTCCGCGTCCCAAAAGCCAACGTCGGGCCTTTCAAGGTTCCCGGCAGTCTGTCGGATGAGCGCGTGCTCTTTCTCTCCGACATCCTCCCCACCGGCTATCAGGCCGTACTCAACGCAAAGATCGAGCGCGGTTCGACGGTAGCCATCTTTGGCGCGGGGCCGGTCGGCCTGATGGCTGCCGCCTGCGCGCGTATGCTGGGAGCCGAGCGCATCTTTATGGTGGACTCCGAAAAATACCGGCTGGATTTCGCCGTCTCGGCGTTTGACGTCATCCCCGTCGATTTCGGTTCACTCGATCCGTCCGAGTTCATTCTCGAGCAGACGGCGGGCCATGGTGTCGACGCGTCCATCGATGCCGTCGGCTTCGAAGCAAAAGGCAGCACGACGGAGACGGTGCTGAGCACACTGAAGATCGAAACGAGCTCGGGTGAGGTGCTACGCCAGTGCATCACCGCCACACGGCGCGGCGGCGTGGTAAGCATTCCGGGTGTCTATGCCGGCTTCATCCATGCCTTCCTGATCGGTGACGCCTTCGACAAGGGGCTCACGCTGGCGATGGGTCAGACGCACGTCCAGAAGTACCTGCCGGAGCTGCTCGAATTCATCGAAGACGGCAAGCTTCAGCCCGACATCATTATTTCGCACCGCATGAAGCTGGCCGACGCGGCCCGCGGCTACGAAATCTTCGACAAGAAGGAGGAAGATTGTCGGAAGGTAGTGCTTACCCCATGATGCCTTGCCTCACGACGACTTGCTGAAATAACGGAACGAACACGATGGAAGCTCGCGACCTCGGTGACACGATCACCTTTTACCTGCCCCAGGGAAGCGCTGGCGCCGAAGCGTACGCAGTGTTCCAGGACCGCCAGCATCTCGGCGGGTTTCCCACTCGCGAGGAATCGCTTCAGTTCGCGCTTGCGAGGGCACGTGCGATCCGCGAAACCCGCACCGTCCCGATCCGGCTACGGATCGAGGACGATGCGGGTGTCTGGCTCACCAGGGATGCGCTGGCCGAAGCGGTCGCGGCGGACAGCGAGTAACCCGGTCATCACGGAGCACGTGGCGTCTCATACGCGCGCGGTATAGCCGCGCTCAGCCATGACCCGCGCCACGGCTGCTTTCGCATCGTCGAGGACCCGTTCGAGCGGCTGGTTGGCGTCGATATCGATCACCGTCGCACCACTGAACGCGAGCTGCGGTGTCACGGCGATTTTGCGCGCCAGCGCTTCGCGCCGGTGGTCCGGCTTGCGTGCGCAGGCGATGTCGAGGTCGACATTCAGACGGAGAACGATGTCGGGTCGGTGGCTGGCCATCCATTCGAACATGGCGTACTCGCGCCGAGCCAGACCGAGCACGAAACGCGAGCCCCCTTCGACGGCGGGAAATCCCGGGCCGTCGTACGCGCCGGGAATTTCCAGCTGCGGGAAGCGATCGGTGACCACGATCAGCCCGCGGCGCCTGAGGGCAAGCATGCGCCGGAAGCGGCGCCGGCGGCGCAGCGTGAAGGCGCTGATGACCAGAGCGGGCAGCAGGCTGGGCTGCTTCGCCTCTTTCATCCGGTTGTTCACGTCATCGGACTTGCGCCGGATCAACCGCCCCAGCGCGCTTCCCACCAGCGGCCACTGCGCGACCGCACGGCCCACGTTCCCGGCCTGCTTGCCTAGGTGGACGCTGGCCGCGGGACCGTAACGTCCTATCCAGGCGAGGATATGTTCGCTGACTGTCGACTTACCGGAACCGTCGCAGCCGATGACCGCGATCAGTGGCGCCATGGCGCCGTCCTTTGCCCCGGATACCGCTACCGGACTGAAAAAATGGTTCATTAAATCTCGCTGATGCGCGCGGTCTTACGACCGTAGACGCAAGAATATGCCATGTAATAAAATTGTATTCATCCTGCGCTACCGGCTATCTGGTGTGCCTCTCCTTTCTGATTCCGATGACTTCCACCCGAAGGTGGGGGTGATCGCGCTTACCGGTTGCGATGGCTCCGGCAAGTCCACACTGGCGGCGAAGCTCGTCGCCCACCTGCGCGAACAACGCCCCACGGAGGCCCTGTACCTCGGCCAGTCGTCGGGCCGGATCGCCGAGTGGATCCGCACGCTGCCCCTGATCGGGCCACGCTTCAACGCGTACCTGCTGCGCAAATCCGACCAGGTTCACGATAAGCCGTCGATGCCGCCGGGCAACGTTGCGGCATTCGTGATCTACATGCTGTCGCGTTGGCGCGCTCACAAGTTCCGACGCATGCTCGCCCTGTGCCGGCGCGGCGTCTTGGTGGTCACGGACCGTTACCCACAGGCGGAAATTCCCGGGTTCTACTGCGACGGCCCGCAACTGGCGAAGACCGAAGGGGGCAACTGGTGGATCCGACGCCTCCGCGCGAGCGAGCAACGCCTTTACCAATGGATGGCGTCCAGCGTGCCAGCGCTCGTCATCCGTCTGAACGTCGATGCCGAGACGGCGCATGCGCGCAAACCCGACCACAAGATGGCATCGCTTCGCCAGAAGGTCGCTACCTTGCCGACGCTTCGGTTCAACGGGGCGCGGATCCTCGACCTCGATGGCCGTGACGATCAGGGTGCCATTCTCGATCGTTCGTTGCGCGCGGTGAGCACGGCTGTGCCGTTGCTGTCCTCATGACGGCGGCCGAGACCCTGCGGCCGCCGATCGCGCGGCTCATCGCCGTCGTGGGATGCGACGGGACCGGCAAATCGACGCTGACCCACGACATCGTCAGAACGCTGAAGCAGACGCGCAGCGTCCAGCGCCGTTACCTCGGGCTGATATCCGGCGAAACCGGCGACAAGATCAAGCGCCTGCCGCTCATCGGTCCCCGCCTGGAAAGGCGCCTGGCGGCCAAAGCCGCCAGCGCTCAGGACATGCGCAACAAGGTGCCCGGCGTGCTCGGCTCGCTCGTCATGTACGGGTTATCCGTCTGGCGGGCCGCTCACCTGCGCCGGGTGTGCCGGCTCGCGGAGCGCGGCACGCTGATCATCACGGACCGCTATCCCCAGGCTGAGATTGCAGGCTTTCGTTACGACGGTCCCGGCCTGGGCCTCGCGCGCAGCGAACACTGGCTCGTGCGCAAGCTTGCCGTGCGCGAGCAGCGCTTGTACGAACGCATGGCGACCTATCGCCCTTCGCTCGTCATCAAGCTCGATATCGACTTCGCCACGGCGCATGCGCGCAAGCCGGACCACGGCCCGGAAGAGCTCAATGACAAGATCGCGGTGATGTCACGGCTGCGCTTCAACGGCGCCCGTCTCTTCGATCTCGACACCCGTGCCCCGTACGCCGAGGTCTTCGCCGCGGCCATGGCCGCCATCCACGATCTTCCGGCCCAGGGGGCCTGAGCGCGTCCCGCTGCGCGCCCTAGCGCAATCTTACGTCGGCCTGAGGTTTTTCTTAACAAATCCTCGGATTATGGTACCCTTGGGTACAGTAAACGCACGGCAATAACCCAGTAACAGACCGGTAACACGGGGGTTGGCCCCAGTGGCACGGGACTCGTTGAGACGCGACTAACACTATGAGCGCAGACGGAAACATTGCGATGCAGGCCGGCCTGGCGACGCCGACCACGAACACGGTGCCCATGCGACGCGGCGACTTCGCCAGTCTGGCCGAGGCGCTCGACTACGCGGCATGCGGCGTGACAGGTGCAAATTTCTACGCCGGCGGCAAGCTCGAAACCGCGCTGCCTTACCGAATCTTGCGAGCGCAGGCTCGCGAGCTCGCGCAGAAACTGGCCAGCCTCGGCCTCGAACGCGGCGCGTGCCTGGCGATCGTCGCGGAAACGACGCCGGATTTCCTGCGTTTCTTCTTCGCCTGCCAGTATGCGGGCCTCGTGCCTGTCGCGCTGCCGTCCTCGGTGAATCTGGGCGGACATGACGCTTACGTGCACAAGCTGCGCGGCATGTTGCAGGCCTGCGAGGCCGCGATCGCTGTGGCCTCCTCCGCGTTCCAGGGATTCCTCGGGGAAGCCGTGAACGGGCTGGACATCGTCATGTGGGGCGAGCCGCAGGCATTCGACGCCCTGCCCCGCCATGACGTCGAATTACAGCCCATCGGCCCGCATGAAGTGGCCTATCTGCAGTTCACCTCGGGCAGCACCGGCACCCCGAAAGCCGCGGTGATCACCCAGGAAGCCCTGCTTGCCAACGCCCGGGGATCGATCAATGACGGCCTCGATCTGCGTGACAGCGACCGCTTCGCATCGTGGTTGCCGTTCTATCACGACATGGGTCTGGTCGGCTGCCTGCTGACCGTCGTGGCGAGCCAGCGCTCGATCGATTACCTCGACACGCGTGAGTTCGCGATGCGTCCGCGTCGCTGGCTCGAGCTGATGACCGAATCGAAAGCCACCATTTCCTACAGTCCGCCGTTCGGTTACGAGATGTGCGCACGACGCGTCCGCCCGTCGGACATCGCGTCATACGATCTGTCGAACTGGCGTGCCGCGGGTATCGGCGCGGAGCCCATCCTGCCTGAAGTACCGGCGCGCTTCGCCGAGATGCTGGCACCCGCCGGCTTCGACGCGAAGGCGTTCGTGCCCTCCTACGGCATGGCCGAAGCATCGCTTGCCGTCAGTTTCGCACCGCTGGACACCGGCATCGTGGTCGAGTGGCTCGATCCGGTGGACCTCGCGGAGAACCTGCGCGCCACGCCGGTCGCCGAAGGCACCGGCAGCGGTTTCGTCCGATGCGGCGGACCGTTGCCCGGCCATGACCTCGACGTGCGCGACAACGCCGGCCGTCGCCTGCCGGAACGCCACGTCGGCCGGATCCTCGTGCGCGGTCCCAGCCTGATGTCGGGTTACTTCCGCCAGCCGGAACTCAACGCGCAGGTGATGGGTGATGACGGCTGGCTCGACACCGGCGACATCGGTTACGTGGTCGATGGCGAAGTGGTGATCACCGGCCGGCACAAGGACATGATCATCGTCAACGGGCGCAACATCCTGCCTCAGGACATCGAACGCATCGTCGAACGCCAACCGGAACTGCGCTCGCAGGATGCGTCGGCGTTCGGCATTCCCGGCCCCGGGGGAGCGGAAATCGCCGCGGTGGTCGTACAGTGCAATTCGCTCGATCCCGATGTCCGCGCCGCCCTGGTGCGGCGCGTACGGCGCGACGTGCTCGAAGAACTCGGCATTGCCTGCATCATCGAGCTGGTACCTCGCCACACGCTGCCGCGCACGTCCTCCGGGAAGTTGTCGCGTTCGGCGACGCGCACCGGATACCTCGAGCGTCAGTCCATGCGGGATGCGACCGGAGCCGCGGCGTAACGATGAAGGAACTCGCCGACGCGGGGCATCCCGTGATTGCTTTGACGGGGGCGACGGGCTTCATTGGCACGGTGCTGCGCGAACAGCTGATGGCTGCCGGATACCGTGTGCGGGCGTTGTACAGACCTCGTCCCGGGCGGGTACCGGAGAATGCGCCGGGCCTTAAGTGGATCGCCGGCGACCTCAACGATCGCGACGCCCTCGCCGCCCTTGTGGAAGGCGCGGACGCGGTCGTGCACTGCGCCGGCAACGTGCGCGGCGCGCGCGCCGCCGATTTCGACGTGGTCAATGAAGCCGGTGTCATCGACATCGTGCGTGCGGCGCGGGAAGAAAGCCATTGCCACCGGTTCCTGCTGGTGTCGTCGCTGGCGGCCCGCGAGCCGCAGCTGTCCGACTACTCACGCAGCAAGTGGCTCGGTGAACGCGCCCTGGCAGCCCACGCCGGCGACCTCGTGTGGGCCGCGCTGCGGCCGCCGGCGGTCTACGGGCCAGGCGATCGCGAGATGCTTCCGCTCTTCCAGAGCATGGCACGCGGCATCGCGCCGATACCCGGCAGCGGCGACGGTCGCTTTTCCCTGATCCATGTGAGCGATCTCGCCTCGGCTATCGTGGCCTGGCTGCGCTCGGACACACAGTCGGGGCAGACTTTCGAACTCGACGACGGTCACGCGGGCGGCTACGACTGGGACACCGTGCTGAGCACGGCGTCACGCGTCCTGCGCGACAACGCGCCGATCCGTCGCCTCCTCATCCCCGCGCCGTTATTACGCGCGATCGCCGGAGCGAACCGCGCCGCGGCGCGCGTGTTCGGTTACGCCCCCATGCTGACCCCCGGCAAGGTCCGCGAACTGACGCATGCCGACTGGGTATGCGACGGCCGCGCCTTTACCCGCGCCACCGGTTGGACACCCGACATCGGGTTTGAACGTGGCCTTGCCGCCACGCTCGGCAACACCGTGACGCACTGAACGGAATACCCTGATGAACCATCAAGACATCGTTGCGAAGCTTGTCGACATCCTCGAGCCACTCGCGGAGGGCCGCGTCGCGTCCATCGGCGAGAACACGGAACTCACCGGCGAACTGGAACTCGATTCACTGCGGGTCATGGACCTGGTGCTGGCGGTCGAGGACGAGTTCGACATCTCGATTCCCATCAACGCCCTCGCGGAAATCAAGACCGTCGGCGACCTCGCGACGCAGATCGAAACGACGCTGAGCGCAAACGCATGAGAGAGAATCCCAGGCTTCAGGCGGTACAAGCCGTCCGGCAGGAGCTCGCCACCCTGGGGATCGATCCGTTCGGCGTGCAGATCGACCGCATTCTTTCGCCCACGGAAGGCCTGATCCACGGCCGCCGCACGATCCTGGCGGGCACGAACAACTACCTCGGACTGACGTTCGATCCCGGCACGATCGCCGCGGCGCGCGAAGCGCTCGAGGCGGCCGGCACGGGCACCACGGGCTCGCGCATGGCCAATGGCAGCTACGCGGGACACCGCGAGCTGGAAGTGGATCTGGCGGCGTTCTACGGCAAACGCGACGCCATCGTCTTCTCCACCGGCTATCAGGCCAACCTCGGCATGATCTCCGCGCTGGTGGGCACCGGCGACGTCGTCATGATCGACGCCGACAGCCACGCCAGCATCTACGATGGCTGCCGGCTGAGCGGCGCCAACGTCATTCGTTTCCGTCACAACGACGCCGCCGATCTGGCCAAGCGCATGCGCCGTCTTGGCGACGACGCGGCCAACGCGCTGATCGTCGTCGAAGGCGTCTACAGCATGCTCGGCGACCGCGCTCCCCTGCGCGATTTCGCTCGCGTGAAGCGGGAGTTCGGTGCCACGCTGATGGTGGACGAAGCCCACTCCATGGGCGTGCTCGGCAGCAAGGGGCGCGGCCTGGCCGATGAGCAAGGTGTGCTTGCCGACGTCGACTACGTCGTCGGCACCTTCAGCAAGAGCCTCGGAAACACGGGCGGCTTCTGCGTCAGCGACTCGCCGGATCTGGACGTGCTGCGCTATGCCAGCCGGCCTTACGTTTTCACCGCGTCACTGCCGCCCGCGACCATCGCCGCCACCCGGCAGGCGCTGCGCACGCTCGCGGCCGCCGATGACCTGCGACTGCGCCTGCAGAACAATGCGGAGCGTCTGCACGCGGGCCTGGGCGCGCTCGGCTTCCGGCTCGGCGCTCCGGCTAACGCCGTCGTCGCCGTCCTTGTCGGCGACAAGCTCGAGGCACTGCGTTTCTGGGACCACCTGCTCAAACACGGTGTCTACGTCAATCTCATGGTTCCGCCGGCCACGCCCGGGGGCGAATCGCTGCTTCGCTGCAGCGTCAGCGCCGCTCACACGCCCGAGCAGATCGACGCCATCTGCGCCGCGTTCGCCAGCTGGACTGGCGCCAAAGCATGAAGCACTGGTTCTCCGATGGCGCTTTCCGCGCCATCGTGCGCAACGCGTCCTATCTGGCTTCCAGCAACGTCGCCAGCGCGTTGCTGGGATTGCTGTCACTCGCGTGCGCGGGACGTGGCATGACGCCGGAGCTGTTCGGCACGCTGGTGGTCGTTCAGGCGTACGCGAAAAGCGTCAGTGATTTCGTCAAGTTCCAGACCTGGCAATTCATCGTTCAGTTCGGCACCCCCGCGCTGGCCCATCAGGACGTGGCCCGCTTTCGCGATGTCACGGGCCTGTCCTTCGGACTGGATCTGGCAAGCGGTGCGGTCGCCCTGGTGGGTGGCGTGGTGCTGCTCCCCCTGCTCGGCCACGCCGTCGGCATCTCGCCAGCGGACTTCTGGTGGGCACTGGGCTACTGCACTCTGATTCCGACGATGACCGCGGCGACACCGACCGGCATCCTGCGCTCGATCGATCGCTTCGACCTGATCGCGGTTCAGCAAGCCATTACGCCGCTGCTGCGCGCGGCCGGCAGTGTCATCGCGTACTTCGGCCATCTCGGATTTCCGGGCTTCATCGCTACCTGGTATGTCTCGAGCCTGGTCGGAGACGGCGTGCTGTGGCTGTTCGCCGTCCGCGAACTCCGCCGTCAGCGGATCGATCATGCGCTGCGCCCGGGTCTGTTCGGTCCCGCCCGCCGTATCAAGGGCGCATGGGATTTTGTCTGGACGACGAACATCGCGCACTCGATCTGGTCCGCCCGCAACGCCGGTACCAACGTGCTGGTCGGCATCATCCTGGGACCGACCGCGGCCGGCTTGTTCAAGGTGGCGCTTACCTTCTTCGACGCCGCCGGCACGCCGGCGTCGCTGATGCAGAAAAGCTTCTATCCGGAAATCATGCGCATGGACCCGGCCAGCACACGCCCGTGGAAGCTGGGCCTGCGCTCGGCGACGCTGGCCGGCGGCGTCGGTCTTCTGGTTGCCTTACTGGTCATCGTCGTCGGCAAGCCGCTGATCTCGACGGTGTTCGGAGCGCAGTATCTCGAGTCTTACAACCTGCTCCAGGTCATGTCCGCCGCCCTGGTGGTCTCGATGGCCGGCTTCCCGCTCGAATCGCTGCTGTACATCGCCAGCCGTCAGCGTGCCGCCCTGGTCGCCCAGGCGCTGGCGGCCCTTCTTTACGCCCTGTTGCTGGTCGGACTGTCGCATTATCTCGGCATCATGGGCGCCGCCATCGCCTACTTCGGCGGACAGTGCCTGGAAGCCTTCTTCTCGCTGATTCCGACGATCGGCGCGTACCGCAAGCGACATACGCTTTCGTTCTACAAGCCCGAGGAAGCGCAGACATGATCCGCCGCCGTGACCACGCATGGCCGACGTTTCCGGCCGAAGCGCTCCGACGTCTGTTCGACGCCGTCGATGTCGACGATATCGTCGATGCGCATGTCGCCCTGCCCGACCCCATCGTTCTGAGCTGCCCCGAGGGCACGATGCGCGACTGCTACGCGCTGTGCCTGCAGTTCTGGGAAGAAGGCGTGCGGCGGGAAGATCTCCTGGGACTCGTCGGAAAGCTGCTTCGCAACGAAGGGTTGAGCGCGGACGAGCGCCTGCATTTCAAGCACATCCGCGCCCGGTACAAACACCTCCGTTTCGCGCAGCGCCTGTACAGCGAAGGTCACACCTCCAGCTATCTTTTCGACCTGACGACACGCGTGCTCGGCCACTTGCAGGATGCGTTCCGCAGCGGCAGGCGCGGCGGCATCGTCCGCCACGGGCTAAGGCTACGCGTGCTGTTGTCCAGGCCCGTGTGGACGATGGTGCGGCGGACCATGGAACGCACGCGCATCGATACCGAAGCCGGGCTGATCGCGTTGCAGCAGGCCGAAATGCGGCGCCTGGCCGGGGCGGTGTCGCGCACGCACTTCGCGGGCCACGAATTCCATACCGTGCGCAAGATCGTCAGCATGCAGGTGTCCTACTACGACACCCTGCGCTCGCTCGGTCCCGACGAGCATGCCTTGCGCATGTCGAGGTTTCTGGCGGCCATCAATGGCCTGATGGGCTCGCGTCACGACGAAATGGTGGCCGAGGCCCTCTCCGGCCGGCGTCATTACCGCACGCCGGCTCCGCTGGCCAACGAGATTCGTTCACGCCTCGAAACGCTGATCGCCCGCTACCCCGTTTAGGGTGATCGGTGCTCAGGGACGGGCGGCGACGGAGAAGACCACCCGCCGCCCAGCGCCATGATCAGATTGACGCTGGCGTCCAGCCGGCGAACGCGAAGCTGAAGTTCGCCACGGCCCGCGTCGAGGGAAGCATTGGCCGCCTCCACGACAGCGGAATAGTCGGCGACACCTTCCCTGTACTGGTTTCGCGTGACCCGGTCGGATTCGTTGGCCGCCGCGGCGGCCCTGTCCTGCAGCTCCGCCGCACCGGACAGCGTGCTCGTGATCACGAGGCCGTCTTCCACTTCGCGGAAAGCATCGAGCACCGTCTGGCGGTAATTGGCGACAGCCTCGTTATAGGCCTCGCTGGCATTGGCGGCCTGTGCCTGCAGCCGTCCACCCGTGAATAACGGTGCGCGTACATCGGCGGTCCCCGTGGGACCGCGGAGGATGCCGATGCCGGCCGCGAGGTTGATCGTCGGCAACGCTTCCGCCCTGGCCACGCCGATGCGCGCGCTGGCCGCCGCCATACGACGCTCGCTGGCGGCGACATCCGGCCGGCGTTCGAGCAACGTCGCAGGTACGCCCGCGGGAATTGCCGGGACCTGCACGTCGAACGCAGCAGGGGCGATCGCAAAGTCCGCCGGCGCCTTGCCGAGCATCACCGCGATCGCGTGCTCCAGCTGGGCTCGCGCGCTCCTGGTATCCGCCAGTTGCATCTGTGCCGTACTCGCCCGCATCAGCGCCTCGGCGACGTTCGCGCTCGATGCCTGTCCCTGGGCGTACTGGTTGCCCACCATGCGATGCCACTGATCGCTTGCCTCGGCGCTTCGCTGAAGCAGCACGATCAGCGCATCGTCCTGACGCAGCGCGAAGTAGCTTTGCACCAGCTGCGCCTGCATCGAAAGGGTGGCGGCGGCCAGATCGTCGGCACTGGCGTCGGCGGCTGCCCGATGAGCTTCGACGTCACGGCGGATCCGTCCCCACAGATCCAGCTCCCAGCTGACACCCAGGCCAAAGTCGTTCTCGTTCTTGCGGCCGGATTTCAGCGTTCCCGCGCTGACCGCCGGTACCGAGGCACCACTGGCGACCTGCACCAGCGCCTGCGCCTCGCGTACGCGCGCCGCCGCTGCGGCCAGCGACTGGTTGCTCACCGCGACTTGCGACACCAGCGCATCGAGCGCGGGGTCACCGTAGATCTCCCACCACCTGGCCGAGATAGCGGCTTGCGCACCCGACGACGCATGCGCGCCCGCTTCCTTGTAAGCGGCGGGTACCGGCGCGGAAGGGCGAACATAGTCCGGGCCCACCGGCGCGCAGGCGCCGATGAAGCACACACCCAGAGCGACGAGGGCGACGCGCCATACACGGGGAGGCATGCGCTCGCTCACGGCAGCGGATCCTCGCGGCCGGTTGACCAACCCGCGTCGTCGCGCCTGCCGAGTTTCTGCATCCATCTGCCTGCCCACTTGCTGAATCGATCGAGGTAAAGGTACACAACCGGAGTCGTGTAAAGGGTCAAGAGCTGACTGACCACGAGGCCGCCGCCCATCGCGATGCCGAGCGGCCGGTGCATCTCGGCACCGTCGCCGCGTGCGACCGCCAGCGGCACCGCGGCGACCATAACGGCGAGAGACGTCATCAGGATGGGGCGAAAGCGAAGCCGGCATGCCAGCTGGATGGCTTCCGCCGGCGTCAGCGCCGATCCGCGCTGCGCGGCCAGGGCGAAGTCCACCATCATGATCGCATTCTTCATCACGATACCGATCAGCGCGAAGATCCCGACCAGTGCGATGACGTCCAGGTCGGTCCGGAAGAGCATCAGCGCAAAGACGGCACCCACGGCAGCCGACGGCAACGTCGACAGAATCGTGAGCGGGTGCACGCAGCTCTCGTAGAGAATACCCAGCACGATGAACAGGGTGAGGAAAGCGCCAAGAATGAGGGCTGGCTCGCTGTCCGCCACCTGACGAGCCGCACCCGCCGACCCTTGCAGGCTGCCGCGGACAGACGTCGGTACGGCCATCCCATCCACGGCCTTCCTGATAGCGAGCGTTGCCTGAGAGAGGGAGACGCCAGGCGCTCTGTCGAACGAAATCGTCGTCGCCACGGACTGAGCGAAATGCGCGATCGTCAGTGGCATGTCGTGCTGACGGACATGGGCGAGCACGGGCAACGGTACGCTGGCACCGTTCGCCGCGGGAACCTCGATGTGGTTGAACACGTCGGTAGACGTGGCGTGCTCGGGCGCGATCCCCATCAGCACCGGCGTCTGGCTCGACGGAGAAAACATCGTCGTGACCCGGCGGCCGGCGAACGCGTCTCGCAGCACGCCGTCCACCCGTGCGTAGCTGACACCGAACTGCGCAGCGGCATCCCGGTCGACGTGCAGCGCCGTCGCGACGCCCGTCCCGCTACCACTGCCGTGCACGTTGGACAGCTCCGGCAACCTTGCCATGGCCTCCGCGATACGCGGCACCCATGTCGCCAGCAGCGCCGACGAGTCGGCCTGGATCGTGTATTCGTTGGAGGCGCGGCTACGACGTCCACCCGTGCGGATGTTCTGCACCGACGTCACGGTAAACGTGCCGCCCGAAAGTTTCGCCAGCCTGGCGTTGATACGCGCGGCCACTTCGTCCGCCGTCGCGTCGCGTTGCGAAAGCGGCTTCAGCGTGGCGAACAGCGAACCCGAATCGTGTTCGACATAACCCGCGACACTCGCTATGGCCGGATCCGCACGCACCACCTCGAGATAGCTCGCCAGCTTGGCGCGCGCCACCGGAAAGGAGGCATCCGCGTCGGTGTCGAAGTCGCCGGTGAGCTCACCGGTGTCCTGCCGCGGAAAGAATCCCTTCGGCACGGCGATGTAGAGAAAGACGCTAAGGCAAAGCACGGCCAGCAGGGAAAGCATTGTCAGCGGCGCACGGCGGAGCGCCCACACCAGGCTGTCGTCGTAAGCGGGTTGCAGACGACTGAACGCACGTTCGCTCCAGCGCAGCATCCGCCCTGGTGCGCGCCGGGCGTCTGCCGGTTGCAACCACAACGCGCACAGCATGGGCACGACAGTAAGCGAAACCACCAGCGAGATCGCGATCACGACGGCGAGCGTGACGGAGAATTCGCGCACGAACAGACCGACGTAGCCGCCCATCAGCAACAAGGGAATGAATACCGCGATGAGGACCGCGCTCATACTCACCACCGTGAGACCGACCTCACCAGCACCCACACGCGCCGCCTCGCGCGGCGGCACCCCGTCTTCGATATGGCGCGCGATGTTTTCGACGACGACGACCGCGTCATCCACGGTGAAGCCCACCGCGATGGTGAGTGCCATCAGCGAGAGGATGTCGAGGCTGTACCCCAGCAGGTACATCGCGGTCATCGCACCGAGCAGCGAGATTGGCGCCACGGCGCTGGCGATCAGGGCCGCGCGCAGGTCGCGCAGGAAGACCAGCATGACCAGGACCACCAGCACGACGGCCAGCGCGAGGGTATGTTCGGCCGCGCGCAGCGAGCCGCGGACCGAGGTGGCACGATCGACGATGACGCTCACCTTCATGTCGCCAGGCAGCGAAGCCTGGAGCGCGGGCAGGCGCTTCATCACCCCGTCGATGACTTCGATGGTATTGGAGCCGGGCTTGTGGCGGACCAGGGCCAGCACGGCCGGCTCGCCGTTGGCGAGCGCCGCCTGATGTGGGTCGCGCTCCGTCTCGATGACGCGGGCGATGTCACCGAGCGGCACGGCCGTACCATCGCGTCCCGCCACGACGACCGAGCGAAACGCGCTGGCCTTGTCGAACTGACCGTTGGTAGCGACCTGCAGGTAACGGTCACCGGTCTCGATCGCGCCGCCGGCGGCATTCGACACGGCAGCCGACACCGCGTGGCGCACCTGCTCGAAGCCGACACCCCGTTGGTTCATCGCCTGCGGATCCAGGGCTACACGCACGGCGGGGACGGAACTTCCGACCAGTTCGACCTCGCCCACCCCATCCACCTGCGCCAGCGTCTGGCTGAAGGTGGTCGACGCGACGCCATACATCTGACTCGGCGTCGCATGCCGGGAGGTGAGGCCGAGCACCAGCACGGGCGCGTCGGCGGAACTGACCTCGCGATAGCTCGGTGCGGCCGGCATATCGGACGGCAGGTCCGCACGCGCGGCATTGATCGCCGCCTGCACGTCGCGCGACGCCCCGACCACGTTGCGTGACAGGTCGAAGGTGAGCCGCACGTCGGTGCCTCCCGTCGTACTGACGGAGGTCATCTCGGTGAGCCCGGCGATGCGCCCGAGCGCGCGCTCGAGCGGCGTCGCCACGGCCGAGACCATCGTCGCCGGACTGGCACCGGGCAACTCGGCCGACACCTTGATGGTCGGCACGTTCACCTCGGGCAACGAGGCGATCGGCAGCAGCCGCCAGGCAAGCGCCCCTGCGACCACCAGCCCGAGGCAGAGCAGCGAGGTCGCTACCGGCCTGTCGATGAAGAGACGCGACAGATTCATGCCGTCTCACTCACGAGCGACGCCCGCCCCGCTGCAGCACGCGCTCGAACGCCAGATAGATCACCGGCGTGGTGAACAGCGTCAGCAACTGGCTGACCAGCAGCCCCCAGAAGATGCCCACACCCAGGGGGTGACGCAGTTCCGCGCCCATACCGCCGCCCAGCATCAGCGGCAACGCGCCCAGCATCGCGGCCAGCGTGGTCATGATGATCGGACGGAAACGAAGGAGACACGCCTGCACGATGGCATCGCGCGGGAGAAGGCCCTGCTCGCGCTGCGCATCGATCGCGAAGTCGATCAGCATGATCGCGTTCTTCTGCACGATGCCGATCAGCAGGATCACGCCGATCAGCGAGATCACGTCGAGCTCGAAGCCGCCGATGATGAGTGCCAAAAGGGCACCGATGCCGGCTGAGGGAAGCGTCGAAAGAATCGTCAACGGGTGGATGTAGCTCTCGTAGAGTACGCCGAGCACGATGTAGACACTGAGCAGCGTGGCCAGCAGCAACCACGGCTGTCCGCCGCGCGATGCTTCGAACGCCTGCGCGGCGCCCTGCCAGCGCATGTGCATGCCGGCCGGCGGTTTCAGTCGATGCCACGCCGAATCCACGGCTTCCATCGCACCGTCCAGCGACACGCCCGAAGCGAGATTGAACGACACCGTAGCCGCGGGCAACTGGTCGATTCGGGTGACCACCAGCGGCGCGATGCGCTCCGTCACCTTCGCGATGGATGCGAGGGGAATCAGCGACGCCGCCGGATCCGCAGGGTCGGCACCGGCGTCGCCTGCCCCGCCCTGGCCGGAGAGATAGACACCCTCCATCGCGCTCGCCGTACCGCCCGCGGCGGGCAAGGCCTCGAGGATGACGCGACGCTGGCTGGCGAGGGTGAGCAAGGTGCCGACCTGACGCTGGCCGAAGCTGTTGTACAGCGCGTCACCCACAGCCGCCGACGTGATCCCGTAGCGGCTGGCAAGCTCGTGATCGACATGGACGTAAGCCTCGAGACCGTCGACCTGCTGATCGCTGGTGGTATGGGCCAGGTGCCGGTCGTTCCGCAAGGGCTCCAGCACCCGCGGCAGCCAGGCCGCAAGCTGGGTGGAGTCCGCGTTTTCGACCGAGAACTGGTACTGACCCGGACTGAGGCGGTCGTCGATCGTCAGGTCGGGCACCGGCTGCATGTAGAGCGTAATGCCGGCGACGCCGGACGCCGCGTCCGCGAGTCGCTTCATGACCGCGGGCGCGCGGTCGCGGTGCGACAGCGGCTTGAGGTGGATGAGCAGTCGCCCGCTGTTGAGGGATGGCGCACCGTCACCCACACCGACGAACGACGCGACGCTGGCCACGGCCGGATCGCGCAGGATCGCATGCGTCAACGCCTGCTGCCGCTGGCTCATGGCGGCGAACGATACGGTCGCCGGCGCGACGGTGACGCCCTGAATGTCGCCGCTGTCCTGCCGGGGAAAGAGACCGCGCGGCACGACGAAATACAGCGCGACCGCAAATACCGCCATCGCGCCGACCGTCACGAGTGTCGCGGTCTGCCGTGCCAGGACCCAGCTCAGACCGGCCTCGTAACGCGCGAGTACGCGGGCATGCCACGCTTTGCCCTCGCGCACGGGCGTGCGCCGGAGCATCCGTGCGCACATCATCGGTGTCAGTGTCAGCGACACCACGCCGGAGATCAGAATGGCGACCGCGAGGGTGACCGCGAACTCGCGGAAAAGACGCCCCACCACCCCGCCCATGAACAGCAGCGGGATCAGTACCGCCAGCAGCGACAAGGTGAGCGAGACCACGGTGAACGCGATCTGGCGCGAACCCTTCAGCGCGGCGGCGAATGGCTCTTCCCCCGCTTCGACATAGCGTGCGATGTTCTCGATCATGACGATCGCATCGTCCACCATGAAACCCGTCGCCACGATCAGCGCCATCAGCGTCAGGTTGTTGATCGAGAAGCCCGCGAGGTACATGACCGCGAACGTGCCGATCAGCGACAGCGGCACGACCACACCGGGGATCAGCGTCGCGGCGCCGCCGCCGAGGAACAGGAAGATCACCAGGACCACCAGGATCACGGCGAATACCAGCTCCATCTGTACATCGTGCACGGCGGCACGCACGGACTCCGTGCGATCGGCCAGTGTCGTGACATCGGCGGCCGCGGGCAGCGTCGCCTGCAATTGCGGCAGCACCTGCCGGACGCGATCCACGACCTCGACCACGTTGGCGCCCGGCTGCCTGCGGATCTGCAGGATGATGGCGGGCTGCTCGCCCGACCAGGCGGCAAGACGTGCGTTTTCCGCACCATCGCTCACGCTCGCCACATCGCGCAGGCGAACCACCGCGCCTTCGCGGTGGCCCACGGTCAGATTCGCGAAGGCTTCCGCGCTGTCCAGCGGATCCGCGATGGCGATGTTGGACGAACGCACCGCGCCGTCGAGGGTGCCTTTAGCCACGTTCGAATTGGCCTCGCGAATCGAACCGCGCAGGTCCTCCAGCGTCATGCCACGCGAGCGCAGTTTCGCCGGATCGGCCTGTACCAGGATGGCCGGTTGCTGGCCTCCGCCGAGGCTGACCAGGCCGACGCCGGTCACCTGAGACAACTTGGGCACGAGGCGGGTATCCGCCAGTTCGCGCAGCGTCCGGAGCGGCAACGTCGGGGACGTCAGCGCCAGCGTCATCACCGGCGCATCGGCCGGATTGACCTTGCGGTAGATCGGCGGCTGCGAGATATCGGAAGGCAGTGACGGCGCCACCGCGTTGATCGAAGCCTGCACTTCCTGCTCCGCCACGTCGAGCGGCAGATCCAGATTGAAGCGCAGGGTGATCGTCGAGGCGCCCGCCGAACTCGTCGACGACATCTGGCTCAGCCCTGGCATCTGGCCGAACTGCCGTTCGAGCGGCGCCGTGATGGTCGATCCCACCACCTGCGGTCCGGCCCCCGGATACGCTGTGACGACCTCGATGGTCGGAAAGTCCACTTCCGGCAGCGCCGAGAGCGGCAGAAAGCGATACCCGAACAGGCCGACCAGGAGGATCGCGACGGCTAGCAGCGCGGTTGCGACCGGCCGGAGAATAAACGGACGGGACGGGTTCACGAGCGCGCGGTCGACGTCCGCGCTGAGGCGCCCGCCTCGTCGCGATGACAGGAAGGCGTCTCCGCCGCGGGGGACGGCGCAGGCTCGGCCGCCGCCGTGGCCTGCACTTTCGTCCCGGCGCGCAGCCGGTCCGCGCCTTCGACGACGACCTTCGCCCCCGCTGCGATCCCGGAGGCGATGACGGTGGTGGAAGCGTCCTGAGCACCCAGTTTGACCGGCACGACGGCAGCGGTCTTGTCGTCCTTGATCGCGTAGACGAAGGGCCCCTGAGCGCCCTGCTGGATCGCTGCGGATGGCACCAGGATCGCCTGCGGCAACACATCGACGGGGAGCTTCGCGGTCACGAACTGGTTCGGCAGCAGCGCGCCGTCGGCATTGGCGAACTCGGCTTCGAACTTCACCGTGCCGGTCGTGGGGTCCACCTGATTGTTCGCCGCGAGAAGATGGCCGGTACCCAGTTTGTCGTCAGGGCCGTCGCCGTAAGCATCGACCGGAATACAGGCACCGCCGTTAAGGCGCGCGAGTACGCGCGGAACCACGTTGACCGGTACGGAGAAGAGGACCTTGCTGGGCTGCGACTGCGTGACGGTGACGATGCCACGAGCGTCCGACGGGCCCACCAGATTGCCCGGGTCGACGCGCCGCAAGCCCACCATTCCCGAGATCGGCGAGACGATCCGCGCGTTGGACACCTGAAGGTTGGCGCTGCCGATACGGCCCTGCTCGGATTTCACCTCGGCGGCGTACTGCCGTACCAACGAGCGCTGATCGGCGACCCGCTGACGCGAGATGGAATCCTGCGCGAGGAGCGCCTCATAGTGCTTGAGCGTTTCTTCCGCATTGGCCAGCTGCGCCTGACTGCGGCCCAGATCGCCGGTTGCGAGCTGGAGCTGTGCCTGCGAGGCTCGCGGATCGATCTCGGCCAGCAGATCGCCCTTCCTGACCTGCTGCCCGCCGCTGAAGGCGACGCGCGTGAGCACTCCATCCACCTGGCTCCGCACCAGCACGCTGTTGAACGGGGTGACCGTTCCCGGCTGCACGCGATAGACGACGAATCCGCCTTGCCGGACGGTGGCCGTGACGACCGGCACCGCCTGATCGGCTACCGAGGCACCGTCTTTTTTGCCGTGTCCGACCCACCATACAATCGCGGCGACCGCGACGATGCCGACGACCGCCACGGTTCCACGCGAGGATTGCTTCGCCATCAGAGCTGCCTTTCGTAGACGCGATAGCGCTTGTAGTCACGACCGCCGATCGCTTCGATGATGTTGCGCATGCCGGCGTTGTCTTCGAGGATCCAGGACAACTCGACCTCCTCGACGCCACGCGCCACCAGATGATGCCGGACGGCATCGATCACCAGAAATGCCAGTCCGGGACCGAGCGGCGTGTTATGAAAGCTGCGACGCACGCCCATGAGCGGCACGCGCGACGACTTCGGGAAGCGCTTCTTGAGCCGCCACAGCAGCTTGACCCAGTTGAACGGCAGCAGCTTGCCGTCGAAGTCCCTGATCACTTCGTTGACGTTGGGCAAGGCGACGATGAACGCGGCCGGTTCGCCGTCCACCTCGGCGATCTGGATCAGCTCCGAGGCGATCAAGACCTTCAGGGTGTGACCGAGATCCTTGAATTCGGCTTCGGTGAACGGCACGAAGCCCCAGTTATCGGCCCAGGCATCGTTGAAGATATCGCGCAGCGTGGCCAGTTCTTCATCGAAACGGCTGCGGTCGAGCGGGCGCACGCGGATGCGCTGCTTCGACTTGCCGAGCAAGCGGTTCATCACTTTGGGCTCGGGAAAGTCGGGCGCGACGACATAGGCCAACATGTCCTTGGCTTTCGCGTAGCCTGCCTGCTCGATGTGCGAGCCGTAATACGGCCGCGTATGACCCATCATGAAATAGGGCGACGTATCGAAGCCGTCGATGAGAAGGCCCACCTCGTCGTTGATCGACAGACTGAGCGGCCCGCGTATGCGTTCGATACCCTCGCCTCGGAGCCAGTCTTCCGCCGTCCGGAGCAACGCGGCGAAGGTCTCCGGGTTGTCCTCGGCGTCGAGCATGCCGAAGAAGCCCGCACCGTCGGCGTGGCGCTGCAGGTGCAGGGAATCTATCTGGGCACTGATCCTGCCAACCGGGCGATCACCGCGATAGGCGATCCACCCCTTCCACCGGGCATGCTCGAACCATGGGTTGGTTTTTGCACCGAGGTGGAGTTTTCGTTCAAGAAATAAAGGCGCGATCCATGCGGGATCCGATCCCAGGATCGCGCCCGGTACCTTGATGAACCGGTCCAGTTCGGCCTTGCTATCAAGGGGAACGATGCGCAGCGAGGCGGAGTTGCTCAATTCTGGGATCCCTGAAAAGCGGATTAAGACATGTGTTTGCCATATCGGCGAAACATGATTTTAATCTTGCGAATCCCAATTTGATATACCCGCGAGGCTAGTAATTCAAAAGCGTGCCTCCCTACCCTATCGCTGACCGCTCTTGCCCGGATCCCGCCGTCCCTTCTGATCCGCGCCGTCGGTCGCCACATCGTCCGGCCGGGTCTGACCGACCTGGTCCGAGGGCTCGTTCGCCGGCTTGTCCTGGCCGGGGTTGGCCGCTGGATTGTTGGACCCACCGACGCCGATGGAGGAATGCTGCACGCTGTCGCGGTCGCTCATGGTGTTCTCTCCTCTCAGAAGAACGAATCGTTGCCCCACCTCCGTGACGAAAGAGCGTGTCGGCGGTGTTCATTGCGTGACTGAGTCAGGAGGCCCGGTGAAGACCTCATGCGACGTTGTCCGGTCAGGCCACCGTGCGTTCACGCCGTCTGACCAAGACTGCCCGCATGAACCAAACCACTCACGCTTCCGAATCGCCCGCCCTGCGAGTGGGCTGCGCGGGCTGGTCGCTTGCGTCGAAGGTCGCCTCGTCGTTCGGCACCGAGGGCACTCATCTGGAGCGCTATGCGCGGGTGTTTTCCTGCGTCGAGATCAACTCGTCCTTCTATCGGTCGCACCAGGAGAAGACCTACCTTCGCTGGGGGGAAAGCGTTCCTGAAAGCTTTCGCTTCAGCGTGAAGATGCCTCGAACGATCACGCACGAGCTTCGCCTGCAGCACTGTGAAGCGCCGCTCGCCGCCTTTCTGCGTGAGGTGTCAGGACTGAAGGCCAAGCTCGGTTGCATCCTGATCCAGCTTCCCCCGAGCCTTGCACTTGATTCAAAAACAGCGAGAGCATTTTTCCGCCGTCTGCGGAAGATCACATCCACCCCCGTCGTGTGCGAGCCGCGACACGCTTCCTGGTTTACGGCGAAGGCGGATGCGTTGTTACGAGAAGGGGACATATCGATCGTCCAGGCCCATCCCTCGCCCGTCGCCGGTGTCGAGCCAATGCTTCACCCCGAGCTTCTTTACATTCGGTTGCACGGCGCCCCCGAGATCTACTATTCCGCATACGACCGCACGTTCATCGACAGCGTCGCCACAAGGATGAGGTTGTCAGCCGGCGACGGACGCGATGCGTGGTGCATTTTTGACAACACGGCACGCGGAGAGGCCGTTCCCAATGCCCTGACGCTGAAGGCCATGCTCGATGCCGAGCAGCCGGATTGATGCTGAAACTCGTTGACATACCTGCGTTGTCGGGCGCGTTGAGGTCGATCGGCCAGTTCGGCTAACCTCGCCGTTTCCCTGCGCAGAAAAAAGCTTTGATGAGCACGCCCGTTGCCGACGCCTACTTCGTTCAGATCGCACCAGGGCGCTATCGTCCCACCGACCACGTCGGCGGGGGCTGGAATCCCGACGAACAGCACATCGCGCCGGTCATGGGCCTGCTCGCCCGCGAAATCGAAACGCACCATGCGTCGCGTCGGACCGACGTTCTGACCATCAGCCGTGCCACCTACGACATCCATGGCGTGCTTCCCATGGACGCGTTCGATATATCGGTCGACGTAATCCGCCCGGGCCGCACCATCGAGCTCGTCGAGGCCACCCTCACCTGTCAGGGACGCATCGCGATCACACTGCGCGCATGGCTGCTGGCGACATCCGACACGTCGACGATCGCAGGGGACGGATTCCCGTCTATGCCTCCGTTGGCGGACACCCCGCCGTGGGACTTCTCATCCCTGTGGCCGGGCGGCTTCGTACGAAGTGTGGAAGCGCGTCAGATCAAGGTCGATACCGGTCAGGCGACCAGCTGGGTGCGACCGGGGTTTCCGCTGATCGCCGATGCCGCCACCAGCCCCCTCGCAAGGATGCTCGGTGTCGTCGACGTCGCGAATGGCCTTTGCCCGAGGCGGCTGCCCGGTGACGTGGCGTTTCCCAATGTGGATCTGACCGCGCACATCCTGCGCTCTCCCGAAGCCGGCTGGCTGGGGCTCGCAAGCCACGCGTCGTTCGGACCGGCAGGGCTCGGTGTGACGCACAGCACGGTATACGACGAGCGCGGTCCCGTCGCTGTCATCAGTCAGTCGTTGACCGTCCGCCGAAGGCGGCCGTCTAGAGCGCTACGCTGGCCATTCCCTACGGAGATAGCATGCTCACGTTCGACCCGGCGACCCGCGCCGATACCGACGCCAACCGATGCACATCGGTTCAGCTCACCTCGGGCGCGCAGGATCCGGCACATCCGGCCTCCGCTCCGCCATGCTCCGAAGCAGGCCCACGAGTTGCTGCGCGTCATACGGCTTGGAAAGGAAGACTCCGCGCGCGGGCATCTCGTGGTTCGCGATGCTGACATGACTGGACGTAACCACGATCTCGATCGGCGGCCAACGGTCGCGGATCATCGCGGCAAGGCGTATGCCGTCCATGCCACCGGGCATATCGATGTCGGTAAACACGATGCGGATGTCGAGCCGGGTTTCCAGAATCCGCACGGCCGACGCGGCATCCGGCACGGAGACGACGTCAAAGCCGCCGTCCTCGATCAGCTCTTCCGCCATGAGGCGCAGCAACGGTTCGTCTTCGACGATGAGAACCACGGGTTTCAAGGGAGATGCCTGGCCCATCGGGTCATACCTGCTGTAAATGCGAAAGCGGTGCGGAGAGCGTCAGTACGAACCCCTTAGGGTGGTACTCCGTACGAACATCGCCCGACCCCATGCCCATCCTGATCAGACGGGAGCCGAAGCCCTTGCGTTCGGGCTCGCTCACAAGCGGCCCACCCACTTCCTGCCACTTCAGATAGAACTGTTCGCTGTCGGTTGACCAACTGAGTCGTATCCTTCCCTCGGCATTCGAAAGAGCGCCGTACTTCACCGCGTTGGTCGTCAGCTCATGAAGCAGGAGCGACAGGGAAAGCGTGGCTTTCGGTCCGAGTTCGAACGCCGTGCCGATGAAATCCACACGGCTTTCCAGGCAGAAACGCCCGAAGGACGACTGCGCGATGGCTAGCACGGGCGCGCCGTGCCAGTTCTCCCGGAAGAGAATGTCGTGCGCCGAACTGAGTGCGTGAATGCGCTTTTCCAGTGCATCCACGGCGTCCCGCTCGGTCACGCCGCGCAAGGTCTGCACGGCCAGCGCCTGAACCATCATGAGCGTATTCTTCAGACGATGGCTCATCTCATGGTTGAGCACATCCTGCAGTTCTTCGTTTCTGCGACGCTCGGTGACGTCAGTAAAGAAGCCGATCAGCCGGTCGCCGTCGAGCGGCGTCAGACGGGTCTCGAACCAGCGGCCGTCGACCAGCGTCGAACGACCGACATGCACGACCGCCGAGCGATCCTTGAGTACGCCCTCGAACACCGGAAGCAATTCATCGATGGCCAGCGGCGCGACATCGCCCAGCATCGCACCGGTCGTCGCCGCCGGGTCGAGACCGGTGAGTCTTCCGAAAGATGGATTGACCTCTTCGAAACGGAAGTCGACGGCGGCGCCATCGGCCGAGCGCAGGAGCTGACCGACGTAGAAGCCCTCCCGCATCTCCCCGAAAAGCGTACGGAATTTTCGCTCCGACGAACCGACGCGGATTTCCTTGTCGACGATGATCGCGATCATCTCGAGCACGCTGCGATCGTGCGCCGTCCATGCTCGCGGCTTCGTGTCGATCGCGGCCAGGGCGCCAATCAGCGAACCGTCGAGCGAGTGGATCGGCACGCCAAGGTACGCCTCTACGCCGAGATCGGGAATGGCGAGGTTGTTCTTTACCAGCGGCTCGGCGCGCGCATCCGGTACGTCGAACACTTCACCCCGCTCGACGACGTACTGGCAGAACGAATGAGTGATCGGGGTTTCGCCCATCGACGCCCACGGCTCGGGCAGGCCGGAGTGACCAGCGAACACCTGGCGGGTTTCGTCGACGATGGACACGATGGCGACGGGAACGCTCAGAACGTTCCGGACAAGTTCGGTGAGGTGCCCGAACTGGGCGCTCCCCGGCCGGTCCAGCAGGCCGCTGCGGCGCAGTTCGTTGACTCGAAGGGAACGGGTGTATGTGAGGGAATCGGCGGGCATGGGGCATGGTCGGGGACGGGGCGACAAAGCCGCGTCAACGGGCTGCGATGAGACCGGATCCCGACTTTGTCATCCTCTTCCCGCGCGGAGCCTACGCGCCCATGCTGCCCGGCGTGTCCGAAGCCATGCCTCCGCGGCCACCCCGTAACGGGCCATTGTGAGCATTGTCGCTTGGTGGAAGACTTTCGAGCCGTCCCGCCGCCTAGAGAGCCCCTGCCTCCACAGCATCCCGCAGACGCGGAAAGACCGGTGCGAAGCCCAGATCTTCGCGAATGCGGCGACCGTCCATGCGCACATTGAAGATCCTGGCTCGCTCAGCGTCCGAACCATCCGGAGGCAGCTCGCCGACCGCCTTGAACAACGTCGCCAGATCGGGATCTTCGTCGTCGACGACGTTGTAGATACGGTGCTTCGGCGCTTTCGCATAAAGCATGCGAACGACCGCCTGAGCGATGTCGTCATGATGCCCGAGCGACATCCGCATGTCGGCGGGGAATTTACGCATGAACGGCACGACCTCGTTGATGTGCGGATCACCCGCGCCATAAACGAAGGGAAGACGAAGCACCCGGACATCCAGCCCGTCCATCGACAACAGCAGCTTCTCGGCGGCAAGCTTGCTCACCGGGTACGCATCTACCGGCGCACAGCTATCGTCTTCGCCGGTCTGCGCTCCACCCTTGGGGCCGTACACCAGGCCCGTACTCGTGAAAACGAAGCGCCCCACCGAGGCGTTCTTGCTCGCCTCCGCCAGATGCCGCGTTCCCAGGTCGTTCGTCGCGTGCGCCTGTTCATCGGTCGCGCCACGAAAAAACGCGGCGCAATGAACCACCGCGTCCACACCCTCCACCGCCTTAGGCAGGGAACCAGGCTCGAGCAGATCGCCCTGGACCAGTTCCACCTGGTCGCCCAGCATGTCCCGGGCGCGCTTCTCGTCGCGCACCAACGCCCTCACCTGCTCGCCATGATCGATCAGGCGCTTCACGAGACGTGAACCCACCTTACCCGTCGCTCCGGTAACCAGGACCTTCATACGACACCGCCTTTCCGAAAGAATGAACGGTCAGCGTACTCGCGGGATTTCCGGAGAATTGGATAAACCGGACAAGGCTTGTTAGCCGCCCGGTTTGTCTTCAGACTGACCCCATGCGCACAGAGATGCACCGTTATCACGACCCGCTGAGCATGCCCTTCCCGGCATCCGCGACTCACCTCGACCTCGTCGCAAGCCCAAGCGCCAATATGTATCTGGTCGCTCGCTACGGCCCCTCAATTCCCGGCGGACTGGACGTTCATGCACTCGGTGCACGTCAGCGCGTTCATCGAAAGCGGATCTACCGCGGTCACCGCGCCGCCTTTGTCCGTGTTCCTTATGAGACTCACCAGGCCGTGTTCGGCGTGCCGGCGAGCGCGCTGGTGGGGCGGACGATTCCGATCGAGGAGATCTGGAGCAGAAGCGCTGCGGAGGATCTGATCGGGAAGCTGGCCGATACCCATGATTCCGCCACCGCTGCCTCCGTGCTGGAAGATGCGATCGCCCTGCGTGTCGCGTCGACGCCGATGGATGCCAGGCATGGCTTTGTGCGCCGGGCAGCCGGACTGCTGGAACACGCCAACGTCGGCGATGTCTCAACGCAACTGGGAATCAGCGATCGTCATCTGCGTCGCGTCTTTCAGGAGGTGACGGGCCTCAATCCCAAGACGTTCGCCCGGCTGAAACGGTTCGACCGCGCCGTAAGCAGCGCGCTGAATAACGGCGGATCGAACTGGTCGAGCGTCGCGGTGGATGCGGGCTATTACGACCAGGCCCATCTCATCGCGGACTTTCACGTCATCGCCGGTACCACCCCGCAGAAGTTCCTGGCGGAGGTTCGCGACCAGCGCAGGCTGATCGCATTCAGGTGAACTGGCCGCGTACCCGCGACACCCTGTCGGCAAGGATGTCGATCGCATCGCCAGGCAACCAGAGTTCGTCCGTCGCACGGCTCATCGCGAGATAGACGGCGCGCACGCGCTCGTCGGCGCGACGTCGCTCGAGCGCTCCCGACAGCGTGTCGAAGCAACACGGCCACAAGGTCACCTGGCTGAACTCCAGGCTCTTGCAATGCTCCAGCAGGCCCAGCGTCAGCCCTTCCGCTTCCGCGTCCTTCTGGGCGCCGAGCAGCGACTGCATATCCGTGCTGCCGAAATCCCGTTCGAACAGCCGCACGACCCTGCTGTAGCCGATCCTCTCCAGGTGCCCTGCCAGCGCGCTCCAGGACGTGTACTCCCGGTTGCCGTAGTACCGCGTCACATGGTCCCCACGTCGCATGCCGATCGCATCTTCGGTGGCGCGTGCCAGGTCGCTCTCCGTGGCGGGCAACAACCGGAACGGCACGCCCTGGCTCTTCAGCCTTAGTGCGTCCTCCAGAATGGACCACACGCTCTCATAGACGCGAAGCCCGGCGAGTGGCAGCGTGTCGGTCGACTGATAGAAATACCGTCGCGTGTAATGCTCTCGCGAACCCTCGAGCGACTCGACGACCAGCTCCGTGCTGTGCATGCCGAGCACCGACCGGATGAGTCCGACCGCCTGACCACCGGCGCGTACCGACCGGGTCAGCGTCAACGCCTTGCCCGACCCGTAGTTGGCCATGACCCCGCTCAACTTCTGATAGGGATCGCCCATGGTCACGCAGCCATCGGGGTAGCGACGAATGAGGGCGAGCAGCGGCGCGGGCAGATCGTGGGCCTCGTCGATGAGCAGCGTGCCCATCGGTGGCAACGAGGCGCCCTCGACGTCGAGCCATTTGAACAGGTGATACGCGCGAACGGTGAACGGTCGCTCGGTCTTGCTCCCGAGCGGTTGCAGCATCAGCTCCCACACGCGGCGTGCCATCGCCACGTAAGCGGCGCGCTCGTCCACCGAGAGGCCGTCGTTGAAGCGCACGTGCTCCGGGCCGATCTGAGGCGCATCCGAGTAGCACCACCGGTTGATGATGCGATCGACCGCCGCAAGCACCCTGGCCGGACTATCGCCGGCAATCGACACGATGCCCGCGGCCTGCAATCGTGCTTCGAGCGGCATACTGGCTTCGCGCACCGTCGGCGCCCGCACCCAGCGGATGCTGTTGCCCTGGACGTGCGCGGTGGCCATGTCATTGGCGAGCGTGCGAAGCACCACGCTGGAGACCGCACGCGTCCCTACGCGCTCGTTGAAGGCGTGCTGGTGCGCATGGGTCGGCGCGAGGTGCGTGAAACGACGACCGCTGGTCGCGAGGGCGAACATGAGGTGCGTCTTGCCGGTTCCGGCAAACGCGGTGATCGCGTAATGCTCGCTCGAGGATGCCGCGATGGCCCTTACCGCGCGGACCTGATCCGTCGTTCCACGAAGGTGGAACGTGGGCCGGACCACTTCGACGACCTGATCGCCCGCCATCGGTCGTTCGACGTCGCCGTCCTCGTCGTCCGCCCCGAGGTCTTCTTCGAGTCGAACGCTCACCTCCATGAAGGTTTCACGACAGGCCGCCTGAAACCCGTGCGAGAACTCGCCGTCCTCCCCGAGCCAAGCCTCGGCCGCCATGACCTCGACATCGGCGAAAGCGACGCCCTGATCGCCAAGCAAGCCTGCGACCTCACCAAATCCCATGTCCGCGAGGACGACACGCTGCGCCAGAAGATCGCGCTCGCCGTCCGCCAGGGGCTGGCCATCGAAGAGTTGGCGCGCCTCGTCCACCAGGCGGTAGAGGTCGCCGCGGCCCAGCGGACGCTGTGTCGCAAGCATCATGGCCAGCAGTGCAGCGCGCTCGATCGATGCCTCCGGAACCGCGCCGTGGCTGATGAAGGCCGATGCGACGCTTTCAGTGACGGGTAGATACCAGGTGTCGATGCGACGGAGAGTCCCAGATTCCATGGGGCGTCGTGCTCCTCATTTATCGATAATCAGGCCATTCTAGGCGATAGGCCCAGGTAACGCGCAGCGCATGAGGCCGCGCGCAGGCCTTGGGGAGCAAGGCTTTTACGGATTCGAGAAAAGGTTGCCGGGCAGCTTGTGCTGGCTCACGTACGATTCATGTACTGCGAAGTATACTTATTCCCAAGGTTGCCGAGAGGCACCGGTCCCAGCATATCCGGGCAGTTCCCCTGCTGCCTTTTGCAACGACGGAGTTTCTCAAACCCGCGGTCCCCTCCGCGGGTTTTTATTTGCCACAAATTTCGTCTAAGAGGTTTGATTACACCTCTTAGCAGCCAACCTATCATAAGTACATGAAATCACTGGCGGAATTGCTTGCCAATAAGCGGCCTCCCACGCCCTCCCCGGAAGACTTCCCACGCGAGGTCGGAAACCGGATTCGGCGGCAGCGGATGGCGTTCGCGTGGCGACAGGCCGATCTCGCCAGGCGCGCTGGCGTTTCCGAAAGCACGATCAAAGCTGCGGAGAAGGGGTCCCCCGTTTCTTCGGAGAATCTCCTGCGGCTGTTACTCGCACTGGGACATGGCTCCGACGTCATTAAGATGCTCGACGCGCCTCACTACCCTGATCTCGAAGCGCAAGCTCGTTTTTTCGAGATGAAGCCAACCGCCTCGCCTGCCCTGGCGAAAAAGCGTGTCCGCCCCAAAGCGTAGGAACGCATGCCTATCGATAGCGATGATCGAGGGACATCTCACTGACGTTTCCACCGTGTTGCTTCAGGCCGGTAGTTCACCTCAGGGTGCACGTCCGAATGGCGCGACCGGTGCGGGTCGCGGAATCAGTTTGTTCTGTGCGAGCCGAACCACGGTTCCCACCATCAGGACAGCCATGACCGCGTTGGTGATGACGAACAACACCGGCGCCATGTCGGCGACAGCGCCCGTGAGTCCACGCGCTGTCATCTGAAGCGCATCGCCGGAGAGTGCGGTGACGCCGAAGCTGAAGGCCCAGTAAGCCGGTGCGAAAGCCTGCTTCAGAATCCACGGTAGCAGCCGGATCAATAGAAGCGCCTGCAACAGACCATATCCCCAGATCGCCTGCAGAACGAGATCGGGAGGACCCTTCGTGTTGGCAAGCCAGGCGGCCACGGCGACGACGGGAGGCGCGAGCTGAATGCCGAGCGTGGGGCGCAGCGGCACGGCAAGTGCGCTCGCATTGAAGAGTCGGAAAATGATGATGGATTCCAGCGCGAACCAGCTCAACAGGCCCCCGCCGGCGAACAGGATCCCCCACGAAGAAAACCCGAGGACACCGCATCCTATAGCGATGATGAAGTTTCCGGCCACGGACGGCAGATAGATAATGGGTGTCGTCGTGACGACGTCGCGCTCGCCCTGCAGCATGGCCCCGAATCGCCAGAGCCAGAACGTCACCTGCCCTACCCCGCCGACGACCAGCGCGCCGACGGCAGCGTGGTACGCGTACGGGTGAATCACCAGCGCCATCAGCACGGTCGACGAAGGCGCGAGGCCGATAAAACAGCATTGCACCGGATGCCGCGCTTCCTCGGCAGCCGCCTCACGGTCGAAGCACCACTTGTACGCGTAAGCCACGATGAGCGTTCCCCACACGACGAGCGCGAGGAACATCACCGCTTCACCCACGATCGCCGGCAGTCCCCAGAGGGATGCGGCCACCCGCCAGTTCCCGCCTAGCCCTACGAGGCCGAGGACGATACCGAAGAACGATGCCGGAACGGTTGCGCGGGATGACATGCACAGGGTCCTTTTTTGCAAAGCATCCGGGTCGCATGCCGTGACGTCTAGGAAGAACGCTCCCAAATTGAACGTAATGACAGTCCGCTCCGATGGGTTCGCCGCGAAAGGCGATCAGCCCGCTTGCCCCCAGCACATCCGTACGTGTGCCTGCGCCATGCAATGGATGCCCATGCGCATCAACGCGCCGATCGCTTCCATCCCCAGCGCGACGCGCTGGCAATCCATCGCGTCCGACTCGTGGATCAGGTCGGCTAGCAAGCCATTCAGCCCGCGCGCATATTGCAGCCACTCCGTTGCTTCATTCATGAGGTCATGCGGCGTGGCTCCAGGGTCCGCGTGGTAACTGAGGCCATCGTCCATCGACTGGCGCTGAGACGTATTCATGAAACTCTCCTTGGTAGCAACCCACCCCGCGCATCCAGGTGCGGCACGCCGGGCGTAAGCAAGGCGTGCCGCGGATCAAACGGATTCGCGGGTTCATCGGCTGCCTGAGACCAGGCGCCGGGGCGGCGTGATTGACGAAGTGTGTGGCGGCGTCAGCGCGTTTTGCCGGCCCGGCCGCGTACGCGCCGGATGGTACGGCTGAGAACAAACTCAGTTAAACGGCCGCTGCCGCGGTTCTTCAACCGTGTCTACGAGGTCGGCAGACGTCCCGGTGACCGGTGGGGTTGTCGCCGGGGGGATCCGGCGGGCGAGCGAGTACCGTATGATCGGGGGTAGCCATTTCAACTCTCTTTCAGTTGGATTGGTCAGCGGGTCGAGGGTGTCTCACCACCCTTGGCCCGCGCTTCTCACCGCTTTGAGCGATGGTTGCCTGCGAGGCTTCGAGAGCATCGACGCAGGCAACGGGACAAACCGTAGCAAATCAACTTGCGGTTGTCTGTAGGGGTAGCTGATCTATGCCTTTCGCCACGTGGGGTGAAGTGCCGTAACACACGCATCCAAGCGCACCTGCCGCCGTTGTCGAATAATGGCATCACGACAATTCCTCGAAGAGCATCGCACCATGAGTCAACATCGAACCGCATTGGTAACGGGCGCGTCATCCGGTATCGGATTGACCTATGCCGACCGACTCGCCAGGCGCGGCTTCGATCTCGTGCTGGTCGCACGCCGCACGGACCGCCTCGAGCAGCTTGCCGCTGAGCTCACCCGTGACCATGGGATCAAAGTCACCACCCTCACGGCAGACCTTTCCACGGAGACAGGGTGCCGAAGTGTCGAGCAAGTCATCGCCGATGACGCGAGCGTCGATTTTCTCGTCAACAACGCAGGCATGGGGAAACTTGGTGCCCTCTCCGACACGCAGGTCGACGACCTGGCCACCCTGATCAACGTCAACGTTCTTGCCCTTGCGCGCCTGTCCCTCGCCGCCATGCAGGCGTTCACGAAACGGGGGAGCGGTACCGTCGTGAACATGTGCTCGATCAGTGCGTTTCGCGCTGTCGCCGGTGGAGCGGCCTACAGCGGTTCGAAGGCGTTCGTGCTGAACTTCACCCGCTCGCTGAATCTGGAAACCCGAGGTACGAACGTACGGTTTCAATGCGTGCTGCCTGGTCCGGTAAAAACGGAGTTCTTTGCCGCGGCGGGTGTCGACGACTCCCTGTTTCCGGCGGGTTCGTTTATTACCTCGGAACAGCTCGTCGACGCCGCGCTACGTGGACTCGATCTTGGGGAAGAGGTCACCATTCCCACGCTTGAGGATGCGTCGTCGTTCCAGACCCTCGCCGAGGCTTTCACCCAGTTGCGGGAGGATGCGGGACGGGAAGGCGTCATTGCGACGCGCTACCGAACCTGACGGGACATATCGTGCCTAGGAAGAGCCTGCTCTCGAAGCTCAGCGCCGCATTCGCAGCATGCACTCTCGCGACGGCAACGCCGCAGGCCGCCGAGGCAGCACCGCCGATGTCGTTCGCCGAGCTGGTTTCCGGAGCGATCCCGCTCATCCCTGGCGACGCGGCAACGATGCAGGCGTATCTCCAGTCGCCCATGGTGGCGCCTGCAGACGGGCATAACGGGTGGCGCTATCCGCCCGTGGCTTATCGGACCCGCGAGGGATTCCTTCTGCGCGTTGGGCTTATTTCGGACTGGGAGAGCCCCGCTCCGCCTCCCGTCGTGCGGCTATCGGCCGCCGTGGATGCGGGGCGTTGTGTCAATGGCAAAAAGCTCACTGAAGAGATAACGCGCCGAAGAGGCATCCACTGGACTGCACTCAGCGACAGCGGGAGGCGAAGCGGATGGACCGCCATCGACTCCGCAAAGTACGTGACCGTCAACCAGTGGGGCGACTGCGTGTCGTCGATCGCCATCGACGTTCGTCGGCAGCCCAGAATGTCACCGCCGATTCGGCCGATGAGAATCGACGCCTCCGGCCATGTGGTGCCGGTTGCTTTTCCTCGGCACTGACCGCCTTCGGCATTGAAACGATCAACCGAAGGAGAACGCGCCAGATGACCGTCGACCTGGAACCTCGCATGTGTTGCATGGCTTTCCCGCCCGTGTGAAAGCCCGTTCGATTGAGGCAGGGATTGCATAATGTCACGAGCAAGCGCCACCGGTTGATGGTCGTAGCGCGTAGCAAGTCCTATTGCTCGCATGACTTGCATAAAAAACCGCCTATTTGCGCGTACTTCGCCATTCGCCCAGCGCGGAAATCCGGTTCGCATGAGCGGATGCCGTCCTGCCCTGTGTGTTGATGTTTCAAGCAGACCACAGGGAAGCGAGGTGCGGGCCCACCAGCCGGCGTAAGCACCGGTCGATGCTTGCGAATGCAACAAGCCCAGCGCACGATACATATCGCCTGTGGATGGGACGTCAAGTCCGCCCACATCAGTGCCCGGCGGGCAAGCAGCATGCGGGGAACCGCAGAAAGGGGAACCGAGTGAAGCGACATCCGGTGTGGGGGATCCTCATGACCATGGGCCTTGCCATGGTGCTTGCCCTGCCCGCCCATGCCGACTCTCCCAAGTTCCCAGGCTTCGTCACCAAGTTCTGGGGGGGACGGGATGGAGCGCCTGGCGATATCAACGCGATGGCGCAAACCAGTGACGGCTGGCTCTGGCTCGGAACCTCCTCGGGGTTATACCGATTCGACGGAAAGGCCTTTGCTGCCCAGGACCTTTTGCCCGACGACTACACAGGCTCGCGGCAGGTCATTGACATAGCGGCACGTCCGGACGGCGACCTATGGGTCGTGTACGGGAGCACTGCGGTCGTACATCGGGCAGCGGACGGCGTCGTTTCCCAGCCAGACGGCCTTCCCCGAAGCGGCATCGACGGCCTGTTCTTTGACGGTGGCGGCCGCACCTTCGCCACTGTTGGCGACGCGGTGTATGTCCTGAGCAACGGCCACTGGGTCCGGTGCCGGTCACCCGAATGGCAGCTGCCTGCTGCACCTTTGGAGATCGTGACGATCGACGCCGAGGGCGACGTCATCGCAAACACGGAAAGCGGCGTTTATCGCCTCGCCAAGGGAACCAAGGCTTTCGTCCGCGTCCCGGACATGGATGCGGCGTCACAGCGCTACCTGATCGGCGCACCTGATGGACGGCTGTGGCGAACAAGTCCCACGGGCCTCGAGCTTGTGCCCGGCGCGAGGGCCGCGAAGCCCGCCCCGGGCACAGGCAGCAGTGTATTCGCCTTTGATGGTCGTGGCGGTTTTTGGTCAATGATTGGCGGTTGCCAGACGTTGTGCCTTCGCCGCGCCGGCTTGAGTCCGGCCAAAAAATCGATGGCCGGCAGTGATGTCGAGGCCCTCCCGGAGGGGGCCGATACCCTGCAGCCCATGACCCTCCTTGCCGACCGCGCAGGAAACATCTGGGTCGGGGCAAAGGAAGGACTTGCACGCTTCCATCCCGTCGATACCCGGCCGGTGAACGTCGGTTATGCCGGCTATTATTTTTCAGTGCTGCCGGAAAACGACGGCAGCGTGCTCGTCGGTACGTTTTCCAACTGGAAGCGGGATGACGTGATGCGCTTTTCCCGCGATGGGAAACGCTCGACGCTCGCGAATGAGGACACCGTCTCGCTGGTCCCATGGGAAAACGGAGAGGCCCTCCAGGCGACCCGTTATGCCGCCATCCACCTCGTGGCGGGCGACCGGTGGGTCCGCTGGTCTGACCGGCCCTCCTCCGTGGGCCAGGCCCCGCTCCTGTTCATGCTGCCCCGGGCCAACGGTACGGTATGGGCCGGCGTGCGCAACACCGGGCTGTTTGAGATCTCCCCGCAAGGCTGGGTCCGACGCGGGAAGGCGGATGGACTTCCGGACGAGCCGCCGGTTTTTGGCGCAGCCGACCGGTCCGGCCACACCTGGCTCGCCTATCCGGGCGGGCGGATGCTCCGGGTAGAGGGGGACCGAGCGGCGCGGGAGATGTTGGACACCGGTCTTGGGACCGTGGCGGTCATCTTGCCGGGTGATCCGCTCGTCGTCGCCGGCGAGCGCGGCATCGCGTGGTTCGATGGAACCGCTTTCCATCCGGTGGCTCTGCGAATGCCGGGCGGGCTGAGGGGCGTGACAGGCCTTGCGCGGACGCCGGACGGCGCGCTTTGGGCTTACGGACGCTCGGGTCTTGTCCGCATCGACGCGCATGCGATGCGGGGCGTGTTGGCGGGACAGGAGACGGATGTGCCGTTCCGCATCCTGACCGAGGATGACGGGCTGCAGGGCGCTGGCCAGCAAGGTGGCCTGCCGAGCCTGCATGTCGATGCGGGCGGAATACTGTGGGCAGGCGGAACGCTGGGGCTGGCAACCGTCGACCCAGCCAGACTCCAGGGGCCGGACAAGGTCCACCCTGTCATCCTCTCGATGTCGAGCAGTCACGGGGTGCTCCCGAAAAACGGGGCGACGCTTCCCCCCGACGACACCGCGCTTGAGATCAGTTTCTCCGGCCTGTCCCTGGGCGACCCGAACCACGTGCAGCTTCGCTATCGTTTGAAAGGCATGGACGAGGCATGGCACGACTCCGAGAGCCCCAACACGGTCAAATACGCAAGCCTTGCGCCAGGCGAGTACCGCTTCGAACTCCAGGCAAGAAGCACCGAGGGCGACTGGTCCGCGGTCGTGTCGTCCGCTGCGATCACCCGCACGCCGTCCTTTGTTGAAACCACCCTCTTCCGCTGCCTCGTTGCCCTTGCCGCCGGATTGCTGCTGTTTGGCGCCTATCAATGGCGTATCAGGACGCTGCGCCACCGGCACATGGAACGGACAAAGGCCAAGCTCGCCGAGCGCGACCGCATCGCCAGCGAACTGCACGACTCCATCCTGCAGGGCATGCAGGCCATCTCAATCCGGCTTTCGGCATGGGAACTCGACGCCAACATGCCTGAGTGGATGCGCGATCGCGTCAAGGCACTGTCTCGACAGATGCAGGGCATCGTCCTGGAAGGCCGTGCGCGCGTCGTCGCCCTGCGGAGCGTGGGCCAAGGCAGCATGTCGCTGTCTGATGCGCTTCGGCTCATTGGCGAGGACCATGAGGAGGGTTCAACCGTCGCCTTCGAGCTGACGGTCATCGGGGAAGAAACGGAGCTGCCGGACGCCGTCCAGGTGCCAGTCCTCGACATCCTCAGGGAAGCAGTCCACAACGCCTTCCTCCATGCTGCGGCCAGCACCGTGACCGTCACCCTCGATTTTGCTCCCGGCGCCCTGCGGACCAGTGTGCGCGATGACGGACGGGGCATGCCCGCGGACGTGCTCGAGGCCGGGCGGCGCCCCGGACACTGGGGATTGGTCATCATGCGTGAGCGTGCCGAGGCGGCCGGTGCGCAGTTCGACATCGCGAGCGGTCCGACCGGGACGTGCCTGAGCCTTGGCGTCGCCCTCCCCGACGAGCGGGCGGTCCGGAACCTGCGGCGTAAGAGCGGAAGGAGGACTTCCCGCGTCAGGCAAGCCTAGGCAAACCGGTAACCGCCGCCAATCCAGTTGCTGACAAGCCTTGCATAGGTCGTCGACGCGTCTTCCCAGACAAAGTGCCCTGCTTCGACCACTTCGGCCTTGCAGTGCGGCAGGTTGTCCCTAAGGAACTCGCCGTTCGACGGTGGAACGAACGGGTCGTCGCTGCCCGAGATGGCAAGCACCGGCGTCTTGATGCCGGACAAGGCTGCAGCGAGGCGCGGCAGTTCGGCCGGATAGGCGCGCACAAATTCTGCCGCGTCGTTCCAGCGCTGGCCCTTCGACGCTGCCCGATAGTCTTCAAGCACCTCAGGGGCAATCGGAACGCGGGCGGTCGCCGACACCAGTGCTACAACCTGGTCACCGCCGTCGCCACCTTCAAAGTCGCTGTGTCTGGACGCGACAATCTGCGCGAGCGGGTCGCCCAGCAAATCCATGCTCACCGCCCCGCTACCGGCAACGATGCTCTCGAACAGGTCCGGGCGCTTGGATGCGGCAAAGAGCACAGCAAGCGTTCCCACGTCCGGGGCGACTACATGGGCGCGGGTCAGGCCGATCGCCGGCATGAGTTCCATGACAAAGTCGCCCATGGCTTCCGGCGACATCAGTGCCTTGCTGGCCTCCGATTGACCAAAGCCCGGGAGGTCGACAGCAATCACCGGGCCGAGGCGACACATGTCTGCCCAGATGAAATTGAACGCGAAAATACTCTCGGGCCACGGGCAGGTCAGAAGAAGCGGAATGCCGTCCCCCTGCCGTGATGCAATGAACCGCACTCGCACGCCTGCGACTTCGAGAAACGAGACTTCTTCTTTGAGCAGTACCTTGACCATGTCGTTCAAACTCGTTTGATGGGCCGGCACAAATGGCATGCCGGTCCCGTTTTCAATGTTCCGGAGACCAGACAGACCGTGGAGCCGGCCCGACGATGCGGCCTTGAAGGATGCGTGTCACACCTGCTGGAGGAACTCGCGAACGTGCGCAACGTACGTCGATGCGTACTGGTAAATCGCACCGTGCCCCGAATTGGGATAGACGATCAGCGTCGCGTTGGGCAAACCGGCTGCCAGCACAAACGAATTTTTCGTCGGAATCATCGTGTCGTTGTCGCCATTGGTCACGAGGACGCGGTGCGGAATGCGGGCAAGCTTGCCCGCAACGTCACCTTTCCAGTTCGCCCATGCAATCATGGCGCTGAGCTGTGCGGGGGCGACGTCGGGGCCGGCCGGCGGATCGATGTCTGCCGTGCGCATCCCGAGCCGTGCGACAAAGGCATCCGCTGCGGCCTGTCCTGCGGATGTTGCCGGGAAGAAGAGATGCTTGAGCTTTTCGCTCATGGGCATGGTTGCGTCGACATAGATGGCCACGAGCTCCGGCCGGTCCATGCCAGCACCTTCGCCGCCTTCCGGCGCGCTGCCTGAGATGACCATCCGGTCGATGAGGTCAGGCCGGGCAATAGCCATGTTCTGGGCGAGGAAGCCACCGAGCGAGAAACCCAGAATGTGGAGCTTTGGGAGACCGAGGGCATCGACAAACCTCAGCGCATGCTGGGTCATGCCGTCGATGGACGTCGGAACCGCACCACTGGATCCGCCGATGCCCGCGTTTTCAAACAGGATGACCTCGCGGTCTTTGGCCAGTTCATCAATGATGGCCGGGTCCCAGTTGTCGAGCGTGCCAGTGAAGTGCTGCAGGCAGACCATGGGCGTGCTGCCAGTGGCACCAAAGCGTCGGTACGCATAGCGGTTGCCGTCGACGTCGAGGTGCTGCGTCGGCGCGGTGGCCGAAGTATGAGCGGTGGAAGTCATGGTCTGTCCTTGGTGGAAGTCGTCGGGCGATTGCGCCCTTCAGGTAAACCGGATGTCGAACAGGTCCACGCCGACGATGAGCGGCTCGGCAAGGGACGTGTTGTCGGCAGTGCGGGGGAAAATGCGAAACCGCGTCGGCATCTTCAGGCCCTGGACTTCGACGTAGTCGGAGATGTAGCGCGCCGCCTGGTTCTTGCCCTGGATATCGACTTCGTAATCGTGGCGACGGCAAAGACCATCGGCATCGAAGTAAAACGTCTGCACCGCGCTGTGGGTGGCGAATGCTTCCGGGAACGTCGCCCGCAGCCGACGCCAGGGCTGCCCGTCGACCACCCAGGGCTCGATTTCCTCGATGAGGATGCCGTCGCCCGCAAGCACAAACGGCGCGCGGAGATACGTCGACATCGTGTAGCCGGCAAAATAGGCGAGCTGCGGGTTCGACCATGGCGTCTCGAGCTCATAGCCTTCAAACGAGGCCCTCGGGTTGTCGAGAACTTCGACGACCGCGTTGTCGGGGGCGACAATCTCCACCCGCTTTGGTGTGAACGACGAGCGATTGGGGGTCGGAGCAAACGGCGAGTGGGAGACGTGCTGCGTTTTGAGGTCGACGGAGACTTCAGAGTCGGTAAGCACACCGATCCGCTGCTTGAGTGCCCAGAGCACGCCTGTGTGGTGGAGCTTCGCAGAGACTTTGGAGAACGCATCAAAGCGCTCCAGGCCACCTGCAGCGTCCATCGCAAGTCGGAGAAGGTCGTTCATGGCGTCGCTGTTCCATTCGTCATGCTGTCAAACCAGCCTTGTCCTGAGCGTGGCGGATGGGCGTGGTTTGTTCTTGGACCGCACCACTTTCGGACCGCGGGTTTGAGTCAAAAAAACGGACACGGCAAGCCGCCGTCTGGTTTCAGCCGGTCTGGTTCTGTGATGCTTGCGCGGTTGTGGTTGAGTGCGCGCTGGTAGCCGACCGAGCCATCGGCATGCGGGCGGATGCGACCCATGCGGCCACGAGCACGCGCATTGCCAACGCATCCGTCTTTGATGCCATCCTGACCCTCTCCCGCGTTTACCCCCTTGCAATATCAGGCAAGAAAAAGAGAAGGGCCGCTCCCGCCTGGACGCGGCCTTTTTTTCGCAGCCGGAAAACCGGAGGGCATCAGCCCCGGGGAATGGGATTGTCCACAAGGGCCTGGTTGCGACTGGCGATGCGCTCGTATTCCTCACTCCGCGGCACCTTGAGCATGTCTCGGACACGCTCAACGTAAATGCCGGTGCTGCCGGTCGCCAGCTGCGCCATCGTGTCTTTGATGTAGACATCGAGCGGCATCGCACGCGGGTCATCGCTCTTGTGGATGAGGTCGGTGTTGACCCAGGGCGGCGCAATCTCGATGTCCTGAAAGGGAAGAAGAGCCCTGGCTCTGGTTGCCAGACCCCGCATCAATGGGGGCCGTGGGCGCGTCATCGATGACCAACTGGCTGCAAATCCGGACATCGTGGTGCTGGAAGACCAGGTAGTCCGACCGGACAGGGTGTCCGGTCGGCCACCGGGACTCGCTCAGGCTGCCGGGAAGTCCGCGTCGAGCACGACGCGGTAGTTGGCCTTGCCGGATTTCAGATGTGCAATGGCGTCGTTGATGCGGCTCATCGGGAAATGCTCGGTCCGTGGTGCGATACCGTGGTGTTCGGCAAAGCGCAGCATCCTCGCCATGGACCCGCGAGCACCGGCCGGCGACGACGAGACCGACGCCTGGGGCAGCAGGAGTGACATGACATGTAGCGGGATCGGTTCGGCCGGAATGCCCACAATGTGCAGGCGCCCCTTCGGACCCAGCAACTGCAAGATGGCGTCCCACTCAAGGGTTGCACCCACCGTTACGATGATGAGGTCAAAGGTACCCCGGATGGCGTCCCACTCAGCCCCTGGGTGGGTGGTGACCACGTGGTCGGCACCGAGCGACAGAATGTCCTTGCGCTTGTCGGCGTTCGACGAAAAAGCCGTGACTTCACAGCCCCAGGCATGCAGGAACTGGAGCGCCAGATGGCCGAGGCCGCCGATCCCGATGACACCGACCTTGTCGGTCGGTCGCACATCAAATTCGACGAGTGGCGAAAAAACCGTGATGCCCGCACAAAACAGCGGCCCGGAGGACGCGGGGTCGAGGCCTTCGGGAAGCGGGATAGTCCACAGCCAATGGACTTTCATCCGGCTGGCAAAGCCGCCGTGGTGGCCGATGATGGTCCCCTCGAGCTCGCGGCAGAGGTGATTGGCCCCGTCCAGGCATGGGTCGCAGTGCAGGCAGCTTGCCCGGTTCCAACCCACGCCAACCCACTGGCCTTCCTCCAGGCCCTTGCTTTTGGCCGTTTCGCCAAGCCGCACAACCCGTCCCACCACTTCGTGGCCGGCAACGAGGGGAAACGTGACAAAACCCGGTTCGTTGTCGATGAACGATAGGTCGGTGTGGCACAGACCGCAGTAGACGACCTCAACCTCGACTTCCTCAAGGCCCAATTTGCCGAGCTCATAGCGGAACGGCTCAAGGGCCTGACCGGCTTCGTTTGCGACCCATGCGTTTACTTGTGACATGACAATCTCCAGGTGCCAGGCGAGTCTCTGGTTGAAGCCGCCGGAAAAATGGGAGCAGCAACACCGCCTGCGCCCATCAGGCGTCGGTCAGACGCCGCGATAGACAAGGGTTGTAAAAAGAGCGGGGCTGATGACCGCCTGGCCCCACCGGGCGTCAAACGCCTGGGTGGGTTTGGCGGCGATGACCTGCTCGAGCGAGAGTCCCTGCTTTTTCAAGCCGGCGACCTTGTCACGGATGGAAACGAGCATGTCGCGGTACGCGATGAGGTCGGCCTTCGTTCCTTCCGGTCCGTGGCCCGGAACAACGATGGTATGCGCCGTCACCAGACTGACGTTTTCGTCGGCGGCGGCAATCATGCCGTTGATGCCACCGCCTTCGGCGTAGTCAATGAACGGATAAAGACCGTTCCACCATGTGTCACCGGTAAAGAGCACATCCGCCTGTTTGAAATAGACCGACAAGTCGCCGTCCGTGTGGGAAGCCACGTAGGGCCGGATGAGGACGCTTTCGCCATCGAACGGCATGGTCTTGTCACCTTTGACAATCAGCGTCGGCCGGGCGTCCTTCTCCACCGGCTCGAAGGTATGCCCCCATTCTTCTACGCGAATGCTTTCGCCGAGGTGCTTTGCCGTCTGCGCGCTTGCGATGATGGTCGCGCCATCCTGGTGGACCCAGCCGTTGCCGTCCGCATGGTCCCAGTGCCAGTGGGTGTTGACCATGTAGCGCAAAGGCCCTTTTGACAGCTTTTTGAGCACGTACTCGATTTTCGGGCGCGACACGGCGATGCCAGCGTCGACCATGAAAATGCCGTCCTGGCCAACGAGTGCCCCGATGTTGCCGCCCGAACCGTAAAGGGCGCTGACGCCACCACGAAGTTCCTTGACGGTAACCGGGGCTGTCGCGGTTGCCTCGTTGATTTTCGCATACGGGGTGTCATCGCTCGCCGCCGCGCCCATGGCGGCCAGGGAGAGAAACAGTGCCGCGGCAAGCGCGCGCATGTCGATGGTTGCCTTCGGTTTCATGAACCCTCCTCGCAGGAATAAAAAAGAACAGGTGTTGCCAGCCTTGCGGTCGGAACGCCCCTGTCGGCCGATCCGCACCTCCTCGAAAAAATCGTCCGTCCTGGTCCGCCGCCCTCTGGCCGCGCCGCACGGGATGGTGATGCGCTCATCACCCAGTGACGTGCACGTTCGACCCGGCGCCATCCGACTCTTTAGCCGAGCGTGATGTGCGACAGCTCGATGGAGACCACGAGGGGCTCTGCCATGCGCTGACCGTCCGGCTGGCGCGGGTAGATGGCACGCTTGGTCGGGAACTTGATGCCTTCGACCGTCGTGTAGTCGGAAACGTAATGGGCGCCGGGGGTGTTGCCGGCAATTTCCACGTCGTAATCCAGGCGGCGCACGAGACCGTCGGGCCCGATGTAGAGCGCCTGGGCCTTGCTGAATACCTCGAGGGAATCGGGGTACCGCACGTTGACCTTGCGCCACGTTTCGCCGTTTTCCTCCCAGGGACCAGCGTCCTCGCATTCGACGCCGTCCCACGCAAGAACGAACGGCGTGTTGAGGTACGTCCACATCGCGCACCCTGCAAAGAAGGCGAGCTGCAGGTCATCCCACGGGGTATCGAGCGCGTGGCCGGCGAACGATTCGCGTGGATTGTCCAACGCGGTGATGACCTCGTCGTTCCCATCGAGCAGTGCAATGCGATGGGTCGCGAAATCGCTGCGGGCCGCAATGCTGCCAAAGGGCGCATGCGACGCCCACTGGATGTCGGTTGCGACCGTCACGGTCGTGTGGTCGAGAATGCCGCCCTTGCCCTTCAGGCCCCACAGCGCCCCGCCCTGGTCGAGCGTTGCACTGACCTGACGAAACTTGAGCCACGTGTGGAGACCACCGTGCGCGTTGATGATGTCTTCGGAAATCTTGTTCATGGAACACCTCAAAAGTGAGAAACCGGCCCTGGCGAAATGGATGCCGGCCGTGTCAGACCGGGCGTGACTCAAGCGTGTTCGGAGAGGACAAAGGCGGCAATGTGGCGCGCGGCCTCATGCGGGTACTGGTGCTGCGGTGCGTGACCTGCGCTGGGAAACGTGACCAGGCAAAGCGTCGGAAGCTGGGCATTGAGCGCGTACCAGTTCTCGACGGGGAAGGCGATATCGTGGTCTGCGCCGAGGTGGAGCACAGGCACCGCCGTGTTCTTGAGCACGTGGAGGACGGCATCGACCGGGAACATGGGATTGCGAGGGGCACCACCGAGTTGCTCAGCCGCCCATTCATGCGGCACGTCGGGGCTGGATCCTGTAGTCCTCAGTGCAAGCCGGGCAAGTGAGCGGTGCCCAGCATTGACGCTTGCTGGCGCACCCGGTTCGAAAAAGAGCCGGATGGCATCGTCGGCATCGTTCTGCCGACGGGCAAGGTCGTAAAACAGCTGCTCGCTGCTCTTGACCAGATGCCCGGGTGGCGTCGTGGCCATAAGGACAACATGGCTTACCAGCGCCGGTGCCTGGGCGAGGACGATTTGCGCAGCGATGCCACCGAGCGACCATCCCCCCATGGCCACGTCGCGCAGCTGGAGGGCGCTGATGAGTTCGATGGCATCTTTGGCGAGTGAAGCAGGGTTGTAGGTTGGCGTGCCTGTCGACTGGCCGAGGCCGGTGTAATCGAACACCGTGACCTGAAAACCCTGAGCGGCGAGCGCGTCAAGAAACAACGGGTCCCAAGAATCCATTGTCCCGCGAAAACGCACGGCGAGGACCAACGGCTTGCCACTGCCGATGGTGCGGTAGGCAAGGCGCCGGTCGGCGAGTTCGACAAACTTCGTTTCCGATGTGACGCTCTGGAATGACTGTGTCATTGGGGGCCTCTTTGTTGTCAGGGGTGAGAGCACTGCTTGCGTGGCAGCGGGGGCCGAGGCCGTGGCCGACACGTGAGAGCCGTTGACCGGACAAAGACGTTGGCCCGCCACCTTTTCCCAAACCGTAGCGCGGGCGCACGCACAGCTCTTGAAGCGGGCGGTGGAAATTGACCAATGCCATACAGAAAGTGCGCAACCGGATTGGTCGGCCCATCCGACCACCTTGGGGGTTTCGACAAAACACGTCTTCGACGCGCGTCATTTGCGGCTCCGACAGACCACATGCACTGGCGATGTCGCCAACGACGATGCTCCGCCCCGCTTGCCGGTCCATGTAGGCCAGCGCGCGCCGTTTTCGGCTGCATCGATACCCTCCAGAGACTTAGTGTGCGGAGACTACCGAAGGCGTTCACATTTCGAAGGTCGAAAATCCATCAAATACGGACAAGGATTCGTGGAGACCGGTCGAAAGGTGCGTGCCATGACCCGGCAAACGCGGTCCGGATGGTAATGTTGAGGGTTTCACGAGAGAGGTGTTGTGATGCGGCGGGTTGGCATGATTGTTTACCCTGATTTCCAGGTCCTCTGCTTTGCTGCCTTTTCCGTGTTTGAAGTGGCCAACCGCGAGGCCGGCAAGCGCCTTTACGATCTGGAGGTCCTCGGCAACGGTGGCGGAGCGGTCCGCAGCTCGTTTGGCCAGGATGTCACTTGCGCCCCTCTTGTCGACACCGGCTTTGACACGATGCTGGTGGGCGTGGGCATCGACGTTCCCGACCACGACCCCGCAGTCTCCGAGTTTCTCGTCGACACCAGCGCGCGAACGCGACGCATCGCCTCCATCTGCCTTGGCAGCTTTGTCCTCGGGGACGCGGGCCTGCTCGACGGGCACAAGGCGACAACGCACTGGAACTTCGGCGACCGGATGCGGGCGCGCTTTCCCAGGTGCACCGTGGACCTCGACCGCATCTACGTGCAGAGCGGCCGCATCTGGTCGTCTGCGGGCATGTCGGCCGGCATCGACCTCGCACTGGGTCTTGTCGAGGAAGACCACGGCCGAGAACTGACGGCGATGATTGCCAAAGGCATGGTGCTCCATCACCGGCGTGCCCCAGGCCAGTCCCAGCACTCAACCCTGCTGGACATCGATGCACGCTCCGACCGTATCCAGGCAAGCCTTGCGCATGCCAGGCGGAACCTGCGGAACGAGCTCAGCGTCGCGGAACTTGCCGCGATCGCGCACCTGAGTCCCCGGCACTTTGCGCGGGCATTCCGTGCCGAAACCGGCCGGACGCCGGCCCAGGCGGTCGCCGCGTTGCGCATGGAACAGGCCCGCATGCTCATCGCCCAGGGAACCTTGTCGATGGAGACCATCGCCCGCGACACGGGTTTTGGCGACACCGAGCGGATGCGACGCGCATTCGTGCGAGGACAGGGCACAGCCCCGACCGAATTGCGTCGGCGTTTGCGCATGGATCGCGAGACCGAGGGCGAATAGACCGGAGACAGGGCCGGGAACATGCGGCATGCCGCCAGCTCGGGACCGACGAAGACGAACTCATCGCGTCACTGGGGCGCGGGCCGCGTCACAGGCCAGCCGTTACCCGCTGCCAAGGGTGGCAACGTCACCGCAAACCGGGTCGACCACGCGGCGGGAGCGAGCTCAAGTGCGATGGTTCCCCCATGCGCTTCGATGAGCGAGCGGCAAATGGGAAGACCAATGCCGAGTCCGCCTTCCTTGGTGGTAAAGAAGCTGTCGAACAGGCGCTTTGCCTGCCGGGCGGTAACACCCGCGCCCATGTCATCGACCACCACGCACACGCCACCCTCCCGCTCCAGGGTCGTGATGCGGATGTTCCTTAGCCGCTCCGGGGTATGCTTCATTGCCTGTGCGGCATTGAGAGACAGGTTGATGACGACCTGCTGGAGCTGGACATCATCGCCAATGACCAGTGGAAGCCCCTCCGCCAGAACCGTCTCGATTTCCGTACCCATGCGGCGGCACTCGTCCCTGACCACCGCTACCGCGTCGAGCACCGTCCGGTTGATGCCTAGGGGCTGATAGATCGGTTCGGCGCGCTTGGCCATGCTGTGGATGCGGGCGAGGATTTCCGTTGCCCGGATGGCCTGGGCTGACGAGCGGGACGCGAGCTCGCGCAGCTCGGCATGGTCGGGGGCCGGATGGTTGAGCGTTCGCAGCACGGTCTGTGAGTCGAGCATGATGGCGGTCAGCGGCTGGCTCACCTCGTGGACAATCGACGCGGCAAGTTCGCCAAGAACCGCCACGCGTCCTGCATGAGCAAGGTCCGAGCGCGTCCTCGCGAGCACCTGCCGCGCTCGTGACATTTCACTGACGTCGGCCAGGCTCGCAATCATTACCCCTGGACGGGATGTCATGGGTTGGTACACCGACGACACCAGGCAGTTGAACGTCGTTCCCCCAGGCCGCGTCATCAGCACCTGGGACTCGTACGTCGTGAGACCTGAAAACCGCGCCAAAAGGAACTGACGGTATGCCGGCAGCGCCCGTGCCCAATAGCGACGAAGGCTGATGAATGCGTCTTCCCGGGTCGCCACGCGCATCAGGTGCACGAAGCTCGCGTTGACGGCGACGACGGTGCAGCTGTCGAGCGCCTCTTCGACAAAATCCGGATGGGCGTCCATGTAGGCGCCAAGGTCGTCGACGCCGGAAAGGCGCAGCCGGGCGAGAACGTTATCAAGCTGCGAGCAGTCAATTTCGACGTTGGCCGCGGGACTGGAATTGAAAAGCTCGAGGTAGCGTTGCTCGCTCGCTTCTGCCTCTTTTCGGGCGCGTCGGGTCTCCGAGATGTCGACAACGCCAACGAGAACCTGGCCGCGCTGCACTTCCGGCCACGGCATGCTCGCGGTAAACAGTGCGTCGAAACGGGCGCCGGACAGGGTCAAGAAAGTGCATTCGGCGCTGTAGGTCTCGTGACGATTCAACGCCGCAAGCACGCTTGAAGCGAACACATGCAGGCTTTCGTCGGGCCAGACCTGATTGAGGTCTTCAAACAACGCGTCTCGCCGGCCTTCCCCGAAAAGCTCAACGGTGCGTTCGTTGAACGAGAGGATTTTCATCTGTCCGATGAGTGTGCGGACCGCAGCCGGGTTTCCTGCAAGGTACCCATGTAAGTCGACAATGCCCTCTTCCCGCCATTGGCTGACGATAGCTGTCGCGCCGAGCAACTCAAGATGCCAGAACGATGCCGGCATGGCGTTGAAGAGATTTTCGTAGCGGTGGCTGACCTTCTCGAGCACGCGCGAGGGCTGAATGTTCTGCGTGATATCGCGCCCAAACTCCACAATCCCGCTCGGCGTTTCTCCCGTGGCGCCATAGGGCATGCGAAAGACGTCGACGCGGCGCATCGACCCGTCGCGGGCAAAACGCCGGAAGACGCCGCGAAAGGGATCGAACAAGGGCGGAGGCGAATCGGCGGGAATGCCTTCAATGGTGCAGCGCAGACGGTCACGCATGTTGCTGCCGACGACATCATCGCTCGACCAGCCGTAGAGGCGTTCGCTCGCTGCATTCCATGCGAGAACCTCGCCCTTTGCGCCGAGCAGAACAATGCTCTCCGGGGAAAGCTGGAGCATGTCGTCATTTTTCGGCATCTGGAACCTCAGATCGTGCTGGTCATCAAGCGGTCAGAACGTGCTGGCGCCGGCGCCAGGCGCCCGGCGGGACGCCTACAAGGCGGGAGAACTGTCTGGTGAAATGGCACTGTTCGCTGAAGCCGCAGGCAGCGGCAACCGTCTCGAGACTGGCCGAATCATTGGTCAGCATCCTCTGGGCGAGCTCGACACGACGCTGGATGACCCACTGGCGTATCGACGCGCCGAAGCTCAGGCGAAATGCGATGGAAAATCGTGCCGAAGACATCCCGCACTGTGCAGCGACGTCCGCCGTGGTAAATCCTTCCTGCATTCTTGCATCCATGAAGGCCACGGCTTGCTCGCTTTGCCACGTGGCGAGCTTGCGGACGTCTGCGCCTGCGGATGTCCCCTTTGCGTGCTCCCCGTGTGCGAGCCTGATTGCAAGGGCCACTTCCACCAGTGCCGGGGCCGGAAAAGGACGCTGTTCAAGCATCCGGACCAGGATGGCGGCAAGGCGTGCTGCCACGGACATGCCCTCTGCCGGCGCGTCAACGGGACGCAGCACAAGGCCCAGATCCACGTTGCCCAACGCATCATTGAACGCGATGAGGATGGGCCGGTCGATGACACCCGGAAAGTGCACGGCGCCGAGCGCCTGACGGGACCACAGTGCATCGATGGTTCGCTCCAGCGGCAAACCCGAGTGGTCGGCTACGCTGGAGTGAAGGGCGTCGACCACGACTCCCGCGAGGGGGAGCGGCATGAACTGGGCTGACATGTCTTCTCGCACGGTATTCTCCTGCATGTTGCGTCTCACGACTCACGTCTGGTCGTCGGCGGTCCTGCCATTGAGGTCTGGAGCCAGCCAAACACAGCGGGCGCGGCCCCTTTGGGCCACATCCGAGAGTCGCTCTACGTTACGTCTGGCCATGGAAGACACCTGTCGGGAATGTCCCGCGTCTACGCCCACACCCTCACACTGCCCCGGCTCACGGTTTGCGAGCATTTGCCTGACGTTGACGCGTCGGCGGTCCGACGCTCAGTCATTCGTGGATGCATCCGGGCTGCACAGGCCGAGGTCATGCCGCTAGAACTACGGCGCCACCCTTGGTTGTCATTAGACCGAACCCTTCACACAGTCGATACCCTCGATATGGGCAAAAACGGCGGCGTGTCCGTTTTTGCCCTGCTTATGACCGTCGAGGCGTCCGCTACATCAGGCATCCACTGCAGGCAGCGAAAAACTGTCAACTTTCTTTGCGTATTTCACCCTTTCGAGCGTTGCGCTGCCGATTTCGCTTCCCGCATCATGCAGGTCGTTTGCCTCCGGCAAGCCAGCCCGGGGCTGCTCTCCGCGATTAGGAAGACGCTGTGACCAGGCCATCAACGATTCGCGTGCTTATTGCCGATGACCATCCCGCCATGCGGGAAGGCCTGGCCCATGCGGTCTCGCAGGAAGCCGACATGGCCGTGGTCGCGGAAGCCGGCGACGGTGTGGAGGCGGTCGACCAGTTCCGGGCAACGCGCCCGCACGTGGCATTGATTGATTTGCAAATGCCGCGCATGAACGGACTTGAGGCTATTGCGGCCATCCGTGAAATTGACCACGACGCCATCGTCGTTGTGCTGACCACTTATCCCGGGGACGCCCGCGTCGTGCGCGCGCTCACCCTCGGGGCCACTTCGTATCTGCTGAAGTCGTCGTCGACCGCCGAGATTCTGTCCGCCATCCGCTCGGCCATCGACGGTCGCCAGGTGCTCGGCGCCGATGTGCGGCAGGACATGGCGACGCACGCCGGCTCGGAAAGCCTGACCAAGCGCGAGCTCAGTGTGTTGAAGCTGGCTGCCATGGGTTATGGCAACCGCGATATCGGCGAAGCGCTCGGTGTGTCTGAGGAAACCATCAAGTCCCGCATCCGCAGCATCCTTGGCAAGCTCGACGCCAGTGACCGGACCCATGCCGTAACCCTCGCCATCCAGCGCGGCTTCCTGGAAATCTGAGTTCGAATCGCGTCGCGTGGCGGTGCGGCCATTGACCGAAAAGCGTCGCACCCGCAGGGCACACCTGCAAGACGCTGGGGTCGACTGTCCATAGCATCGTCCCTGCGTCGTTCCGGAACGCTCTCGACCTCACCGAATTCGCTTCGACGAATGTCGCGGACGACTCCGGCTGTTCGGATTTCAGGCGATCGAGGCGCCTGGACTGAAGAAGAGCCGGCTAAGCGTTCAAGCGCCGCCGGACTTGCGCAACCCTATCCCTGTCGCCGACGGCCACTGGACCGAGGCCCAACCAACCGGAGCAATCCATGAACACCACACTGAAAAGCGCACTGACCGCTTTCGTCAAGACCGAGCGACTCGGACCGAACCTGATGCGCATCGCCATCGCCGTCGTCTTCATGTGGATTGGCGCGCTGAAATTCGTCCCCTATGAGGCCGACAGCATCACGCCGTTCGTCGCCAACAGCCCGGTCATGTCGTTTTTTTACAACCACCCTACCGAATACAAGGCCCATCTGACCCATGAAGGCCAGCTGGTCCCCGAGCAGCGCGAGTGGCAGACCGCCAACAACACGTATGGTTTTTCGACCGGCCTTGGCATCGTCGAGTGGACCATTGCCCTGCTTGTCCTGGCGTACCCCGTGTCCAAGCGGGCTGCGCTCCTCGGTGCATTCCTGTCGTTTGCGACCACGTTGGTGACGCTGTCTTTTCTGTTCACCACGCCGGAAGCGTGGGTGCCCGCGCTCGGTGACGCCCAGCACGGCTTTCCGTATCTGTCAGGCGCAGGACGACTCGTTTTGAAAGACACCATGATGCTTGCCGGCGCCTGGATCATCGGCATCGATGCGGCCAAGGCCATCCTTGCGCGCCGTGAGTCGTCCATTCGCGAAGCCCGGTCTGTCGACGTTTCCGCTGTGCGCGTCGGCGGGGCTTAACCGCCCGCCCGTTTCTGACAACCCATCCCTCCGACGGCCCCGCCGTCCAAACCAAGGTGAACGTCATGCTTGACTGGATTGCTTACAAGAAAGAGCTCGGCCCGCGCATTGGTGAAATCGGCGCTTTGAGCCCCGATACATTGAAAGGCTACCAGACGCTGTCGGGTGCAGGAGCAAAGACAGGGCACCTGGATGCCAAGACCCGTGAGCTCATCGCCCTTGCGGTGTCGGTGACCACGCGGTGCGACGGCTGTATTACCGTGCACACGGCTGAAGCCATCAAGTTTGGTGCGACGAAGGAAGAAATCACCGAGGCACTCGGTGTTGCCATCGCCCTCAACGCCGGCTCTGCCATGGTTTATTCGGCACGCGTCATGGACGCGTTTGCGGCGCACAGCAAGGCCTGATCCATCGAAACGGGCCAACCTAAAGGGATCTACCCATGACGATGCATCCCGCACGACCTCCCGTGCACTACTCGATCGCCTCATCGAGAAGGCGGCAGCGCAGGGGGACGGCTAACCCACGCGCGCGATGTCGGACGACCTTTCCGGAACGGAGCCTGTCGGCGCTCACGAACCCGCCTCGTCCTTGCCGACACACCGCGTCGTAGGTCGAGCTCTTGCAACACAATGTCGCTGTTGCATGGCTGGACGCTACATGTGTAGCATGCCTTTCCCGCCCGTGTGAACGCCCATGCAACTTTCCGATAGCGAACTGGAAGTCCTCAAAGCCTTGTGGGAAAAGAATCCCTTGAGCGCCCGGGAGCTTCACGACGAACTCGCCGCCCGTACCGGGTGGGCCGTGTCGACGACGCGCACCGTGCTCGAGCGTATGCGCGCAAAGGAGCTGGTCACACGAAGCGAGGCGCACGGTCTTGCCGTCTTCACCCCGGCGACGACCAAGGTCGAAGTACTGGGAAATTCGCTGTCGCATCTCTTCCGTCACGTGCTTGAAGTTCCCGGCAGTCTGCCTGTCTCGGCGTTGACGGGTAGTGCCATCCTCAACGCGGACGAACTCGCCGAGCTCGACCGCATGCTCAACGGGCGCAAGCGCAAGTCGTGAACCCGATTGCGACGGTGATCGCCTTCTCGGCATCGCTGCTGGCGGGAGCCGGCATGCTCGTGGCGTTGAGGTGCGTCCAGGATGGCTTGCAAGCGGCAACGCGTTACCGCCTGACGACCGTAGCCTTCTGGCTGACGGCGGTGCTGCCTGCGGCGCTGCTCATCGTGAACGGCTTTCCAGGAATCATGGCGGAGCAGTTGAGTACGCAGGCGATGACTTACCTCACCGCACTCCTGCCGGACGCACTGTCGGCACAGACCTGGTTGCTGTGGGTTGCCAACGGCCTGCTGATGGCGTCGTCACTTTGGGGAATGCGCGCCATCGCGCATCTCGTCCGTGCCCTGCGTAGGACACGGACGCTCAGGCGGGCAGCCGTACCGTCGATGCAGGACGATATTCCGGTGTTGGTGGCGGAAGTACCTTCTCCACTCCTGATCGGTTACCGCGATCCCGCCGTAATCGTTCCCGCATCGGTGCTCGCATACCCACCGGCGGTGATCGCCGCGCTCGTTCGCCACGAACGCGCCCACGCGCACAGGCGCGACAACTGGCATCTCCTGCTCGAATCGTGGGCCATGGCGCTGATGCCCTGGTGCCTGCCACTGCGTTCTCTGCATCAAGCTTTGCTGGCCGCGCGGGAAGAGTTATGCGACGAGGCCGCTCTGCTCGGTACCGACGACGCGACGCGACGTGGATACGGCCAGGCGTTGATCGATGCTCTGCGGCAGTCGCAGATCCCGTCCGCAATGGGATCGACCGTCGCTGGCCCGCTGCCCGCCTTGCGCAGAAGGATGGCCGCCATCCTCGATCCCGGGCAGTCGTACCGCGCGCCTGACTTTCGTCACTGGATTGCCGCCCTGCTCGCTGTCGCCCTGGGATGGGCAACGGCAGTCTCGGCGTGGCGCGTCCATGCCGGTATCGAAACGGTGGCTGGCCTTCACGGCATGACATTGCGATTCCTTCCCTTGAGCAGCAGCGCTACGAATCGGTTCCACGTCACGACGCTGGGGGCGCCAGTGACGCCTGATTTCCAGCCTTTTCATCCGGGCGACTACCGCGTCTCGTTCACGCGCGCGCAGGATGGGAGCTGGGTCGTGGCGACGTCGCAGCCATAAAACGACGCTTCAAGGCTACCGTTGTAACTTGCACGCTACATGTGTAGCGTAAGAGCTCCCGAAGCAGCTCCCTGGAAGCCGTCGTGGCAAAATTTCTTTGTGTCTTCGCTCTTTGCTGTCTGAGCAGCCTCTCCATGGCCGACACCCGGTCCGATCTCGCAAAGGACTTGCTGCCTAAGCCCTTCCTCGATCAGCTTGGTATCCCGGGCGATTACCGGACTTCTTTCGAAGACGAGGCGGGGAACCCGATCTCGTACGAACGCTTTCAGGCCGCCATGGCCAAGCGGCCGTTCGATCTTGAGAAGGACGCTACCGGTCACCGGGTGACGTTCAAGCTCGAGAATGACGCAAAGATCGCCAGGCAGGCCGCGGCAAAGACGAAGCCGAAAGCGCTCGCCATTCAGGACCATCCCTTCCCGACCTTCCACGCGACCACGCTGGACGGGGCGCCGGTGTCAACCGCAGTGCTGCGCGGAAAGCCCTTCCTGGCCAGCTTCTTTTTTGCGCAATGCGGTCCATGTATCGCTGAAACCCCCGTGCTTTCCGCTTTTCACCAGGCACATCCGGACATGGCGGTCGTGGCATTTACGTTCGACGATCCGGCTACGGCACGAGACTTCGTGATCACCCGCAAGCTCAACTGGGCCGTCGTGGCGGATCAGGCCGAACTGGCCGACCGTGCAGGCGTGAAGGTCTACCCGACACTCATGCTGGTCGATGAGAAAGGGGTGGTACGCAAAGCGGTGCACACGGACGATATCGCGCCTGGTGGGAAGCCACTGGACCTGCCCTCGCTGAGTGCATGGGCCATGGACACGCACTGAGGCGGGGAAATGTTACGTACGGCCGGCGCGAACCGCCGTTTCAGAGGCTTGGGGATTGTCCGCCGTCGACGCGCAGATTGACGCCAGTGATGTACCCCGCCATGTCGCTGACCAGAAAAGCTGCCGCTGCGGCGATCTCATCCAGTCGGCCCACACGCCGCATCGGGACTTCGGCAAACAACGGAAGCGCAGCGCGTTCGATCGCCTCCCACGGGGCGCCCTCGTCGACAAGTCCTTGCTCGAGCGCCACCTCCCGAAACCTGGCCTCGAGCGCATCGCTCTTGACCGTGCCAGGAGAGATGGCATTCACTGTGATGCCCTCTTCGGCGACTTCCTTGGCCAGCGACGCCACCATGGCGTTCATTGCTGCCTTGCTCGCGGAATAGTCCGGCGTGCGCGCCGGCGGCATCGTCGCCGCGGTGCTCGACACGAAGATGATACGACCCCATCGCGCCGCGCGCATCGCCGGAAGCACCGCCGTGGTCACACGAAGTGCGGCCAGCACGTTCCGGTCAAAGGCTTCTGTCCATGCACCGGCATGTGTGTTGCTCCACCGCTGCGTCGACTTCGCCGATCCGCCTGCGTTATTGACGAGGATGTCGATGCTTCCCACGGCGCGCAGGCCGTGGTCCAGCATCCGGCTGACGTCCTCATCCCTGGTCAGGTCGCCCACGATCGCCGTCGCCCTTCCGCCGGACGCAACGATCGACGCCGCCACCGCGTCAGCCCGGGCGCGCTGCCGCCCATGTACAAGCACGTGGGCACCCTCGGGCGCCAGCGTCCGTGCGATGGCCTCGCCGATACCCCTGCTGCTGCCCGTGACGAGTGCGGTCTTGCCTTCCAGTTGCAGATGCATGTCGGTATGGTCGCCTCTGTCTTGTGAACCACAAGGGTGGCGGGCGATGTCGAAAGTAACAACTACGCACTTAAAAGTGCCCACCACGCGACGCGACGAGTGTCTCGGCCCCGACGGCTCCGCCGCGCACGTCGGGCGAGTATTTCGCATGCTCCAGGGACGCTGGAAACTACCCATCCTGTTTCGTCTTTATGCGGACACGACCCTGCGCACGCTCGAACTGAAGCGTTCGCTTGCCGGCATCTCGCAGAAAATGTTGACCCAGCATCTGCGCGAGCTTCAGGCGGACGGTCTTATTCATCGGATGGAGCTTCCGGGAACGGTACGCGGAGTCGCTTATGCCCTTACAGAGATGGGCCAGGGCCTCGTGCCCGTCCTCACCTCCGCCCGCGAGTTTTCAATACGATTCGCCGCCAGGCACGCTACGGTCACCCGATCAGCCCGTTCCGAAGCAGGCTCTCGCCAGCATCGATAACCGAGGTAACTGCCGGACGGGTCTTCCACCCCAACACACGTGCCACCTTCGAGGTGTCCACCGTTTGTCCACACCCAGATTGGTCGCGGTAGCAGCCGGCTGGGTGCTCCGTACCGGAAAGCCTCAGACGCAAACGCGCCTCAGTACTTCGCACCAGGGATGAGTGCAATGCCCGATGCATGCAATACCTCTGTTCGCATCGCCGCGAATGCCTCACCTTCGCGCTGGAGCCAGTCACAGATCAGGTCCACCTGCACCGTATGCGCCGGCGTGGTGATGAAGTGATAGGACGCCGGGGAGCGGACCGCGAAGGGAAAGGGAGCCACCAGCGTCCCACGTTGCAGCTCTTCCATCACCATCGCGGTACGCCCCATCGCGATGCCCTCGCCTGCGACGGCGGCGCCCACGGCCAACATGGCCAGATTGAAGCGCTTTCCAGCTATCAGATCGGCGCAGCGCAGGCCGGTCTCGTCAAGCCACGACTGCCACTCTTGGAGCTCCGACGCTCCCACCCATGGGCGCGCGTCGTGCAAAAGCCACTCGCCGGCAAGGAGTCCCTTCGCCCCGATATCCGGATGTGCGTCCATGAACGCAGGACTGGCAACGGGGATGAGGTATTCGTCGAGGAACCCGCGCGCGGTGAGATTTTCGTAGTCGCCAGGGTCGTAACGAATGGCGGCCTGAAGTTGTTCACTGGCCATCCCCGCCATGTCCAGCCGGTGGAACTCGCCGAAGACGCGAATGTCGACCCGGGGGCGACCGCGGCGCAATCCGCTGAGGCGCGGTGTGAGCCATTGCATCGCAAACGACGGCGAGCAACTCAGCGTGATCGGCGTGGCGCCGCCGGGCGCGGCGATATCGGCGAGCGCATGGCGGATCTGCGCAAACGATGCTTCGACCACGGACGCGAGGCGCTCCCCTTCACCGGTAAGGCCAAGCGGCCGCGTGCCCCGCTCGATCAGGCGGAAGCCAAGCGCTTGTTCCAGGCGCTGGATTTGCTGACTGGTGGCGCCCTGGGTGATGTGCAACTCGTCGGCCGCACGGGTGAAGTTGCCATGCCTGGCCACCGCTTCGAAGGCGCGAAGCCAGGTGAGCATCGAGGATGAAAGCGACCGGGGCATGGCGTGTTCGGAGGGCACGAGCGCTTCCAGAAGGTCAGGGTCGGGGGACAGGAGAACGGGCTCACGGGGCATTAGTCTAACTAATGATGCATCCGCGAAGCTGATTTCCCCACAGTCGATGCAATCGGAACAATGGCCACATCCCCTCAGTGGACCTCACCGATGACTGGCCAATGGATTCACGACGGAAACGAGGCGGCGCACTCGCTTTCGGCCCGCAAGCCCACCTTTTTCCGAAACGTATCCCGCGATGGCGTGGTGTTGCCGGCGCAGCGAGCCGCTATCGCCGGGGCGGAGGCGCGGATGGAGCGCTTCGCCCCGGTGGCGGCAAAAAAGTTCTTTGCCCTCCAGGGCACCGATGGACGCATCCGCTCGCCCCTGCTCAACGCCGATGCGTTGGCCGCGCCATCCGGGTTCAGCGGGCATCCCTCCTCGCTCTTCGTCAAAGCGGACCACGTCTTGCCGGTGGCAGGATCCATCAAGGCACGCGGGGGTGCTCATGCCGTCGTTGAGATCGCTGAATCCGCCGCAGGCGGCCCGCTCACCGTAGGGTCGAGCGCTCACGAGGCCCGGGTGCACGCGCAAGAAATTTCGGTCGGCTCGACGGGCAACCTCGGGCTGAGCATCGGTACGTTCGCCACGGCACTGGGATTTCGCGCGACCGTGCACATGTCGTCGCAAGCAAAGGCATGGAAAAAAGACCGCCTGCGCGCCCAGGGGGTGACGGTGGTGGAGCACGAGGGCGACTACCTCGACGCCCTGGCGGAGGCCCGTCGTTCCGCGCTGAAACGTCCTCACCACCATTTTATCGATGACGAATCGTCGGAAGCCCTGCTGTATGGCTATGCGGCAGGAGCACGGGAGCTGGCCGGGCAACTCACGCGTGCCGGACGCACTGTCGACGCGGATCGCCCGCTCTTCGTCCACGTGCCTTGCGGCGTCGGCGGAGCACCCGCAGGCATCGCGCTGGGGCTGCATGCGATCTACGGCCCCGACGTGCACTGCTTTTACGCCGAACCCACGGAAGCCCCTAGCGTGCTCCTGGCGCTGGCCACGGGTGAGGCCATGCGTTCGGTGTACGAGCTGGGCTTGACTGGCGTCACACAGGCCGACGGGCTGGCGGTCCCGCGCGCGTCGCCACTGGCGGTCGGGTTATCGCGCCATGTTGCCGCCGGGGTCCTTACCGTGACCGATGCCCAGCTGCTGCGCGCGCTGCGTTGCGCCCACGACGCGATGAACCTGCGTCTGGAGCCCTCCGCGGCGGCCGGCTTCGCAGGCGCACAGGCACTCTCGGGACGCCTGGGCGAAGACTACCTTTCGAGCATCGGCTCGTCCGCCCGCCTCAACGCGGTGACCCACGTCGTGTGGACCACCGGCGGCGCATTGGTACCCGATGACGAGTTCGAGCGTTACCTGCAGCACCCATCGATCCATTCTTAGGAGAACGATATGCCACTCGCACGCATCACTTTGCTCAAGGGGCGCTCACCGGAAACGCTCCGAGCCATCGCGGATGGAGTCCATGCCGCACTCGTCGACACGTACTCGGTGCCTCACGACGACCGCTTTCAGATCATCGAGCAACGTGAACCCGGAGAGATCATTTACAGCCCGACCTATCTGGGCATTGAACGTACCGACGACCTCGTGATCGTCCACATCGTTGCAGGCCACTGGCGTGATGAATCGGCCAAGCGCGCCTTGTATCGCGCCATCGCCGATCGCCTGACGGTTAAGGCAGGCCTTCGACGGGAGGACATCCAGGTGATCATCACCTCGAACGATAAGCCGGACTGGTCGTTCGGCAACGGCGTGGCTTCCTACCTCCCGGCTTGAACCGTGATCGACAGCATCTGGAGAACGCAATGATTGTTCTTGTAACTGGCGCGACCTCGGGGTTCGGCGCCGCGATGGCACGGCGATTCGCGACAACAGGCCATCAGGTGATCGCAGCGGGCCGTCGACGTGACCGACTGGAGTCGCTGATTAATGAGCCGGGTATGGACACGATTCATCCGCTCCAGCTGGACGTGCGTGACCGGGCGGGCATCGACGCGGCCCTGGCCAGCCTCCCCGATGCGCTGACCGACATCGATCTGCTCGTCAACAACGCCGGCCTGGCGATGGGCCTCGACCCTGCACAGTCCGCCGACATGGCCGACTGGGAATCCATGGTCGACACCAACATCAAAGGCGTCATGTACATGACCCGGGCCGTGCTTCCCGGCATGGTGGAGCGAGGTCGTGGGCACGTCGTCAACATTGGTTCCATCGCCGCGACCTACCCTTACCCGGGCGGAAATGTTTACGGCGCAAGCAAAGCCTTCGTCCGGCAATTCTCGCTGAATCTGCGCGCCGATCTGGCGGGCACGGGCGTTCGGGTCACCGACATCGAACCAGGCCTCGCAGGTGGGTCGGAGTTCTCGGTGGTGCGCTTCGGCGGCGACCGCGATCGCGCGGAGAAGCTGTATGCCGGAACCGACCCGCTCACCCCGGAGGACGTCGCGGAGGCCGTGTTCTGGGCCGCGAGCTTGCCACGTCACGTCAACATCAATGCCATTGAGCTGATGCCCGTCACCCAGTCCTTCGGCGCATTGCCGATCCATCGAACCCCTTGAGGTCATACCATGAAGGCATTCTCTACGACCCTGCTGCTTGCAGCCTCCGCCGTCTCGGCCCATGCGGCCACCTTCCCGCCACTCGAGCGCAAATCCGTGCTCGAAGCGACACTCCCGGATGCCAATCCTCCGGTGCGCCTCGTGCGCGGTGCGAGCATCCGCTTTGCGCCAGGCCAACCGACCGGCGTGCACCTGCACCCGGCATCCACGGTAGGCGTGGTCACGGAAGGCAGCTTCGTGTTTCAGCCGGACGGCGAGCCGTCCCGCATCCTGCATACCGGTGACTCATTCTTCGAGCCTGCGGGCCACCGGATCACGCATTTCGATAACGCGTCCTCGACGGAGTCAGCGGCCATCACCGTCTTTTACCTGACGGACACGGCGGACCGCCCGCTCATCAAGGCGCTAGGCGGCCAATGACGCCGGGCGCTCCCTGCAACCGAACGCGACGTCAGCTCATAGGCTGGGCTGCGCACCTGCCGCTGCTGGCTTTTCTACACGCCGCGCCGCCCATCGCCCGCGGAGCCAACCCTTGGAAAGAGACTATGCCGAACCGTTCAAACACCGATGCCACACTGCCTGAAGGAATACGGCGGCGATCGCTGGCGGGCATCAATGGACTGACGGTCGGTTTGCTTGAGGCAGGTTACGAGCAGGCGAACCGCCCGTTGGTGTTGCTGCTCCACGGATTCCCGGAGCTTGCATACAGCTGGCGGGCGACGATGCTGCCGCTGGCTGCCGCGGGGTATCACGTCGTCGCCCCCGACCAGAGGGGGTTTGGTTCGACGACGGGATGGGACGCCCGTTACGACGGTGACGTGGCCTCGTTTCGGACGCACAACTACGCAAGGGACGCACTGGGCGTGGTCGAAGCGCTTGGGTACCGCGCCGTCCACGCCGTGGTGGGCCATGATTTCGGCGCCATGGTGGCGGCGTATTGCACATTGGTCCGTCCGGATATTTTCAAGTCGCTCGTGCTGATGAGTTTTCCATTCGATGGGCCGCCGCCCATCCCGTTCGATATGACCCGGTCGCCGCCGGTGCGGCATACATCGTCACCCGCGGAGCAGCTCGCCCAGCTGTCGCCGCCGCGGGAAGACAGCATGGCCTGGTTCGGCTCGTCCGGGGCGAATGCCGACATGCTGCACGCACCGCAAGGCCTGCACGATTTCCTGCGCGCGTACTTTCACGTGAAGAGCGCGGACTGGGCGGGCAATCACCCGCACCCTCTAAGCGGGTCGATAGCCGAGCTGGCGACCCTGCCGACGTACTACATCATGGAGAAAGACGTCGGCATGGCAGCGACGGTGGCTCCCCTCATGCCGACGCCGAGCCAGGTCGCCAGCAATCGCTGGTTTACCGAACACGATCTCGATGTCTACACCGCGGCGTTCCAGCGCACGGGGTTTCAGGGCGGGCTCAACTGGTTCCGATGCCACGCGGGTCCGATCGGGCGTTCCGAACTCGAGTTGTTCACCGGGCGCACCATCGATGTACCCTCCGCTTTCGTTTCCGGGGAGTCCGACTGGGGTGCCTACCGAAAGCCCGGGGCACTCGAGCGCATGCAAACCAGCGCGTTCACACGTATGGAAGGCGTGCATTTCATCGAGGGCGCGGGGCACTGGGTCCAGCAAGAACAACCCGACCGCTTCAATGCCCTGTTGCTTGAGCTGCTGGAACGCAACGGTCGCTCATAAGGCGCGTTGCGCGGATGGTGTCTGAGGCGCTGCGCAACGCTTCGATCAAAAAGGACGGATCGGTCGGCCGCTTGCCCGAGACAGGGCCTCCGGTTTGAATTCCTTCGTTTCGATGGAACTGGAAGAGATGGAAGTAGAATAGTCGGAACCATTTCGAGGACACACGGCCCGTGCACACCGATCTGCCCCATCTGGATCTGGATCACCTGTCTGCGCCCGACGGGGCGCAGCTGCGCCATCCGGATGACCTCGGCCACGCACCGCGGATCCTTATCCTCTACGGGTCGCTGCGGCCCCAGTCGTTCAGTCGCAAGCTCGCCCTGGAAGCCGAGCGCATTCTCAGGCATCTGGGTGCGGAGACGAGGGTATTCGACCCGCACGAGCTGCCCATGCTTGACGCCGTGCCGGCGAGCCATCCCGAGGTGCAGCGTCTGCGCGAATGGTCCACCTGGTCGGAAGGCCAGGTCTGGGTGAGCCCCGAACGGCACGGATCGGTCACGGGCGTATTCAAGAACCAGATCGACTGGCTGCCACTCGAAGACGGCAGCGTTCGCCCGACACAGGGCCGGACGCTGGCTGTCATGCAGGTGTCGGGCGGTTCGCAAAGCTTCAATGTCGTCAACGCGCTTCGCGTGCTCGGCCGCTGGATGCGCATGGTCACCATCCCCAACCAGTCATCGGTAGCGAAGGCATGGCAGGAGTTCGAGGCAGACGGACGCATGAAACCGTCAGCCTTTTATGACCGCGTCGTCGATGTCATGGAGGAACTGATGAAGTTCACTCTCATGGTTCGAGGTCGCAGCGACTATCTGGTCGACCGTTACAGCGAACGCAAAGGCGATGCGCAACAGCGGGCGCTGGTGCAGGCGGCGGGTGCGGTCGAAAAAGAGAGCTGACGGTTCGGCTGGGCGCCAAAAGGAAACGACACGCTGACGAGCACCGCAATTTCTTGCGCAAACTTTACGGGTACAGGGCCACAGCGGCCACCGTCTTTACGGCGCCGTCCCTATTGTCTTCGGTTCCGCTCCATGGCCACAGCTGGCAGGAGCCGCATCTGGAACCACTGTGAAGACACCTGCGTTCATTGCCGCCTTCGTCGCGCTCTCCCTGTCTGGCCTTGCGCACGCACAGACCACCGACGACAGCCCTCTGTGTACCGACCGCCCGACCAAAGCCAATGCCACCTGCCCCGTTCCCCAAGGCCATTGGCAGCTGGAAACGGACATTGGGAACACCGTTCATGACGCTCAAGGGGCGAACAAAACGGATACGTCGTATCCACTCAATCCGACGCTGAAATACGGCCTTGGGGGCGCCACCGACCTGGAAGCCACATGGGCGCCCGACGTGCGGGTCCACACTCGTGCAGATGGCAACCACCAGCGTCGACACGGTCAGGGGGACCTGGTCGTTCGCCTGAAAACCCGGCTCTACAGTTCCGACCAGGCCTCGGTGGCGATCATCCCTTTCGTGAAAGCACCTACCGCGCGCTCCGGACTGGGGAACGATCGGTGGGAGGGCGGGTTAGCGGTACCCGTCGGCGTCACGCTACCGGCCGGCTTTTCGCTCACGCTGGGTCCGGAGGTCGACTACCTTGCGGACGCCGACGGGGATGGGCACCACACGGCGCTGAGCAATCTGGTGAACGTGGCGCACGCCCTCTCGGACCGGCTGACACTGGCCGTGGAGTATTGGGAGCAGCGTAACTGGGACCCCGCCGGGACGATCAAGCAGCAATCGGCTGATGTGGCTTTGAGCTTCGCGATCGCGCCTCGCTTCCAGATGGATGTGGGCGCGAATTTCGGACTGAACGATCAGACGCCAGACCAGCAGTTTTACCTGGGCTTTGCGCATCGGTGGTGACCCATGGTGCTGGATCACCCAGTCGACGCCTGAGCGTCACGCACCACACGTGCATCGACGTGTCGGAATGCGTGGCCGCGGTTCGTTGAGGGGTCGTCCCCAACGAGCCGTCGCGTCAAGCCAAAGGTGCCACGAGACTCTGCAGGCCCGAAGCTTAGTCGCTTGATGCCCGGGATACCGTGTGGTCCTTCGCTGCAGCTACGGCTTTGGGGGCGTCGCCAGGAGGAGCGCTCACGGCTAACTTAATTTGGTCTTTTGGAACCGTGATCGCATGGCCACCTCCGAATAACGCACAGAAGTCTGCACCGCACTCGACGAGCTTGAATGACGATGCAGCTTTACCATCCAGGACCAACGCTACGTCCGGCTGTCCCGAGAATCCATCCTTGGCATCACGTGAAGCGGCATCTTCGCCCGCGTGCTGAAAAGGCAATACCAGCGCGACGAATACAAGACCTACGAGAACGAGAAAAACATAGGCGCCGTAGAGACCTAACATCGCTTGGTAAAAGCGCTCGACCAGCCGAAACTTTTCCTTAGGTGGAGCGATCCATCTGAGGAATGCGAGCACCATGCGCCCGGGGCCACGCAAAAGCGCAATTAGCCCCGTCATCCGCCTTCTCTTGCCGGCGGGTGACACTTTGCGCCAGATCGTCCATCGTGGCGCGTCGCGAATGACTGCCAGGGTCACGACGAATAGAAGAAGACCCAGCGTTGGCCCGAGGACCATTCCCAAATGGTGCCGGGCGACCGTTCGGGATATCAGCGATATGAGGGAAGTGACCACGTCACCCCAGGCGATAACGGCGTCGAACGACCGCGCCTGCGCGTCATCGGGGAAAACAGACCCATTCAGATGCAAATGTGCGTAATAGCTCAGGCGATACGCGCGGCCCGTAAAGAGGAAACCGCCCGCAAGTATCGCGAGGCCGAACGCTCCTACCGAAACGCGTAACCTTTTCGGCGGATCGGAACCATTCGGACCGTTTACCGTGTCCCTGGCGCTTTCATCCATATCACTGAACCAATCGCTTTCATCTGAGTTGTTTTGCGCCTCCCGCACTACGTCGCCGAGAGGCCTGTCATCTAGGCTATATCGGCCGTTCGAAGTAGTTCTGGACGCATGGGCTGGTTGAATCGATACGCAAATTCGGCGAGTAAAAGCAGTGGCGACCCGCAATTTCTTCAGTGGCACGTCGGTTGCTTCGGAGCGGATTGCGGGCTTCTCCGCATGACAGGCACTGCGCATGATCCGCCAGATTTCCTTCTCGCTCCTCGCCTTGCTGCTGCTCGCTCCCCATTTAGCGAATAGCGAGGCTGCGACTCAACCGCGGGAGCCCAAGACCGGCACTCCAGTACCTGCAACGCTGGTCGAAGACGGGTATTACACAAGCCGAAGCGGCGTCCAAGTCCATCGTCCGGCGCACACGACAGATAACCATGCGCCGGCGGGCGCATCAGCCCAATGTCGCGACGGAACATTTAGTTTCAGCGTTAACCGGAGAGGCACTTGTTCGAGGCACGGAGGAGTCGCGTCCTGGCTTTAGCCGAGACGCGCAACGTCACTATCTGTCGCGCTGCGGCTTCAGTGCGAAAGTTGGCCGGCATGAGCATTTGTATGCGCTACTCACTACTATTGCGCCAGAGACAACTAGCAAGGCCCCAGTCAACTTGCAAATGAGGTCGAAAAGGTGAACGGCATCAAGTGGTCAAGTATCCTGAACGACCGTGAATACATCGGGTTTCGAATTACGATGAGCGGGGTGACCATAGGATTCATCGGATTTGTCATCGCAATTTTCGGCTTCATGGATCTGGGTGTCTCGGTGTTCGTTGTCGGGCTCTCGACGGCTGTGACAGGCATCTTGGTCAATGTGTCACATGTAAATCGCCGGAAAGGACGGTGACATGCCTGCCTGTCTAAACTGGACCGCGCAACTCTTCGTAGGCACTCAGGAGTCGGTTTGCGCGTAACGCCGTTCGTCAATACCTGTGAACTGCGCGTACCGACACGGCTCGTTTACGGCTTCGTTGCTTCAGGATCCTGGTCAAACCACGCAGGACCAAACAGTTCTCGCTGCGGACGGACATCAGTGAGATACGTGCATCACAGTGAGGGCCCTTCGATTCCGCGCGATGGCTTCCGGCATTCCGGACAACGTGTTTATTCAAAGCAGCCAGAATAATTCAGGGCGACGAAACTTCCCTGTTCATCACTATCTAGCTTTTTGGCAACTGCGTTCCGGCGAACCACTCCGCGTAGGCCGTGTTCTTCACCATGTGCCGGTTGAGGTCTTCGGCGCCATCGGTCCACCACACCGGGCCCCGCTCCCCCAATCCAACCTTAGCGTCGTTCACGGCGCGGCGTGCGGCGGCGAGACCCTTCGCGTCCTGATTGGCCTTTGCCACTTTGACGGCACGCCGGGCGTCCATCAGTTCGTTGACCAAGCACCCCCGTTGCTGCTCATCCAGGCCTGGATTGGACGTGCGCCAGAGCCGTCCTCTCACGATCAGATATCGGCCGTCTGGGGTTATTAGTGTATTCATTGGCTATCGTGGAGTTAGCGCGTCAGTAATGGTGCTTGCTGCTGGCCCTTTCCATAGTATGCGGCCACTGCGCACTGCTCCGAGCGATCGAGGTATTAGCCGAGTCCGACAGAGCGCTTAGCCCCGGCCCCGGTAGAGGTAACCCTCGCCCAGCCCATTGCTTTCATTGCCGCCATACATGAGTTCCGCCAGTGGCTTCGAATCGCCATTCATGGCCGCTCGCTGTGCGGCCGGGCCTTCGGGACTCGCGCGCGCGGAGCGGACCGGAACGGTATCGACGCCCCGAGGGTAACGAAAGCCCTCCCCCAGATGGGTCACGCCACCCGACTCCTGGGTCACCTGGGCCATCAAGTTGGCCAGTTCCTTAGGGGAGGTCATGCCGGCGCGTAGGCAGCGGCAAGCAGATCGGCTTCGCGTTGAGTCGTCATGGGGCCGTCATTTGATGGAGAGTGTTACAGGGCGTCGGGTACAAACTTCGCCAAACACTCATGCTTGGCCCGCTTGGCCTTCGGAATGGGCACTGCAGCAGTCATGCCATACGGATCGCCCGTCCGCTGGTCCAGCAGATCGAGGAAGGCACCGGCGTGGTAGTCCACGTCACAGTGCTCGTATTTGTCGCAAACCTTCAACTTCGTACAGATGACTTTCCCATCCCGCTCGTAGACGTAATAGGTGGCTTCCGAATACGGCGGTCGGGGATAGGACTGGGTACGGATGGTCACGGCCGGCGACTGGGCGGCACAAGCCGAGCTGGACAACGCAACGGCGAACAGAAGGAGCCAAGTGGTCCCGTGCGCGCGTGAAGGCATGGCATGGTCCTTGAGTGGAAAATCCAAGGGTCCGATGGTGCCGCATGCTCGGGCCGCCGCCAACTCGGCACGACATGCCAAATCGCAGACAAAATATCCGAGCCCACCGCTATGCGTGGTTCGGCCGCGGCGCCAGCCCGCACGACGGGCAGTCTGAGCCTCCTCAAGAGCACTCGAGTGCCACGGCGACATGCCGGGGTAGCGGACGGATATTCGCGCCAGCGAAGCCGCCACAGCAAAGACAACAAGTTTTCGTTCCTGCACGGAAGCGCCACTGTTGATGCCATGTGGAAAAGTCAGGCGGGTGACTGCAACCCCAAGGACTGCACCATCCTCGTGCAAGAACAGGACGGCTGTATTTCGCTAGTACGCGACGCGTCTTCGCGCCCGTTCGGGGCCGCCACACCTGATCCGAAAGACGAGGACGCCGCTACGACCCAGGCGATGAGGGCTTCAATTGCCTCCGTCTATGCGTATCCCTGTCGTATTAGCGGGTCGGCCATATATCGGATGAGTGTCGTATGATTTTCGACACCCTGGGAACGGAAGCGAATTTAAGCATGGACGGCATTTCACTGATACGAAAAGGTAGTCTACGAGCCATCACCCTGGCTTGTATGTTCGCCTGCACACCCACTCTGGCCTCCTCGGCTCCGGCTGCAAGCAGGCTGCCTGTGGCTGAGCAACCATGGCCAACCAACGGCCCCGCCCAACGCGATTTTCCTACTGCCCAGTTCTATCTCGACAAGACTTCAAGGCCTGCTCGCATCTGGCTGATCTCCGCTCCCCTGGGTGGCGTGGCGCGCGCCGTCGAGTTCTTCAGCGGTGAACAGGTAGATACCGTGAGTGTCACCACCGATGGAAAACGCGTCACATTCTTCGACTCGCATGGGTATCGATATAGTGAAGTCAAGACCTTTGCCTATACCGTCAATCTTGATCAACCGTCCACTTATGCTGCATGGCAGAGCGGAGACGCGGGTCACGACGTCGTTTTCGGTGCCGCATTGGGGGTCGGCTATGTCAGCAACGGTGAACGCGCTTTACTAGACGCATCACCCGGCAAGGAGAAGAAGTATTTCTCGGGGCAAGCATCGTGCGAGCCCCAGCCATACGTCGTCGAGACCCGCGGGACGAGGTATCAAGATACCGAGAAGGACTTCATCGAACGAGCCAAAATCCTCGCCGACTTCGACCGCACGCGAGCCTGCTGGACGAGTAAACCTCTCCAGGTAGTAGACCTGGAGGACAACACGTTCCTACTGTCGACTCAGGACCGGGTCTTTCGAATCAACAGCAAAGATGTTACTCCATCCGGACTTGCGCCCGACCTTAAGATTGTTGACGTGCCAACTGGCGATTTGAGCACGTCATTCTATGCATGCGTCGAAGCGTCGAACGGTGTGACCGCAGCGCTGAACGATTGCATCGGCACCGAACACGATGCGCAGGACAAACGCTTGAATGTCGCCTACCGACGGCTACGCGATTCACTCGCGCCTGAGCTTCGCACTTCGTTGCGTGACGAGGAACGAGGATGGATTGTGGCACGCGATCGCGATTGCGCAGCCGATGGCGGTGGGACAGGCAGCTTGCTCGATGCGAACCAGTGCGTATTGAATCAGACAGCGAGGCGGGCATCCGTGCTTGAGGCACGGCTGGCTCGTTAGGACCAGTCATCCCCGGGGCTAGATTCGGTGAATCCAGGACCCCGCCAATGAAGTCACTGAGTAAACCGCAGACCTCAAGCAGCGATGACGCGAACCTCTCTCCAGGCCAGCCTCTGCCTCCCCACGTCTGTCGCCGGAAGGCCGGACTGGGACACGGACGCGCCGTCAGGCAGCCAGGGCGCGAAGGATTTGCCCATCGCCAACTTCGAGTACGAAGACGGCGGGCTCCGCATGATCAAAGGTCAACCTGTCCAAGTGGTAGCCGGGCTTTTTGGGTGGAGTGGCCACGTGGGTCGCGACCGCGGTCGCGGACCTGCCTCTGCGGATGGGTGCCCCCACCTCCCCGTTAGCCGACGCTCCCTTGGTGGTCATGGGGCTGGGGACGGTGATCACGGCCGGCCTGGTCGCTTGGCAAGGGTGGCGCATCCGCCAGTGGATGAACGGCGAGGGCCCTACCTGCCCGCATTGCGGTTGCCTCATGGGGGAGGCGAAACAGCGTCGGTGGAGCATCTGCCACAGATGCCTCGGGTGCGGCCGATACACCCGGCCCAACTGAAAGGGCCCGGTTTCCCGGGCCCTTGGGTTTACTTCTTCTTTTTATCGGGCCGCTGGGTCATCGCCGACGCTGCTGCGGTCTTCGCATCCTTCGATGCTGAAGAACTCTTCAACGTCTTGCTCGCGGCGGTGCCCGCTTTCTTACCCGTGGTTTCGTTCTTGGCCATGACCTGTTCCCGAAACACGCCGCCCATCGCGGCACCTGACGATGCTCCTGATCGAGCCTGCGCCGCAAGGTCCTGGATCGCCCGGCCTGGCCGCTCGTTGCCGTTCCTTCATTCGGGAATCTCGGACGGCGGAGCCCAATAGTGGCTCGCGATCAGCAGTCGCGGCAAGCCTCCACCGCCGATGCTGCGCTCGTTATCGGCCCCGGAGCCGTGCGCCGGTGAACATGGCTGGCGGCATATGCTGCAGCGCTCGCCAGGAGCAGGATAACGAACGCCCCCACGAACGTGGCAATGGCCCCCCTCGAATCGAACACCATTCCCCCCGCCGTCGCCCCCACCGTGATGCCCAACTGGATGATGGCGACCATCAAGCCGCCCCCGGCTTCGGCATCGTCAGGCACGGTCCTGGTGAGCCATGTGGACCACGCGACAGGACCGGCTGCCGCGAGCACGCCCCAAGCGGCCAGCAAGACAGCCATACCTCCAAGGAAGTGGCCCGCCCAGGCCATGGCCAAGGCCGTCACGGCCATGCCCAAAGGGACCGCCGCCAAGGTGGCATTCAACCGGCCATCGAGGAATCGGCCCACCATCGAGGTGCCGACGAAGCCAGCAACGCCCACCACCAAGAGCAACCCCGACAGCATCGAAACACCGACGCCGGTGACCTGCTCCAGGAAGGGGCGCAGATACGTGAACAGCGTGAACTGACCCATGAAGGCCAACATGACAGCCACCATGCCGATACTGAAGTGGCGGTTGCGGAACAACGCCCACATGCCCCCGGCCGTAGCCTTCTCCTTCACCGGCAACCGCGGCAGCGTGACCGCCTGCCAGATGAGGGTGACAAAGGCCAACGGCACCACGCTGAAGAATGCTCCCCGCCAACCGATCAGGCCGCCCACGAAACTGCCCAAAGGCGCGGCGACGGCCGAGGCGACCGCATTGCCGCCGTAGATGATGGCGAGGCCCCGTGGCACCGACTCGGCGGGCACCAGGCGCATCACCGTCGCGGCCGACATGGACCAGAACCCGCCGATCGCGATGCCGACCAGGGCGCGGCCAATCATCAGAATCAGGTAGTTCGGTGCCAAGGCCACGGTGGTGCCGGATACGATCATGACCGCCGTAAGCCCAAGCAAGACCACGCGCCGGTCCAGCCGCCCAATGAGCACCGTCATGAACAGGCTAGTGAGCACCGCGAAGATGCCCGAGATGGCAATGGCCTGGCCGGCTTGGCCCTCGGTAAGACCCAGATCGTGCGCGATGGGGCTAAGCAGGCTCACCGGCATGAACTCCGACGCGATGAGCACCGCCACGCACAGGGCCATCGCGAAGACGGCGCCCCAGCGGGGCTCGTCTTGAAACGGCGTGAGTTGGCGGGGGGAAGACGGGGACCGCATGACTGCTCCAACGATGATTCGGCTGACCGATTCATCATAGGGACGCCGATTGGGCCCGATAACCCGCCTCCTATCACTTGCTTGACTGAAATAGGCTCATCAATCCCGAATACCCGGGCGGAGCGCTTGGCCGTGATCGCCGGCCTACCCTCGGAAGCGGATGGCTTCCACGAACCGAGCAAAGGCCGGAGATGGGTTACGCCGGTTCGGGTAGTAGAGATGGAACCCCTCGAACATCGGGGACCAGTCGGCGAGCACTTCCATCAAGCGACCGGCAGCAATGTGCGGGGCGGCCATCGGCTCGGGCACATAGGCCAACCCGATCCCATCGAGCGCACCATTTAGCACGTGAACACTGCTGTTGAAGACCAGCGGGCCCTCCGCTTTCACAGTAAACGCGCGCCCGTCCCGTTCGAACTCCCAGGCGTATATGGGTCCCGAGGCTCGGTGACGGATGTTGACGCACGTGTGCTGGGGAATGTCGTGAGGCGTCGCCGGCGGTGGGTGGCGCGCGAAGTAGCCGGGTGAGGCGACCAAGGCCATCCGCCAGTCGGGACCGATGCGCACCGCGATCATGTCTTTGCTGATGGCCTCACCCAGGCGGACGCCCGCGTCAAACCGCTCTTCGATGAGGTCGGTGAACCCGTAGTCCACAAACAGTTCAACCGTAACTTCCGGATACGCCGCCAGGAAGTTGGCCAGCATGGGTCGGATACACAGCTCGATCGAGTCATCCGTGCCAGTGATCCGCAGGGTGCCCCGGGGCTTGTCGAGCAGGTCGCCCAAAGCCTCGACCTCGGCGGTGATCTGGTCGAACAGCGGGGCAATCGCTGCGGCGAGTCGCTCACCCGCCTCGGTGGCCGAGACATTGCGCGTGGTGCGTGCCAGAAGCCGAACGCCCAGGCCCTCCTCCAGGCGGCGGATCGTATGACTTAGCGCCGACGAGGTGACCCCTAGCCGCACGGAGGCTTTCTTAAAACTCCGGTCGCGCGCAACGGCCAGGAAGGCCTGGAGGTCGGCGGATTTCGGCGCGCTCATGAACAGACCTCGCCGAATGGATGGGTGCCCGACTGCTGAATGAGTTCCATGGATGGCATGGCTGGAGCGTGACGCATCTGGCAAAAGTGTCAACCGCCTCGCCTGCGCACCGGCGCTTCCGTGCCCGCGCGCCGCCCTTGGGAGCGATGCGCGGGCCGCTGATCAGGTCCGCAGGAGGACCTTGATGGCCTCACGCTGGTCCATCGCGCGGTAACCGTCGGCCGCGTCTGCCAAGGGCAACTCCAGGTCAAACACGCGCCCAGGATTGATCTTGCGGACCAGCACCAGGTCCAACAGGTCGGGCAGAAAACGGCGCACCGGCGCGGGACCACCCAGCAGGCCCTTTTGGTCGAAGAACATCTGGGCCCCGTCGAACTGGACCCCATGGGGCACACCGACATACCCGATCATCGAACCCGGCCGGGCACAGGCGATCGCCTGGGCCATGGATTCTTGGGTACCCACACACTCCAGAACCGCATCGGCGCCCACATTGCGGGTCAGGACCTTGAGAGCGGCCACGCCCGCATCGCCGCGCTCGGCGATGATGTCGGTGGCGCCGAACTCCAACGCTAAGTCCTGGCGGGTTTTGTGACGACTCATAGCAACGATCCGCGCAGCACCCATCTGCTTGGCCGCCAAAACGCCCATGAGTCCCACGGCGCCATCCCCCACGACCACCACGGTCGAGCCAGACTGGACGCGCGCCGCATCGGCCGCATACCAGCCAGTGCCTAGCACGTCGGACACCGCCAACAGACTCGGGATCAGATCGTCGGCCGGCTTCTCGTCTAGGGCAACCAGCGTGCCGTCGGCCAAGGGAACCCGCGCAAGCGTGGCTTGCGCCCCGCTCATAAACTCACGCTGCTCGCACGACGATTGAAATCCGTATTGGCAGTGGGGGCAGGTGTTGTCCGAGATACAGAACGAGCCCACGACGAACTGGCCCGGCTTCACGGTAGTGACGGCGTCACCCACCGCAACCACCTCACCGCAGTATTCGTGCCCCATGGCTTTGGCGCCGTCGAAGGGCTCATGCCCGCGATAGGGCCACAGGTCAGATCCGCAAATACAGGTCGCGGCTAGGCGAATGATGGCGTCCGTCGGCTTGAGGATTTGAGGCTCGGCTATGTCCTCTACACGCACATCGCCGGGGGCATACATCAAGGTGGCAAGCATGGAGGTCTCCAAAGAAAAATGAGTGGGCGCGTGCCTGCGTTACATGAGGTTGGTGCGGAAGAACGCGGTCACCCGCTCCATCGTGACCTTGTCGCTCTTAAAAAAGTTGTCTGCCCCTGTTGGGGACTTGGCCGCGATGGTCGTGGAGGTACCGGCGAGTAGGCCCGCCATCTAAAGAACCTTGCGCATGGGAATCACCACTGGAACAAGTTGAAGGACGCCGTTGCCATTCCCGTTGCTGCTCGAATGGCGCGCGTTCCAGTGTTGCCCCATGCCCACGGATTGATAAGGCCGCCAATTGTGAATGCGTCAATGATCTGCCTTCAGCAATCGTCCGCAGATCTGACCGGCTTACGCCCATATCAACGGCCTTTCAAGAAGGTTTCCCTTGCCTTGGCGATGGCCGACATGGCATTGGGCCAGCCACTGTAAAACGCCATGTGCGTGATCACTTCGACCAGTTCCTCGGACGTCACCCCGTTCTCGATCGCACGAGGAAAATGGAAGCCGAGTTGTTCGGACTTGCCGGTGGCGATCAATGCCGCGCAGGTGATCAGGCTGCGATCGCGCTTAGAGAGTTCGGGGCGCTCCCAGACATCATCAAAAAGAACCTCATCGCTCAACTGGGCGAGTTTGGGCGCAATGTCACCGAAGCCTTTGCGGGCGGCCGTCGTAGGAGTTTTCGCAGTCATGTGTGAGCCTTCGCTAAGTAGGGGTATGGGCAGCCGAGGGCCTAGTCGCTTTCGACCGGCGCGGTGTAATCCTCATCGCTGACCGGTTCCAGCCAGGTCACGTTGGACCCGTCCAGCGCTTCGGTAATCGCCAAGTGAGTCATGGCCGTCGTCTCGGCCGCGCCATGCCAGTGGCGCTTGTTACACCCGCAGACCACGATGTCCCCCGCGCGAATTTCCTTCTTTGGGCCGCCCTCGCACTGCGTCCAGCCGAGCCCGGCGACGACGACCAAGGCTTGGCCCAGAGGGTGGGTGTGCCAGTTGCTCCGGGCGCCTGGGGCAAAGGTCACCACGCCGACGCTCGCTCGGCTCGGTTCAGGGATCTGGGCGATGGCATCAATCCGGACTTGACCGGTGAAGAAGTCGGCAGAGCCTTGGACGGCGGGTTTGGATCCGTTGCGAATGATCTGCTGCATGGCTGGGGCCGCTCTGAACGTGGGATGTCGACTATAGGCCGCCGCCAATCCTTGAATAAGACGGCCTTTACTTCATGGAATATTGAGATAGCCTCAATAATCTCCGTCGCTTGACGCTCAACCATGCCCCTCCCCAACCTCAACGATCTGGCCGCCTTTGTCGCCGTAGGCGCCGAACAGAGTTTCACCCGCGCGGCGGCCAAACTGGGCGTGACTCCTTCGGCACTTAGCCATACGGTGCGCGGGCTAGAGGAACGGCTCGGCGTCCGCTTACTGGCCCGAACCACCCGCTCGGTGGCCCCCACGGAGGCCGGGCAGCGGCTCCTCGCTTCCCTGGCGCCGATGCTCGATGAAATCCAGGCGCAGATCGCCGCCCTAAGCGACCTGCGCGATCGGCCCTCTGGAACGGTGCGGATCACGGCCGATGAGCACGCCCAAGAAACCTTGCTTTGGCCGAGGTTGCGCCCGGTCCTCCGCGATTACCCCGACATACAACTGGAGTTGATCACCGATTACGGCCTCTCGGACATCGTGGCCGAACGCTATGACGCGGGGGTGCGCCTGGGAGAACTGGTGGCCAAGGACATGATTGCGGTCCCGATAGGGCCATCCATGCGCATGGCCGTTGTGGCTTCACCCGGCTACCTGGAAGCCCACGGGACGCCCGCCGCTCCGAGCGATCTGACCCGGCATCGGTGTATCAACCTGCGTCTGCCCACCCACGGCGGGCTGTATGCCTGGGAGTTTGAGGACGGCGGCCGAGACATCCAGGTGCGTGTAGCCGGGCAAGTGACCTTCAACAGCATCCATCCGATGCTTGAGGCGGCGCTGGACGGCTTCGGCTTGGCCTACCTCACCGCCACGATGGTTCAACCTCTCGTGGACCAGGGCCGATTGGTCTCGGTGTTGTCCGAGTGGCTCCCGCCCTTCTCGGGTTATCACTTGTATTACCCGAGCCGACGCCAGATGACACCGGCATTCCGGCTGGTCGTGGACACCCTTCGTTATTCAGGGCAGTCCGTTTTCTAACCCGCGATCGTCCGACACCAGGGCAAAGTGCCACGAGTAACGCGTCCGCATCAGAACCTCACCACGGACTCGATGGCTCAAGACAGGCCCCGAAACGATGGGACCGCCGTGGAAGGTCACAGGTGATTCAACTAATCTGCTTCCATCAGGATGGGGAGCCAGGATGGCGCTGACCGATGAATATGTTCGATTTCGGCAATGGCTGGATGCGCAGAAGCCAGCCGCCGATGTGCGCACCGTGTGTGCCGTCGTGGAGCAGAACATGGGCGATATCGCCCAAACCACTCACCACAGTGGCCAGCGGTCCAAGCGGCAGCGGCAAGAGCAGTCTGTGCGAGGCGCTGGAGTTCGCGCTGCTGGGAAGCGTTCAAGAGGAGGACGAACGGAGCGTCAGGCGTTACTTGGACAATGTCCATGAAGGCAGGCACGTCCTCCCCCGGCTGATCTGCGAGGTCAACGGAAAGGAACACGAGATGTTCCCCGATGAAGAACTCCACCGCTTCATCATCGTCGAACGAAACCGCATCGAGGGCTTCGCCCGCATGGGGGCCCGGTCTTCCTCCGCGGCCACGAAGATGTTGGCCATGCTGTTCGGCATCGCTCCCTTCAACGACTTTGTCTCCAACTTTGGCGCGTCGTTGGAAACCTATCTCGACTTGGCCTTGCCCAAGGCCACCGAACTCAAACTTAAGCAAGCCGGAACCGTCGAAGATCAGTTCAAGATTGCCTCCGTCAAGGAAGCGCACGAAGGCTTTGACGAACGGCGCGGGCGTGTTGTGGAAGGGTTCGAGCCGGGACTTTCCTATGCCGATCTGCGAGCCAAAATCGGGACCAAGGAGGCGCCGGGCCGGCCGTTCATTCCCGGATGGGCTGGCAGGCTCGGATAACGACGTCATCGCGCGCAAAACGGCGACACGCCATCCGTGATCCCGTGGAGTATGCACCGGGCAGACAGTTCGAGGTCTGGAGGCGAACACGTTGCCCAGGAGCGCTTCGTTTTGCACCTTCAGGACACGGCGCAGTTCCCGGACGCTTTGCGCCGCACTGTCCCAGGCTCACTGCCGTCACATCCCCTCCCGACATGGTGTGTCAATCGGTCAACAGGCCGTCGAATCGCGAATGGCCAGGTGATGAATCGGCCATCGCCAGACGCGATACGAACCCTCCGTTTCCGTTCATCGCCGTTGCATGGCGCGCCGGGTCAAAGGCGCAGCGGCCTCCCCGCCGGCGACTGAGCCGCCGCAACTCATGAAGCGGCGATGGAGCGGTATATCCAGAGCGATCCGATTGGACTTGGAGGCGGTGCTGCGACCTACGCCTACGTGGGAGACGCTCTACTTTGGTGGATCGACTGGTTGGCGCTGTTCGACCCCAGCGCCTACGCACACGTCATGGATCAACACGCAAGAGGCAGGTCTCAGGGCCATGCGCCCGTTACGTGCGGCAAGGCCTGGAAGCAGACACGAACGGACATCCTGTCGATGCGAAAGACTTTGGGCCTACACTCGTCAACAGTGGATTCACCCCGGTTGCTGATGATGGCTACACGCCCCAAGTTGGCGATACTGCTGTCTTCCAGCCGCCAGGCGGCGGCAGTGCGGCCGGTCACATCGAAACCTGGGACAGGGGCGACTGGGTTTCTGACTTTAACCAGCACAGTTTTTATGCAAATCACGGCTACAAGACTGAATCCCACCAGGTCTACCGTCCGCCGGCAGAGCGACAACATCGAGAGAAAGTGAGAATGACGAAACCGACCCGATTTTGGATGTTGATGCTTCTTTTCGGAGCCGGCTCCATGTCTTCTGATGACGTGTTCGCCGTCGAAAGAAAATCTGGGCCAGGCGCCGTCCAGGCGGTCGCCCACCTGTATCGGGACCACGCGTGGGAGGCGATGGCATCGTCCTCAGGTCCGACCGACACTAGCTTTGGCCCACCCATCGCTCAGGCACCACGGCGGGTACTTGAGCAATATTTCGAGAAACACCTTGTGGATCTTCTCGAACTTGATTCACGTTGCGTGGATAAACACAAGGGGGACGTATGTAACCTCGACTTCAACATCCTCTTTTCCTCGCAAGACCCAGCTGCTACCGACTTGACCGTCGAGGCAACCGGAACGAACCACGTAATGGTGTCGTTCACTTACCCGAGCAACAGCGAAAAAATTCGCATCGAATACCTGACTGTGGAGACACCGTACGGCTGGAGAATAAAGGACATTATTTTCCATAACCGGAATGACTCGAGCCTCGCCACCATCCTGGCTCGACCGACGGCTCTTTGACCAAGCGCCACTCCAAGACCCGAGTGGCACATCTGCCAATTGTGAGCAGTACAGCTGAGACAGGTCTGCGGGTCCGGCAAACGGCAAGTCCGGAGCGTTCAAGCCCTTGCGGTCGTAGCCGCTGGTCGCTTGGACCCCCAAGGCCTTAAGCTGGCCTCTGGTCACACCAGTCCATGTATGAGCAAGCTCACTCCGGCAGCCGAAATTGCCTCTCTCCTCGAACGCACTGAAGCGTTCGAGGCCGCACTTCTCGCTCCGATCAACCGCGTGCCGTTCCAGGACACGGACCGTGCAAAGCTCAGCATGGTTTTTCTCGGCCTTGCCCACGAGCACTGGGTCGCGATTCGCAGCCTTGCCGGCGTGGGACTCAACCATTCGGCCATCGCACTCATCCGCCTTCAGTTTGAAGCGACACTGAAAGCTTTCTGGGTCTGGCACGCGGCGACGGACCACTGGATACAGCTGTGTGCGCAGGTAAACAAACGTCCCGACGGGTCGGTCATCGAGCCGCCCCGGCAGAATACGAGTGATTATTTCAAGGACATCGAGCGCACGGCACCACCTGGCATCCATGCCTTGCTCACGCAGTTCAAGCAGGTTGCCTGGAATGAACTCAATTCTTATGTTCACGGCGGCGTTCACGCATTGGCCAACGTCGGGCGCGAGCAGCCGCCTTTGTTCATCGTCGAGCTCGTCTGCAACTCGAACGGTGTGGCAGGCCTTGGCGCGATGCTTGCTGCGAGCCTGACCGGAGACGCGAACCGCGTTGACGCGGTCCTGGCCGCCCAGTACGCGCACATCGACGTTTTGCCGAAGGGACCGCCAACGGGCCAGACCGGCGTTGATGCCATCAGCGGGCCGCACTGACAACACCAGCGGGATACACAAGAATCGGGGCTCCCCATGGTTACCCAACATGTCTCCGCTTCCGACTGACAGGCAGAGGTCGTCGGCCGGATGGCGCACGTCAAAGTCGCCGCCTTGGCAAGGCGAGCCTGATGGCATCGCCGGGCCCTTGGGAGCACGGACGGAAGACGACGGGGCTGCCAAGTTCGGGAGCGGGCACTGGCGCCAGCCAGCTCGAAGAATCCGGCCGCCCAGCCGAGCAACACAAGCCGATTGGCGCCGTCATTGAAATGACTCATTTTGAAATGAACAACGGTTACAGACACGACACTGGACGAGCCCATTCTCCAGAGACACACAACCGGAAGGACTCCGCACATGAAAGCGACCCGCCCTTTGCACCCACTCTTGATGTTGCTCGTTCCGTTCGCAGCTCAAGCGCAGGGCGGCTTGTCACCGTGTCTGCAGCGAGCCCCATCTTCAACACGAGCTGTGCCGCCGACGTCTATGCCAAGCCGATTTCCGGCCTGCCCGCCGTCAGCCACGGCACGTCGACGGTGTCTCGTGTCGGGTACAACAGCGGTCGGGGAATCTCCAACAACTGCAGCGTCTCCTGGGTCGGCACGACGGATGTCGCGGTGGGTGCGGAGCCTTACGGCGGACACGTCGTCGTCGCCTTCGCTTGTCAGGCGCTCAAGCCCGGGAGTATCGGCACGGCCATGTCCCTTCGCTATGCCGATGCGACGTATTCGCAGTGGGCCACATCCCAAAGTGACGTTGCCAGCGCAATCGGATAACCATCCAGTGATTCGTATGCCAAACGCTTTCCTGGCAGATCTCGGGGCCCTGGTTCTTGGCGGATGTGCCGGCGAGGCACGGCCGCCTTCGCTGCCGGCCAATGTTCCGCAAGTTCGGCTGACCTGCCAGAGCGACCATCCCGAAATCGAGCCCTGCATCTCGTAGGCCCGCCGCACGTGCCCGGCTCCCGGATTCGCGAAGCGCGTTACCAGGTGACGCCCTACACCACGTCGGTGGACGGTTACGGCAAGACGCTTTACCAGTACGACACCGTTTACGTCTGCCCGGCCAAACAGGCGGCCGGCTGACGAAGCATGGCGCTCGGCCAACAGGCCGGGCGCCAACCGGTTGCCCGGGCTCGCCTACTTGCCCAGATGGCGCTTGACGGCTGCCGTGCCGTGGCCCACGGCCTTGACGGCAGCGCGAAGCGCCGCCTCCGTGACACCGAGGGCCTTGCACCAGTAGCGGATTTCCCACGGTTCGGTGAGGCTGATTTTCGTTGCGTCTTGCGGCCGACGCTTGTCGAGATCGTCTGACATCGCTTGCTCCTGTGGTACCGGAATTGTCCGGCAGCAGACCACCCCTGGCGGCCGACGCCATGGTGCCATCCGTCCCGTTTCACCGCCGATTAGACGATAAGTCGAATCGGCACCTACGGTGTCAAAGTACTTTTGAGGACATTCCGAGGATAAACAGCCAGCGTTGACTCACCATGATTTCCCACCATGTCCCCGCCCCCGACCGACAGGCAGAGATCATCAGCCGGGTGGCGCAGGTCATAGTCGCCGCCTTGCTCAGGAGACCCAGGTGGCATTACCGGACCCTTCGGAACACGGACAGGGACGTACGTGTGGTAGCGGAAGACAATGGGGCTTCCCGGCTGGCGGGCAGGAACCGGCGCAAGCCGGCTCGAAGCGGTGACACGCCCATCGTCGCCAAACAGCCTGGCGGTGGTGAGCTCTCGCCCGGCCTTTCCTTTTCCGCACCAGCGAAGCCGGACGTAAACATTCAATTCCCGCCGCCGGACGAGCCGGGCGTAGTCGATGTCGGAGTCAAAATCGAACCGCATCCACTCGCCCTGGACGTTGTGCAAAGAGCGGACGTCCGGTACCGGCATAGCCTTGCCATCGATTCCAGCGACAGAAACGTGGCGCAACGTGCCCATCGGCACCGTGCAACCGGACAGTGCTCCCGCCAGCGCGGCGACGAGGACAAGCATTCTCGTGGGCGTGTTGCACGCTGGTTCCAATGCTGCCGCTCATGTGGCCGGTATCGAGAGGCCACGATGCCTGATTCAACCGGCGTTCAATGGACGAATCCGGCGACAGTCGAGCCTCGCCAGTACCCTGTTGCTTTCAATCGTTTCCTGAGGGTCCGGCCGAACCGCTCCATAGACGAGGCACACGCCTGCAGCCAGTCTTCCAGTTGCAGGGGGTAGAGCCGTATGAGACCGCTTTCGACTTGCGACACGTAAGGCTGCGACACACCCGCAGCGCCGGCGAACCCACTTTGCGTCAGCTTCGCTTTCTGCCGTGTCTCGACAAGCAAGTCGAGCAGGATCCCCAAGCGCCTGACGTTGAGATGCAACTCATCATACGCACGCCACCAGCGGAGGGCGAGGTCACGCGCTCACCGGAGTTCGCGGGTTGAAAGAGACTTCGCGACCACGGTCCGGCCAACGAGGGGAATGAGACATGCGGGAATGCGCTGGCGGTAATGCCAGACACCACTGGGGGCAAGTTGGAGGTAGTGCGGGATGCGCATCGAGGACCTTTTGTGTCCCGATGAGTGTCCTGACGCAGATTTTTCCTAAATTACCCAATTGATTGATTTTTAATCATAAAAACCAGCTTGGCGGAGAGAGTGGGAGACCGTACGACGCTCCACCCTACCCCGCAAAACAAGCCTTTTTCGGTGGCGACCGCCCGCGGTTGAGTGCCTTGGGGAAGTGTCCAAAGCGGAACGTAGCACATAGCGAAAACCATGGGCATGGTGGCTCGGGCCCAAGTCCTGATGTCAGTTAACGTTAAAGGCGGTAAACGTCAGGACCGAAGGGACGGCGACGAGGCTGGTCCGCTTCGGAAAAAGCCTGTTCCGGTACAATGAGTGGGTCGCAGCATGACGGCTCCCGCTCACTCGACATCCTGGATGGGTAGCCTCGGATGTCGGTAAGGAAATCCTCATAACCAGGGGCGACGGCTCCGAACAGCTCGGCGTCAGCCACAGGCTTTTTGCCTCCCCTCTTCCGCAAACGTGTAGGCGAACCCCTACAGACCCTCCCGAATTCGACTGGCATCATTTACTTCAGATTATGGGTCTTCAGGGGGAGACAATGGCTACGCGTAAACTGGCGAAGAAAAAACCTCGGCCGAAAGCCGCGTCGACTGACCAGCTAGGTGACCGATCGATTCCCGTAAGTCGTCTGCACTTGCATTTAGAAAATCCCAGGCATGAACCCGTCGAAAGCGAAGCCGAAGCCATCGCGCAGCTATGCGACGAGGAAATGGTCACCGAACTGGCCAAGGACATCGCCCAACGGGGTGCATTGAGCCCTCTGGAGGTGCTCGGCGTCATGCCCATGCCGGGGAATCCTGGACACTTCATTTCTCTAGAAGGCAATCGAAGGACATGTGCCCTCATTGTCGCTAACGACCCCCAGCGTGCACCCGCCGCCTTCCGCGAGCAACTTAAGCGCATCCCAGGGCTGGACCAAGTTCCAAGACTGGTCAAAGCGCATGTGTTCAAAGGCACCAGCGATGCCAAACAGTGGATTGAGTTGCGCCATCTCGGATTGCAAGGCGGAGCCGGCACGAAGGACTGGGATACCACCCAAAAGCAGCGTGCGGCCGGCGAGAATGTCAAAACAAGTGCCCGGGATAACACCTTGGCCGTGCTAGTCCTCGACCGCCTAGTCGCTCGCGGGCTCTTGAGTGCCGAGGACCGCCGTCGAGTGAGCGTCACGACCCTGACCCGTTATCTCGGCTCGCCCGGCGTGCGCGCTATAGTGGGCTTGGGCAGCGCCAAGGACCTGATTTATACCCATGAGGTCGACGAAGTAGACCAAGCACTGCTGCACCTTGTGCTGGACAGCCTCAACCCACAGGCAGACGGCACCTACGCGGTCCATTCCCGAAGCGACGCCAAGGAGCGCGTTCAATATGCAAACGACCTGAAGGCCACGGGCCACGCGCCGTCCACCCCACTCGCCAAGGCCACTCCAGCCCCCGAGCCGACACTGATGCGCAGCGCGGGTGCCGAAGCAAAAAAACCTACCGCTAGCAAGCGAAGCGCCAATCATCCCGACACGCGCAAGTTTCTTATTCCCACGGATTTCAAGGTTGCCCTCAAAGACCCAGTGCTGCTCCATCTTCGTAAGGAGGGCACGGAGTTGGAGCTGGAGCGCTTTTCCTTCTCTGGGAATTACCTGCTGCGTGCGTTCGTAGAACAAATCATGACCCTGTTTGCTAAGAAGAACGGGCGTCACAATGCTGGGATGTCCGACAGTAAGCTGACGCAGGCATGCGCCGATTTACTTCGGACAAAGGGTCTGACGGGCAAGGTCGTCACCAACGTAGAGAAGGCGGCGGGAGACCAAAACACCGGTCACGGCCTTCACAGCCTGGGCCACGCCGTGCACGGTGGCACTATCCCGACCCCTATTGACCTGAAGCGTCATTTCGACACATGGCGTCCTTCGCTCGAGGCCATGCTCAACGACCTGGCTCAACCGAAAAATTAAGTAACCGCTTCCATCGGTTGACATCCACGCGACGCAAGGCAAGAGTGCACGATGCCTACGACCTATTCCCCTCTGCGCTATCCCGGCGGGAAAACGCAGCTGACACCCTTCGTCACCGAGCTGGCGAAAAAAAATAATCTCTACGGAGGCGTCTACGCGGAGCCATTCGCCGGAGGCGCTGGTGTCGCATGGCGGCTCTTGCTCAACGGCGACATGACGGAGGTGTGGCTCAACGACATTGACCCTGCCATCTTTGCGTTCTGGGATGCCGTGCTCAACACCCCTGATGCTCTATGCGAGCGGATGTTGCGGACGAAGGTCACCATGCGCCAGTGGAATATCCAGCGCAAAGTCCTCCAAGATGAGAATTCTTCAGGTCTCGATTTGGCCTTTGCTACGTTGTTCTTAAACCGAACCAATCGGTCAGGAATTTTGAAAGGTGGCGTCATCGGTGGAAAGCAGCAGGACGGCGATTACAAGCTGGATTGCCGCTTCAACAAAGAAGGCCTCATCCAGAAAATTCAGCGTATCCATCGCTATCGCGAGGTGGTGACGCTGACGCGCTTGGACGCCGAGACCTGCCTTAGGCGATGGGCGAAGAGGCTGCCGAACCGAGGGCTGATTAATATTGACCCGCCTTATTACCGGCAAGGCAGAGATCTGTATCTGAGCTTCTACGAGCCGAGAGACCACGCACGCTTGGCCAAACTGGTCCGCGGACTGACAGTGCCGTGGATGCTCACCTACGACGACGTGCCAGAGATTGAAGCGCTCTACGCAGGCATGCCTACATACCGGAAGGGCCTAACCTACTATGCACAGGTGAAGCGTCGTGCATCTGAATTGTTAGTGCTGTCACCGACGTTGACGCCACCCGACGGTCTTGTCCTCCCTGTGGCAGCTTAGAGTAGTTGAACGGAGCGGCTTGCTGCTAAGCCTAACGTCCGCTAATCGTGCTCCATCAACCACCGTCTACGACGAGGCGCTCCCTTGGCCATCACTTCCACAGCCTACACCGCGCTACTTCAGTATTGCGCGGAGGCCAAGGCGCTTTCTTCGCCTCACCGCGCGACGATTCGCGGTGCTGTGGTGCTGACCGGAAGCCAACAACAGTGCATTGCGCAAGTGCTTTCTGCCCTTTGGGGCAAAGCCATGCCATGCCCACTCGTGCTCGACCTCAAACCCCAGCATGGATACCAAAGCCGCGTGCACAAGGACGGCTTCGGTGGCGAACAATATGCAGAATGGCTCGCCGTGGGCTGCGCCGACGTGGCAGTAGTAGGGACCGATAAACGGGGGCGCCCACACTTGATTGTCAACGGCATTAACGACGGCCGCGGGACGATTTACGACATCATGGTGCCTGTGCGCTCGACCACGGAGGGAGTGGTCTACATCGATGATGTCATCCCGCTTGGCCTGCCTGCCAAAAAACGGGCATAAAAAAACAGCCCTCTCGGCTTTCCCCTAGACCGCCGAACTAGTCGACGCTGAACTATGGGGCGCTGTTGGGCTGCCTAGTAATTATCGGGTCGGACAGTAAGGATGTCAACGCCTGTCAACGCGAACTTTTCACGCGTTGACTCCATCCTGCCCAGGAACACCGGCTTGAGTAGCTGCAACTCGGCCGCGGATAGGTCCAGGGCTTCGCCTGTGGCTCAAGGTTAGCGGCATCTGCGCTGTCTCGTCCAGGGTGACGTCGCCCGGACTCGGCCCATTACTGCCCAGGAACCACGCTCACCAGTGCATCCACGGCGCTGCCGAAATCCCCCAGCGAGTGACCGCAGACCCTACTCCAGTCAAGCAACTGAAGCCCATCCAGCCGCTTTTGCCCCGTTTCGGCCTGCGACACATAGTTCTGCGACCGCCCCAACCGGTCCGCCAGGTCTACCTGCGTCAGCCCCGCCTCAACTCGAAAAGCACGCAGCGTTTGACCGATGACCGCGTATTCCGGCCGGGCGTGCGACTTCTTGGCAGTCGTCCTGGGCGCTTTGGGGGTGAGACGTGGCATGGCTAGAGACCCGCGAGGTGGCGGGCTCTAAAGCTATACACCGAGTCACGATACGCCCACTCGGTTTATCGCTATTTCGACTATTTGAACTGACTATACGTTACGGTCACATCATACCGCCCACCGGCTGGCCCGGCGCTCAACGCCAATCCAAACAAACAGCGGTTTGTCCATGGAAGCACGTTTTCCTCGCCGCCCTGCTAGCACTCGCGCCGTCCGCAACAGGCTGCGCCACGACCGCCGGCCGGCCCTATAACGCCGAGGCGGCAAGTCAGTTCGGTGACGGCAAGACCACTCAAGGCGAGGTGCGCGCTGCCTTGGGTGAGCCCGAAACCGTGCAGGACCGGGGGGATGGCACAACTATGTGGGTCTACAGCAGTAGCAAAAGCGGAAGTGACTGGCGCACTCATGTGCCTTTTGCCGCGCTCGGCACCCATGGCTCGTCGCAGCTGCAGGCGCTTAGCCTGGTTTTCGACCGGCGCGGGGTATTGGAGTCGCACACCGCCATGCAGTCGCGCTGACGGCCTGCGACTGATTCTTCGGCAACGCCGACCGTGCGTCGACGTTGTGCATGTATCGAGTTCATTGGCCAAGGAGCCGCCATCCATGATTGGACTTATCTTGCTACTGGCGACCCTCGTCGCCGTTGTTGCCACCCGCCGGTCCCCATCGCTGTGGGTTGGCGGGGCACTGCTAGGCACCGCCATTGGTGTCGTTGCCGTTCTGACAGGGATTGTCGGGCTTGCGGGGCTACTTAACCTTGCCGGCATTTGTGCACTCATCAGCACCGTTGTCGACTTGGCAACGCCTCGACTGAAGCAAAAACTACCCTTCGAGTCGACCCACTCTCACGACCACCTCGCACTCAATGAACACACCGGGCAGCTATGGGTCCGCGACGTCAGTGGGCGCGAGGTCATTCTACGCTAGAACGAGGTGCAAGAATGGCTATACCGGTATGTAGCAAACGGCCAATACAAAGCCCGCAATGCACTGGAGCTTCGCTTGTCGTCGCTCGACTTGCCGACGGTCACAGCAAAGTTCAATCGGCACCCGGATACGGTATGGGGCGCTCCGAGGAACGCGGCGGAAGCACAGGAATGGTTTGCACGGCTCAATACCTTTCTGCGTTAGTCTCGTCAGCCACGACCATGTAACAGTTCGGCGCTGGCAGGCTCTTCCGATAGTCGACGCATTTGAAGGGCTGGCACGTCTCGGTAACAGGGAAAAACGACCATGGAAGATACGCTGGCTGCAATTGCTGACGACACGGCTTCACTCGTGCAGACCTGGCACCAGGGCGACCTGCTCGCATCGGTCCAGCTCTGTCGGCGGGTGGTCGATTTAGCCGGACTGGAATACCCCGCCATCGCCGCAGCAGCGGACCACTGGGAACGCCTGACGACGACTTCTTCATCGGAAGACGCGGTGCGGTGCGAAGCAGCACTCGCGCTGTTGGTCAGTGCCGTCCGTCGGGCCAGGACCGTCGCAAACGCTTAAGCCTCTTATTGCAGGATTTGACCGCGACTGGAATGGTGCAGGCCGGGCGGCCGCTTCCCGACGGCTTGCTGCATATTTATTTATATCACCCGCACTGCGCCCAGCGACACGCGGTGCGGCATCTAAAACGTGCCGCGATAGACGGGTGGGCCGTAAAGGTCCGAACGCAGAAGTGGAACCTCCGGCAGCAGCGCTCGCACCCGTCTCTCGATATCATCGCGAGCGTCACTTTGCACTCGCGGTCCCGTCATCACGCTGTCTACGCAGGACCAGTCAATAGGGAGCCTGATAAATTGAGGTAGTTGCTCGCTACGGTTCGAGATGACGTAGTCTTTCATCATATCTAATGAAAGCAATTCGGCCTCTCCAACCTCTTTCGCCTGTTCGGAAACAAAAGTCTCACTTTGAAAGAGTAAGCGGACTTCTGCCTCATGGCTAAACGGCGTGCGCTTCAAAAGAAACGTCGAAGCAATGTCTTTCCCCGATGTCGCCAGCTTGCTCTGGACCTCGACCTCCATCGCGGTGCGAAAGTCCGTCTCATTTAAATAGTCGACCGTCCCTATAAAGAGCGTATTGCTCGCCCACGGCCGATAGGCGGGATGACGCCGCACCCGGCAATCAAATAAAGACTGCATCAACTTCCGCGGAGTCGTTTCAATCCGCACGGACATCCCGTCAGGATTGTAGATGCGCCACATCGCGTCGGACTCGGCAAGCACTGACCAGCATTGGCCAAACCAAGTCCGCGAAATCGATTCAAGATTTACAGAGGCCGTTTCACCCGGAAGAGCTACGGAACGACGAAAATAAGCGGCTTCGTGTGTGTCCTCCCATCCGATGACGCGGTTCAGCGTAGTGTGGGCATTGGCCACGTCTGCCTCGAAGTGTTCGACCTTTAGAATCCGGTAAATCGGCTCGTCAAGAGCTACTTCGAACGAGTTTGCCTCGATGGAGTAAGCGTTGTCCGTCATATTGATGTCTGGAGGATAGAGGTCTCCATCGTCGCGTAGCGGGGAACCAACTGGCAAGTGGTGCCCGCACCATCATCGCCCACGCCCTCAAAGCACGAATGATTTCTTCGCCGAGCTGCCGCTTTCTATAGTCGTGCCAGGTGTCCGTGCGTTTGTCGTAGAGCCGCAACCCGAGGCGGTAAGCCACGCCCGCGACGGCGGAGTGCCCAGCAGAGCGGGAGTGGGTTTCCAGATGAGGGCGAGCGTGTCGAGACATCAATCCTCCTTGAAGTAGCCACCGCGCCCAGCGCGATGGCAAAGCGGTCATCCTGACCTAACAACAGCAGCGTGCCCCCGGCCCGCCGGACAGCTCGCCCCCTTACCGACATAAAAGCACAAAGCGACAACATGTCAAGTAAACTTGACATTCCCTTTCCAACACAGATGAGGAAGAGATTTGGGCATAGCTCATGCTCGGCTTGGACGCTTAGCGTTGGCTCCGCAGGACGCGTTGCAATCGTAGAATGCTAAGACGCGCTCTGCCGTTTGCTCCTTATCCAAGCTGCTCATTCGATACCCGTGGGAGAAACACTCGGCGCTCCTTGCAAAGCAGGCCGTGCAGATGGAGGGTTCATCGCGGCAAAGGCCTGGATTCCTGCTGCAACGGCAGATATGAACGCGACGATGATTAGAAATACTTGAATACGGGTAGCAGAACGGTGCCTTTGCTGATCAATATCCAGTTGTTCCAGAGTATGGATAATTTGAGGCTGCACGGTATACCGCAAGCCATCCTTCTCGCGCTCGAGGTCCTTCGTCGCTACCAGTGACTCCAGCAGAGCGTGCTCGCGGTTCAACATGATGCGCCATTTGGGGTGTCGGCTTAAGTTCCTACGGGGTTCTGCCTTCAAGCGGGTGAACGGATAGAGCAGGAAATCTCTATCTTTCAGCCACTGCTCGACAATGAAACGAACCATGTGATGACGTTGGATAGACGGGAGACTTCGCTTGTTCGCTAACCACTGCATCAACTCGAGCCGCCAGAAACTGACCATATGCCTCCCGGTAGCAATGAACCGGTGCATTTCCCGAACTGATGTAAAGGTATATTCGTAATGCCCGTGGTAATACTTGCATTGGATAGACAGGCCGACCGCCCTTTCCACGGTCAGAATCGCGGGGTGGACATATCGCCGCTCCGAGTCGTCAAACACCAGAATCTCCGCGCGTCCGTCGGTCAGCTGCCGAAATAGGAAGTCTTCCCCGTCGGCCCCGCGGAGATAGAGGGAGAAGTAGTCTCGGTTCTCTAGCCCTGATGACAGCGGTATCTCTTCCGGGGAGTGCTTGCGATTGACCAACTGAAACAACCACAACATCAATCGTGCATCGTTGTCCATATTTGTTCTTCCTCTCCCAGGCAGGCATGCGCAAATGTTGGGCGGCTGTTCACCGAGCGCCGCGCTCGGCACGAGGTTCAGCAATCATCGGCTTCCCGGCCATCATCAGCATACAGTCGTCCAAAGGCGCTTCGGGCCAACGTTGCGGCGGAACCGCCTGAAGGTCGATGATCAACGCAGCGCTATCGTCGTTGCTTAGCCGGCGATAGCGGGCCAAGTCCTGCATCCGAAAATTCCAGGTCGGCACGTCCCGCTCCCATGTCAGCATGAACGACAGCGGATAGAATTTCAGCAGTTTGAAGAACAGCGGTGGATGACCGCCCAGTCGGCCCAGGGACACATCCCGAAGAATGACCTGGTCGCTGAATGGATAGGGCCAATAGAAGCATTCCATCTGCCGCGGCGGCGGGAGCCGGGTGTCTAGAAAGAACTCCACCATGGCCTCTTCCATCGGCCCCAACGGCCCTCGCCCGGACTGGGTAGCAAGCGTGTGGCCCACAATGGACCGCAAGACGCGCATCGGGCGCACCTCGACCGTGAAGCTCGGTGGGAGTGCCAGTGGCGAGCGCATTACCGTGCTGGCGTGGTTGCACAACTTCAGCAGCTCGGGGTCGCACTCGGCGCCCAGCCGCTCGTTATTGCAGCGTGGACAGAGGGACCGGAACTTCACCCCATCCTGGGATAGCTGAAATTTTCCCTGGACCTTATCGGTGGAAAGGCGGTCCATCAGGTCACGCATTTCCATAGCTGTGCCTTTGGCGATGCCCTTCGGCGGCACATGGTCCACCGTGAGCTGGGCCGGAGTGCCACAGATGGAACAAGGGCCGCGTAGTGGGCCATGAACGAGGAATGGGTCTTTCATATGAAGACGTTCGGCATTAAAAATATTACATGTAATGGATAAAAGACGAAACCGTCAGCACAGACGGTTGACGAAGTGCGCGACACTGTTAACGTCCGTTACCACATACGGAAGACCGGAGAGCAACGCTGTGAAAACCGAGCTGAAGTTGGCCAAGCTTTGGCTCGCAATTCTTTGCGCATCGGTCGTATTGTCGGCAATCTATGCTGAATTCTTTCGGTTCAAGTAAATTTACGTTGTGCAGTAATGCACGCCTTGCACCGAAAAATAGAACGCTTTCCAATACAACATAAAAAACACGATACCAACGATCGCTATTGCCGAAAACATAAACAACAGGAAGCCACCGATATACGAGTTCCGTGACATGTCGGCAATCACTCTGACGCCGAAAAAAATCAAGGTGACGATGAATGCAGCGACGGCGATCGTTACAATTGCAGGTTTGGCGCATCGATGTGTAAGGATGTAACAAACAAGCCCTGCAAGCAGCAGCAACACGGAAAACAAGTAAAACAGCTTCTCAGCTGAAAAGACTATACGGTCAGACGCTCTTTCAAGAACCACATCTTTTGCTTTTCCGAAATATAGTCCTGCTCCTGCACAAACACCTGCTGCGCAAGGCAGCTCATAAGACAAAAAGTCCCAAAAATCTTTGAGCTCCAGAGAACCAGAAACATAAATGATCGGGAGTATTGTTAGGGTTGCAGCTAACGTCCAAAGAAGTAAACGTATTGATGTATCGGCTTTCATTTCTCAAAACCGTTAGGAAATTAGAAGTCGAAGCTAACAGCTGCGTGCGCCTTGTTCGCCAACTCAAGCATGGAATACCGCCTGGAATAGGCAGCATGGTGCTCATCGCCTAGCTCGTGCCCAACGAACTGTGCGCGATACTCCGACGGCACTCCCGCGCTTTGCATGGTCTGCACCACCGTCTTTCTTAAGCTGTGAAACCCGACCTTGCCTACTCGTGGCTCAATACCAACAGACTTGATGTAACGACCAAACGCGGCAGACAAGAAATTGCCGTGTCCATTGACCGAGCCAACTTTGGTTCGGGGGAACAACCTCGTTTGTCCATCCTTCCGAAGAGACTCTACATGGCGCAACACGCCCCACTCGATAAGCCTAGGATGCAACGGGACCGAGCGCTCACTTGCATCCGTTTTGAGGCTCTGGCCTAAACCCTCGGCAGAAATTCGGATGCACGGCAATCCGTCTTGGAAGACAAAATCATCCAAGCGAAGTTGGCCGAGTTCTGACACGCGGGCACCGGTGTAAAGCCCGAGCAGCGCGCCCAACTGAATGTCCTTTCTAAGCGTTGCGAACGCAGGACCATAGATGACGGCCAACTGCTCCGGATTGAACGCTTCAAAGCCCAGCTTTCGCCGTAGCCGTTTCTCACGCACGCCATATTTGACCTGCCCCTGCGCGGGGTTATCCCCGACAGGCACATGTCCGGCCGTCTGCGCCCACGCAAAAAAGGCTTTGAGATAGGACGTTTTGTTGGCGAGTGTCGGGGTTGCCAGTTGTGCCGCCCGAAGGCTCTGCACCCATTCCGACACATCGGTGCGCGTGCAGTCCGCCAATGGCGACTTGAGCCCTTTCCATGTCGCAAAGCCGTTGACCGCGGCCCTCTTCTGACTGCGGGTCTTATCCGGCAGCAGCGCGGAATCGAGCGTCAACAGATATTTCCGTGCGGCTTCGCCAACCGTGATGCCTGCCACGGTGCGCAACACTCGGCCTTTCGGTCGATGGGTGCGCCGACCATCGATGGCGACACCGCCATGGCCTGGTTGCCCATCAACACACGCAGGACCTCGACGGCCTGGGCATGTTCTTCGTCCGAGTTGTTCTCGGTCGCCAGAGTGAATCCAGTGCGGGTGTGTTCGAGCTTCCAAGGCTCGATATGCAGCGGGTGTCCGGGGTCGTCCACATCGAGCAGGAATGCGTCGTTGGGTGCCAGTTGCTTCATCCCTTTGAGCCTCCTTGCCTGGTCGAACAACGCCGCGTAGCGCGCGGACAAGGCATACGCGTGCACCTGCGCCATCCGCGGGTCCCTTGTCCCAAGACTACGCTTAATGACGCGTTGGCGGAGCGTCACCTGAAGGTCTAACGCCACCTTCTGCCGAAAATGAAGCATGCCGGTCGACGACCGAACCAAGTGATGAGGTAACCGCATTGAAGTGTCCAAGCGGGCGTCCACACACCGAAACTGGTGATCGCAAGGAAAGTACTTGCGTATCAGTTGCTTGGCTTATGCTGGCGGAGAGAGTGGGATTCGAACCCACGGTAGGCTCACACCTACGGCAGTTTTCAAGACTGCTGCCTTAAACCACTCGGCCATCTCTCCGTATTTTTACCGCGCGCCACCAAGGCATTGCACCCCAGCGGCGCGCCATTGTACCCGACCAACCCCCGATCAGGTCACGCAATCGCTTCCAAACCCGCCATATAAGGCCTAAGCACCTCAGGCACCTCAATCGACCCATCCTTCCGCTGGAAATTCTCCATAACAGCAACCAGCGTCCGCCCCACAGCCAACCCCGACCCATTCAGCGTATGCACCAGCTCCGGCTTCCCGGTAGCCGGATTCCGCCACCGGGCCTGCATCCGCCGTGCCTGGAAGTCCGTGCAGTTCGAGCAGCTGCTGATCTCGCGGTACGTGTTCTGCGACGGCAGCCAGACCTCGAGGTCATACGTCTTTGCCGCCGCGAAGCCCATGTCCCCCGTGCACAGCTGCACCTTCCGGTACGGCAGGCCCAGCTTCTGCAGGACCGTCTCGGCGTGCCCCACCATCTCCTCCAGCTGAGCCATGCTGGTCTCGGCGGTGGCGATCTGCACCATTTCGACCTTTTCGAACTGATGCTGGCGGATCATGCCGCGGGTGTCGCGGCCGTAGCTGCCGGCTTCGGCGCGGAAGCACATGGAATGGGCGGTCAGGCGCATGGGCAGCTCGTCGGCTTCGACGATGCTCTCGCGGACCAGGTTGGTCAGGGTCACTTCCGAGGTCGGGATGAGGTAGCGCTTCGCGTCGCCGATCTGGGTCGCGAACAGATCCTCCTCGAACTTCGGCAGCTGGCTGGTGCCCTCCATCGCGGCCGGGTTCACGATCAGCGGCACGTTGTGCTCGAGGTATCCGTGCTGCGTGGTGTGCAGGTCGAGCATGAACTGGGCGAGCGCGCGGTGCAGGTGCGCGAGCTGGCCGCGCAGGACGGTGAAGCGCGCGCCGCTGAGCTTGGAACCGGCGTCGCCGTCCAGCCAGCCGTGGCGGACGCCCAGGTCGACATGATCCTTGACCTCGAAGTCGAACGCACGGGCGTGGCCCCAACGGAGAATCTCGAGGTTGTCGTTCTCGTCCTTGCCGATGGGAACGGAATCGTCCGGCAGGTTGGGCAGGCCCAGCGAGATGTCGGCCAGCTTGGCCTGGACGTCGGCCAGGGCCTGTTCGTTGGCCTTGAGCTTGTCGCCAATACCGGCTACCTCGGCCATCAGCGGGGCGACGTCTTCGCCCTTGCTCTTGGCCTGGCCGATCGCCTTGGAACGCGTGTTGCGCAGGTTCTGCAGCTCCTGGGTCTCGGTGGCGAGGGCCTTGCGCTCGGATTCGAGGCGCTCGATCGTGGCGACGTCGAGGTCGAAGTTCCGGGCGGCGCGCAGGCGTTCCGCCGTTTCGGCGAGTTTGCCGCGCAGGAGAGCAGGATCCAGCATGGGTCGGGTTCCGTGGGTGTTCGAGCGGAGGATTATCGCAAATTCGGGGGGTCTCATGCCCGCCCGATGCCAGATCCTCGTCGAACCCCACCACGGGCGCCTTAGGGAAGGCGCCATCAGCCCGTCGATGACACGGGATACCTCCGTCCCGTGTCAGGGTATCAGGCGGCCTTCTCAGCCCGCATCTGCTTCGACAACTGCTCGGACAATAGCGTCAGCTTCTCGTCGGCCGCCTTCTCCTCAGCCAGCGTCGCGACGAGCAGCGGCACGGCATCGGTGTAGCCAAGCTGCTTGGCGAGCGCGATGAGAGTGCCGTAAGAGGCGATCTCATAATGCTCCACCTTGTTTCCGCCGCCGATCAGGGCGGCATCACGCAGCGGGCCTTCTTCGACGCCGTCGATCACTTCCTTGCCCTCTTCCACCAGCCCTTCCATCGCGGCGCACTTGATGCGCTTCAGACGGATACCCAGAAGCTCGACAACCTGATCGATGCGCTCGACCTGGCCCTGCGTTTCCTCAAGGTGAGACGTGAATGCTTCTTTGAGCTCCGGAGCCGTCGATGCACGTGCCAGTCGCGGCAGCGACTTGGTGAGTTGCTTCTCGGCGCTGTAGATATCGGATAGCTCGTGGATGAAGAGATCTTCGATGGTTTTGATAGTCATGGCGCTGTCTCCCGGATAAGACTTCCGAAACTAGCGCTATGGATGTTTGCGCGCACCGCAACGCGGGTGAAGAGAGCGAACACCTGAGTGAACGCGGCTCCCGAAAGCTACTTAGGTATCCACCCGTTGCCCGCAATGCTTACCAGGCCGATTCCGGAAACGCATCCAGCGGAATCCGCAGGTAGCGCCGACCGTTAGCCTCAGGCTCCGGCAACCGCCCACCGCGCAGATTTACCTGCAACGCAGGCAACAGCAGCTTCGGCATGGGCAGCACCCTGTCCCGCCCATGGCGCAACGCGATGAACCGAGCTTCATCCAGGCCGACCACATGCGTATTGGTGGCCAGTTGCTCGGCCACCGTACTTTCCCAGCGTGGCTCGCGACCGCCAGGCTGGTAATCGTGTCCGGTGAACAACCGCGTCTCCGGCGGCAGCGACAGGATCCGCTGGATCGAATGCCACAGCACGCTCGCATCGCCGCCGGGAAAATCCGCGCGGGCACTGCCGCTGTCCGGCATGAACAACGTATCCGCGACGATCGCCGCGTCGCCGATCACGTACGTCACCGATGGGGCGGTATGACCCGGCGACGAGATCACGCGGACTTCCAGCGAGCCGATGGAAAACGTATCGCCTTCATTGAACAACCGGTCCCAGTAACGCCCGTCCAGCTGATCCAGTGGCAACCCGTAGATCTCGCCCCAGATGCGCTGCATGTCCAGCACGCCGGCGCCCATCGCCATCGGCGCACCGGTCTTCGACGACAGATACGCCGTGGCGGAGAAATGGTCCGCATGCGGATGCGTGTCGAGAATCCACGCGACCGTGAGCCCCTGCGACACCACCGCATCGAGCAAGGCGTCGGCGGACGTCGTCGCGACGGAGCCCGACTTCTCGTCGAAGTCGAGCACCGGATCGATGATGGCGCAGTGCTTCGTGACCGGGTCGGCGACGATGTATTGCACCGTGCCCGTCCGCGGCTCCCAGAACCCCTGGACGTGCGGCCCGGATGTGTCGGTGTTCATGGATCACTCCTTGCGTGCGACGCCCTCGCGCTGCAGAGGAGTCCATTGTAGACGACGACCGACCGAGCGCCAGAACGTCGCGCCGAGCATCACCGCGAGGCCGATGTTGACCACGACCTCGCCCGGCCAGACGTTGCCGTAGCTGATGTCCTGAAAACCGATCCGGTCCGCCACGATGCCAAGGATGTTGGCAAAGGCACCGGCGGCGATACAGGCGTGACACGTGCGGTTGATGCGCCGCAGGCTGAGATCGGTCAGCAGCCAGCAGGCCGAGACCATGATGACCGCACTGCAGGCAAGGTCGGTGTAAAGAAAGAAAAGTGCGTTCACGGGTTATCGCCTCCAGCGATACGGTCGATGACGCGATTGGCCAGTGTTTCACCGCGCGAGTCGATCAGTCGCTGCACGATCATCGTCAGGCGTAAACCGAAACAACCGATGAGAAAAGAGACGCCAGCGTGTACCTCCGCCGGCGAGTCGGGAAGAAAACGCCGCTCCAGCGCAGGCCCCAGGAAGATCGCCATCATCGCCCCGCATACCACCTGGACGACGGCCCGCTTGCGCGATGCCTCGTTGCCAAGCGCCACAGGCAGGATGGCGCCGCCCACGGCCGCCAGCAGCAGCCAGAAACGGGTGAAGAGAACCACGGAATCCATGATGGCGACCTCGCTGTGGTCAGGGGGACGTGACCGGAGCCAGACGGCCGTGCCATGTCGAGCGCGGACCGTCGAAGACCAGATCCAGCTCACGTTTCGGCTCGGCGGCTACCTTGATCCGAAGATCGTGATTCAACACGCCGTCGCAGAACCTGCCGCCGTTGACGGACGGGGCGAAGCGATAGATCAACGTGTCGCCGTCGGCCTTCAGGAATCGGGCCGGCACGTCGCACGACAGCGGCTCGTTGAAATGCAGCCTGACCAGCTGCGGTGCGAACGTCAGCCGCAATGCGACATCGGAGTTTGCCTGCTGGATAAGGCCTTGCCATACCCCCTGCGGCTCGGCGGCGACGGCCAGGGTCGGCAGCGCCGCGATGAGAGCGGCAAGGCTCAGGCACTTCATGGTGTTCAGATGCATCGTGATCTCCTTACATGTTGGGTGGTGGGCTCACGCTACCGAGCAAGCCACACCGCGAAGCCGGCTAAGCCGGCAAGAAACAGTACGTGTGCCGTGATCCGTACGGCGCTGCGGCCGCGACGCGACCGTGGAGGAACCTCGGTACTGGCGATCAGGGCGCTTTGCCAGGCAGTCGACACGCGCAGGCCGGAGAGTCTGTCCATCAGGACGCTCCCGCCTGGGACACGACGACCGGACGTCCATCGAGCGACACGTCGGCCCGCCAGGCGTCGGCGGCACGAAAGCGGATCACCATGCGGTGCAGTGGGCGTCGCCGGAACCAGCGAGGTGGGGGTGGATTCATGTCGATGATCAGTGCATCGGCCGCACCGCGCACCCGCTCGTAGCGCAGGCGACAGTCGAACGCCACCGACAGTTCGGTGACCTGGGGCAGGCGCGGATCGCGGAACCAGCTCATCGGTATCACCACGGGATCCAGCGTCGCGTCGTCGCGGGGACCGCGCGGAATGTCCACGTGCAATGCCTCGTTTCCGGCACGATCGTGTTCGTAATGCAAGCCCCGGCGACGGCGCAGACCGTCATTGGCCGCCTCCACGGAAACACGCAACGCGAACAACAACTGATCGAAGCTGCACTCGGCCATGGCACCCTACCCCTCGGTCATCCACGACGGCTTCCGCGGAAAGCCCACGTGGTAGCAAAGCCACTGCAGCACGACCTGATGCTCGCCGACCTGCAGAATGGTGAAACTCTTTTCCGTCCCGATGATCGAGCCCTTCGGCGAATCGGTGAGGCAGCGATTGAGCAAGGCGCGCGCTTCTTCCACCTGCGCCTCCGTACTCATCTGGTTGGGGTTGTCGCTGCCGACAACCACACGCTTGACGAACTTGACGTCAGTCAGATCGAACATCCCTGGGTCTCCTGGAGAGAATCGCGACGGCCTTGCGGACGCCGCGACTCGAGGTGTGGAACAAACCGCTTACGGACCCGGGCCCGGACCCGTTGCCGGAGCCGGAGCCGGCGCCGGAATGGCCGTGGGTGCGATCTTGGTCTTCTTCGGCAAGGCGTTACCCGGCACGGCCACCGGCGCGCCGACCTTGCGCGGCGCGCAGGCGGTCTGCAGGATGTCCAGCACGCGCGACAGGCCTTCCGGCATGCCACCGTCTTCCGCGTGTACTTCGACGTGATAACGCGCCGAGTTGTCGGACTTGCGGGTGTTTTCCTTGTGGGTGGCGACCGAACCGGACACCTTGGCGGAGGCCTTGAAGATGCCCCAGCCGATCGACATCTCGGCGCTGAACTCGCCCTTCTTGTCTTCGCTTTCGGTGCTGCTGAAAGACGACTTCACTTCCATGTCGAAGGTGATGTCGACCTTGGTGATGCTGAGGCTGGGCACCTTGACGATGGCCAGCAGCGGCACCACGATCTCGACGTCTTCCTCGGCGGTGCCGCCCTGGACATTGGGATCGTCGACGGGACGCTTGAAGCGGAACGTGGCGGTACGGGTATCGCCCACGCCATTGGGATCGTTCGCGGCCGGCGGCAGAAAGCCGATGACCTTGATGAAATCCGCGGTGGCCTGGGCCAGCTTGACCTGCGCTTCGCAGGCGGCGCTGAGCGGCGAACCGATCAGGTCGCCCATGGGCAGACCCTTGAACTGACTCGACATGTTGACGAGTTCGTCAGCCATGATGTGACTCCTGGTGAGATGTGACGCGACACGCGGAATGCGCGTCGCGGTTCAGCGCGACCGACGTGTTCAGTCGCCCGGCTTGAACGTCTTGAAGACCCCCTGGGTCTGCGCGAGGTGATTCATCAGCCGCGACGCGCCGTCGGTCGGCTCGCTGCCTTCCACGCGCAGCACCACGTGCACGGACCCGCCGCGACGATCGCTGCCACCGACCGAGGGATCGACCCGCAGGTGGGGGCGCGACGCGGCGCTCGCCCCCTTCCAGCCGGGCTCATGGGGCGCGTCGTCACCCGGTGGGTCGCCCTCGATCAGCGGACCGAGGTCCGCGTCGAAGGTGATCTCGACATCCTTGATGCGCAGCACGTTGGTCGAGACCAGGGGAAGGATCGGCGCGCGATACAGGTCTTCATCGTCCTCGCCGGCCTGCGGATGCAGGGACGGCATGCGGATGACGACGCTCCTGGGCCGGTTGTCCTCATCGAAAAAATCGCTGAGGTGGGAGATCTGGTGTTGCTCGATGCGGTCCTGCGCATCGACCACCGCGCCCGCGATGGCTTCGATCAGGGTATTGAGCGAGGTCTGCGCGGCCATGGCTCAGGGGCCTCCCGTGGCGGCTTGCGGCAGATCGGGAAAAGAGTCGACACGGTTGAGCCAGCCTTTCAGGAACTTGCCCAGCCCCGGCCGCTGGGCGACGAGGTTCTTGTAGTAATCCTTGCGACCCTGCTTGTACGCGGTGTAAACCGCGACGTTGTCGACCTTGCCCAGCGCGGCGAGCGTACCGGCGCCGATGACGCCATCGACCGCGATTTGCGGCGTAATCCCCTGCGCATTGAGCACGCGCTGGAGCAGCCTGGATGCGTTGCCACCGGCGTTGACCTGAAAGTCGAAGACGATGTTCGCCAGATCCTGCAGCGCGATCTCGTCGCCGCGCACCTTGTCCCAGTACAACGCCTTGTAGATCCTGCCCGCGTCCGCGTCGCTCAGCGCACGCAGGTTATCGAGCGTAGGCTCGACACCCAGAAGGCGTTTGGCGCACTGCTGAAACGTGCCCAGCGTGATGCCTTTGTTGGTCGCGCCGCCCGGATCCGCGGGGTCGTTGACGAACCCTCCCTCATGTCTGAGTAGCGTGGGAAAGAAGCTGTTGAAGTCGGCCATGGTGTGAGCTCCTGAAAAGACGCGGTGGCGTCCGTGGAGTCACTATCCGTGGGTGGTGGCAATGGCGGCATCGGCAAAACACTGAATCGCGCGGCCGCCGTTGCTGACCTGCGGGACTCACGGATCGAGCGTGGTGAGTCCTTCGCGCAAGGCGTATCGCGTGAGCTGCGCGATGCCGTTGATGCCCAGTTTCGCCATGATGTGTTCCCGGTGCGTGCCGACGGTCTTGATGCTGACGTGCAATCGCTCGGAAATGTCGCGTGCACTGAGCCCTTCGGCGAACAGCTGGGTGATTTCGCGCTCGCGCGCACTCAGCGCTCCGGTCGTCGCAAACGACGGTCCATCCTGGCGACGCAGACCATCCACCAGCAGATGCCCTATGTCCGGACTGATGAAGTAACGCTGGCGCATCACCGTATCGATCGCCTCACGTAGCACGTCGAAGCCGTCGCGCTTCAGCACGTAACCGTGGGCGCCCGCGTCGAAGGCGGCGCGTACCCATCGGGAGTCCTCGTAGCCGGAAAGGCAGAGAAGCCGGGTTTGTGGACAGCGCGGTGCGATCCGCCGGATCGCTTCCAGACCACTGAGTCCGCGCATGGCACAGTCGAAGACGATCAGTCCTGGCTGCTGTCGCAACGCCAGACGCACGCAGTCGCGACCGTCCGCGGTACTGCCGATGACCTGGTAGCGCGTGGAGTGACTCAGCAGCGCCGCCACGCCGTCGCGCAACAGCGCCTGCTCGTCCGCAAGCAGGACCGGCACGGGCATCATGCGAGCCGCCCACGGCAAAAGCCGCCATCGATGGCGGTGAAATGATGCTGCGAATCCATCGTCGGTCCCCCGATTGACTACCCTTACCGGCGGACGCTTCGCTGCCGGCTGGCGGCCACGGGTGCTCCCGGTGGCCGCGCCACGACGGCACGGCCGCAGCGTGCCGTCGCGTACACGGGGTCGGGTTTGGGACGCAGGTAATCGCCAGGCATGACACGATCCGGTCGGTGGAAGGAGTGGTCACGGTATGTCGTGACGCCCCACCAGCCGTATCGGCCAAATGCTGATTTTTCGAGCCGAAGCCGCTGCGGCGGCTAAGCCGTACCGATGCGCGTCGCTTCCGGGGGAAGCACGGTCAGTTCCCGCCAGTCGAGTTGCTCGAGCAGGAAGTTGTAATCGTCGTCGCTTAGCTGAAATTCCAGACGGCAGCGTTCGAGCTCCGCCCGCTGCGCGGCGATGGCGGCGAGCGACAAGGCACAGTGCCGCTGATGCGCATCGCCGCGTGGCGGCTCGTCCAGCGCGTCGACCTCGATGCGGAACAGCGCCGCCAGCCGCGCGCCCTCTTCACTGGCTTCGTCCTCCAGCCGATGCAGGGCTGCCCGGGCCAGACCGCGACGGACCGCGACGAGCTCGCGCTCGGTCACCGCGCGATGATCCAGCCCCAGCAGCCGGATTATCGGCGCGAGGGTAAGCCCCTGCACCACCAGCGTGGCCAGCACCACGCCGAAGGCGGCGAGAACCACCGTGTCCCGCTGCGGGAAGTCCGCCGGCAGGATGAACGCCGTCGCCAGCGTCACCAGCCCGCGCATACCGCACCATCCGGCCAGCGTGGCCTGCCGCCAGGTGGCGGGCTCCTCCCGTCCCGAACGACGGCGGTACCACGCCACCGCGCGATTGAAGCCGAGCGCGACAACCAGCCGGACGACCACGACGATGGCGATCACCAGCCCGGTGAAGGCGAGCGCGTGGCGCAGGTGCTCGCCGCTCATGTCGCCGATGATCCGCCGCGCCTGAAGGCCCATCAGCAGGAAGGCGAGCACATTGAGCACGAACACCACGACGTTCCACACCGCGTACGACTGCACGCGCATGCGCGGCGAGGTCGGTCGCGCCGTACGCGACGCGAGCGTCATCGCCAGCGCCACCACGGCGAGCACGGGCGATACGTGAAGGTGCTCGGCGATGATCCAGACGAGGAAGGTGTTGACGAACTGCAGCAGGTTACTGTCCAGCGCGCCCGTGACGAGCCGGCTCATGTACGGCATCAGCCAGGCGGCGACCATGCCGAATAACACACCGCCGGGCGCCGCCAGTGCGAATCCGCCGACCTGGGCCGCCGTGAGTCCGCCGGACATCTGCGCGGTCAGCGCGGCGCTGAACAGCAACAGCGCGGCCGCGTCGTTGAACAGGCTCTCGCCGCGCAGGATCGCGTCGGTGGCGCGCGGAATCGCCATGCCGGAAAGTATCGCCGTGGCCGCCGCCGCGTCCGGCGGCGCCACGATCGCACCGAGCACCAGCGCCGCGGCGATCGGCAGGCCCGCGAACGCCCAGCCCACCCACGCGACCAGCAGAGCCGTGATAAGCACCCCGCCGAGCGCGAAGATGACCAGCGGTACCCAGAAACGCCTGGCGGTGGTCACGGGGAAATCGAACGCCGCATCCATGAGCGCCGGCGCGATGAATAACGGCAAAGCGGTCCGCGGATCGATCGGAAAGTCCGGTGCCCCCGGCAGAAGCGCCACGCCCACGCCCGCCAACGCCAGCATTGACGGATACGGCAACGACAGATGCCGCGCCACCTGCAGCAATACGATGGCCGCCAGCAGCAGCAAAAGAAGGCTTTCGAATAACGTCACGGGCGGGACTTCCCCAAGTCGGTCCGCGCAGGCTACCCGGCAATAACGCTCTTGGGTAGGAGTCGGACTTGCTGGCGCTTGCGGTTGCCTTGGTCAGATGCTCTTCGTGCGAACTGGGTCGCGCGCGGGGCGCGCTCCTACAACGGGCCGGTGGGATCCGGGCCTGCTGGCGATGCTCCCCGCTTCAACCACCATCCGATAGAGGCACCCGCGAGCAACCACCCGAACGCGATCTCCAGCAGCGACCCCACCGTGAACGCGTCCGGAAACCGGTACCAGGTCCAGTAGGGCACGCTGATCGACAACCAGCTGAAGACGCCCATCGCCAGGCCAAGCACCAACCCGCGCGTCACGCCCACCCCGGCGCGGAGCATCACCAAGGCGAGAATCCAAGCCCCGAGCGTGTTTGTCAGCCACTGATGAAATAGGTTGCCGCCCATCTGCATGGAATCGCGCCCATGCGGCTCATAAACGATGAAAGCGAACGGGCTGGCCACCGCCTTCGCGGAGAACGCGGCGCGGGCCTTTTCATCGCCTGCGCCCCCCCTGTCGAAGTGCGGCAGCACATAGATGCCAGCCTCGGCCGGCAGGCCTTGCTTCAGGGAGGCAATCACCCTGTCTTCGTCCAGTGGTGCCCGCATGGACATCTCGCCCAGCGGTAACACCATGTGCGCGAACGCACCCCAGAGAAACATCACGAGACCACCGATCAGCGTTGCCATCGCGATACGCATGAGCCGTCTCCACCCGGGCTGTTGGTCCGAGCGTACGACTCGTCAACGCACGATGGTAGTGGCTTTCGGCAGGGGTTCTTCAGTGCCTGTCGAGCACGTATCGCTCGATGGCGACGGCCACGCCGTCCTCGTTATTGCTCGTCGTGACGTGGTTCGCCACGGCCTTCACGGTGTCGATCGCGTTGCCCATCGCCACGCCGACGCCCGCGAACTCCAGCATGACCAGATCGTTTTCCTGATCGCCGATCGCCATGATGCGATCGCTGGGGACACCCAGGTGCGCGGCCAGCGTGGCCAGCGCCCTGCCCTTGCCCGCGTCCGGATGCAGGATCTCGAGGAAGTCGTAGGCGCTCTTGACCACCGTGTAACGCTCCGTCAGTTCCGGCGGCATATTGGCGATGGCGCGATCGAGCACGGGACCGTCATCCACCATCATGAACTTCCGGAAGCGCCACGCCGGGTCCAGCTGTTCGATGGAGCGGTAAAGCAACGGCGTGCGTGAGATGTACGCGTCACGCACGGTGTGCGAGCTGATGTCCGCGTTCGGCGTCATCATGCTGCGCTCGTACAGTGCATGGAAGTGCACACCCAGGTCGCGCGAGACTTCTTCGCAATAAATGAAATCGTCATAACCGAGGGTCGTCTCGGCGATGATTTTCGTGCCCGCGGCGTTCTGCACGACCGCACCGTTGAAAGTGACGCAGTAGTCGCCCTCGCCGTTCATGCCGAGCTCCGCGAGGTATTCCTCGACACCCGAGAAAGGCCGGCCGGTGGCCAGCACGATGCGGATACCCCGGGCCCGGGCCGCCGTGATGGCCTGCTTTACCCGCGGCGTGATTTCGTGCGCGGCGTTCAACAGCGTGCCATCCATGTCGATGGCAATCAGATCGATCATCGGGAGAGTCTCAGCGTAGATGCTCCGTATCGTACCGCAATGCAGCAAATGCCGTCCGTAGCGTCGCCAGGACTCCCGCGGCAGCGGCAGAACTACTTCCGCGTCCGGGCTTCCGCACGCGCGGCGCGTAACGCATCCAGTTTCTCGCGCAATTTCGTTTCCAGTCCGCGATCGACCGGCTCATAAAAGGTCGTTCCCACCAGTTCATCGGGCAGGCACTGCTGATCCAGCGCAATGCCACCTTCGACGTCGTGGTCGTACTGGTAACCGGTGCCGTAACCCAGCCCCTTCATCAGCTTGGTCGGCGCGTTGCGCAGATGCATCGGCACGTCGAGCGTGCCCATCTGCTTCACGGTGGCCCTGGCCTTGTTGTAAGCCATGTACGCTGCGTTGCTCTTCGGCGAAATGGCCAGCCAGATCGCCAGCTGCGCCAGGCCCAGCTCGCCCTCGGGACTGCCGAGGCGCTCGTACGTATCCCACGCATCCAGCGCCATGCGCCACGCGCGCGGCTCGGCCAGACCCACATCTTCCACCGCCATCCGCGTCATGCGCCGGGCCAGATACAGCGGATCGCAGCCCCCGTCGAGCATGCGCGTCAGCCAGTAAACGGCGGCATCCGGATCGGACGAGCGCACGGATTTATGCAGGGCCGAGATCTGGTCGTAGAACTGCTCGCCGCTCTTGTCGAAACGACGCGTGCGATCCGCCAGCACCTGCTCCAGCGTCGCATCGTCGATCCGGCCGTTTTCGGCGAGCTCGGCGGCGATTTCCAGCAAGGTAAGCGCACGACGTACATCGCCATCGGCGGCACTGGCGATGAGTTTCAGCGACGCTTCGTCGACATCGAGTTCGAGATCGCCCAGACCGCGTTCCTTGTCGGCCAGCGCGCGATGCAATGCGGCCACGATATCGTCCGGGCTCACCGCGTCCAGCACGTGCACACGGCACCGTGAGAGCAACGCGGAGTTGAGCTCGAACGACGGGTTCTCGGTGGTCGCGCCGACGAAGATGATCACGCCCCGCTCGATATGCGGCAGGAAGGCGTCCTGCTGGGCTTTGTTGAAGCGATGCACCTCGTCGACGAACAGGACGGTGCGGCGCCCCTGCGCGAAGTTGCCTTCCGCCTCCGCGAGCGCCTTTCGCACGTCCGGCAGGCCGCTCATGACAGCGGAAATGGCGCGGAAGTCGGCGTCGGCGTACCGGGCGACCAGCAGGGCCAGCGTGGTCTTGCCACACCCCGGCGGTCCCCACAGGATCATCGAATGGACCTTGCCTGCCTCCAGCGCACGGCGCAGCGGCTTACCCTCGCCCGCCACCCGCTGCTGCCCCACTATCTCGTCGAGGGCACGCGGACGCATACGCTCGGCCAGGGGCTTCAGCGCTTCGGGTTCGGCAAAAAGGCCGGGGGACTGAAAAGACATGGGACTCGCGGGAGGGAGTGAAGGCCCATTATCGCGCGTCAGGCGTGCAGATGCGCTCAAGGCCTCGGAGCCGCCCTCAACTCTCGCCCTTGCCCTCGTCCTCGCCACCCGCCTTCGGCTTCCGCAGCAAACTGCCCGCCATCCCTGCAATCAAACCCGCCCCCAGCAACAACACCACCCAGAGCAAAGGCCGGGTCCAGTCGAACGGCGCCGCCGGCGAACTCAGCGCTTCGCGTCCACCCAGCTCCTGTCCGGGACCCAATGTGGTTTCGTCAGGCCGCCACGCCGCGCCTTCGCTCTTACGCAAGGCCGTCACCGCATCGCCCACGGGCCACGCCGGACGCCGCTCGCGCGCACTGCCCACCAGCAACCGATACGGCCCCTTGCCTTCGGGCAGGAAGACGAAGCGATCCGGCCGCCAGCCCACCGACAGATGCGGCGCTTCGCGCAGCGGCGTCGCCGAATGCAGACGCAGCAGATCGCGGCGGCGCGCATTCACCTCGAGCGGCCGACGACCTTCCGTACCATCCGGGGTGACGACGAGCGTGCCCAGCGCCTCGCTGCTCATCGTGCCCTCGACCGCCGATGCATCCAGACGGGCCACACTGTCGCTCTTCCCCAGCGTGACGCGCACGGAGTTCACCGGCAACGCGGCCGGCAAGCGATAGTCGTAATCGACGCCCTGCCCGCTGCTCTTCGTGTCACCGACGGGAACGTCCAGCCAGAGCAGCTTCGCTTCGTCCTTTGCCGCCGCGTCTTCGACACTTCCCGACAAGGTGACGGACGACGTGCTGTCGATCGCCCACGGTGCTTCGCCACTCATCACACGCACGCGGTAGTAACGTGCCGGCGAACCGGACAGCTTGATCACGCGCGCATCCACCGCGCCATCGCCCTTGCCGAGCGTCACGATCGACGCGCCGCGCACGCGCGTGTTCCAGTCCTGCAAGTCGTTACTGGTATCGACGTCGACGCCGAGGTTCACGTCGTGGTCGATCGCCGCAAACTCCAGGCGCTCCGGCGCGATCGCCGAGCGCGCGTCGAACAGCCAGACGCGCGGCGTGGCGGTCGGCGCCACCGGACCCGGCTCGATCACGATGTCGCCGTTGGTGCTGCGCTGGATGCGCGCACCAGGCACGCCGTCCACCGCGGCGGGCACGGCGCGCAACGGCGCATCGAGCGTCACGGGATGCGAGGTCGGCGCGGCGGCGGTGTACGGGCCGGCGGCGACCTGCCGCCCCTCCGCATCGACCACGACGACATCGGCGAGCCCGGCATCGCGCGATGCCCAGGCGTACGCGTCCTGAGGCAGTTCGACGAGGTAGGCCTTGCCACCCTGCGGCGCCGTGATGGGCCACGCATAAGCGAATGCCTCGGGCGCCTCGGCACGGGCGCCTGCGGCAAACAGACCAAGAACAAGCAGACAACCCACATCACGACGCATGCGGTGACTCCGGAGCGATGACCGCGCCCTCTTTGGGCGGCGCGGGAGCGAGATAGCCGATAACCGTGCACAGCAGGCCATAGGCGATGAAGGACGCGATGCCGAACAGGTTGCCCAGATGTCCGCGATCCACCAGCAGCAGCTTCAGCAGCACCACGGCCATCGTGCCCGCACCGGCCATCCACAGCAGGCGCTGGCCGCGACGCGAACCGAGCACCCAGGCGACGACGCCGATCACGCTCCAGACCACGGTGAGCGAGAGTTCGGCAAGACTGGACGAAGGCATCGACGAATCCCACGGCACGCCGCCAAGGTGATGCACGGCGCGCAGCGTCATGCTGGTCGCGACGATGAAGAAGGCGACCGCGAGCGCAGCGGGCCGCGTGCGCCTGATCGCCGGCGGAACGGCCTCGTCGGAAATCGCACGTGCGGTAAACAGAAGCACCGCGATGAGCAGAAGATCCAGCGGATTGAGGACGGGAACGAAGGGCAACGGCTGCGGGCTGCCCGCGGCGGTGAGTGCGATCAGGCCGACGACGGCCATCGCCAGCACCATCGCGCCCCCGACACTGACGCGGATTTCGCGCAGGTAAATCGCCAGTGGCGACGCAAGCAGACGAGGCCACCACACCGTGATTGCCGCGATCAACAGGGTCGGCACCGAACAGGCGACGATCTGCCAGCCCTGCCCCACGCCCGCCACATGATCCAGCGCGAGCCCGATGGAAAAGGTGAACAGGGCCAGCCAGCGAAGCCACCAGACGGTGCTGGTCGCCACGCCGGCGACACGGTGCGTACCTTCGCCGCGCATCGCGAGCCAGCCGGTCACCGCCATGACGACGACTGCACCCAGGGGCCAACCGGCGAGCCATTGCACTCGCTCGTTGGCGCCTTGCAGCACGATCAGCAGCGAGAACAGGAAGGACAGCGGCACCGAGAACGCCAGCACGGCGCCGAGATCCAGCTTGCGTGCCCGCGGGCAGGCTTCCGCGAGCAACCAGCCGGTCACGCCGACCAGCGCGAGCCACGCGGCATCCACGTTCGCCGGGATGCCTGTGTCACCGGCATCGCGCACGAATCGCCCGATTTCATTGCCGAAACCCACGAACCACCATAGCCCCGCCCAGAGCAGGAGACCGACGCGCGCGAGACTGGAAACGCCCCGGGACGTGCCATGACGATCGAACTGCCATACCCCCACACCCGCGCCGACCACGAGCAGCAAGCTGCCGATGAACTCGGGATTGAGGAAGGCGGTGTCCCGGTAGCGTGTGCGGAACGCAAGAGCCAGGCACCAGGCCACGCCAGCGACAAGTTGCAGGAACACACCCGACCAGCGCGGCAGTCGACGTCCCTGCCGGAAGCCGAGCCAGATCAGGCCCGCGCCTTCGAGCGCGAAGACACTGGCGGTCACAGCGGCACTCAGCGCCAACGGCACCGCGATCGTCGCGAAGGCCACGGCCAGGACGGCCCAGGTTTCACGCAGCAGGCCCATATCCTCGCGTTTGCGGATGGCGAACGCGATGGCGATATAAAGGCCCGCGGCGATCAGCGCGGAGAGGGCCAGCGGCATCGGCTCCCAGTCGAGCAACGCGCCCTGCAAGAGCAGGCTGGCGATCGGATTGCCGAACATCAGGCAGCCGTCGAGGATGGCGCGGCGGCCCTTCGGCGAACGCAGCACGTGCAGCCACGGCACCACGAGAAAGAGCAGGAAGTGGAAGATGAGGAACGGCTCGGTGCTTTCGAACAGCGACGGGCTGTACTTCAGCACCCCCCAGGCCGTGCCGACCCCGAAGGTGGCGACGAAGCCGAGCACGTTGAGCACGCGCCACGCCTTTTTCCATGCGATGCCGAGGATGCCCAGGTTGAGCACCGCGTAATAGCTGAAAAGCGCGACGTGATTGCCCTGCCCCGACGACGCCATGATCGGCGCGGCGAAACCGGCGATCAGTCCGAGCACGGCCAGCGCCAGCGCATCCTGCAGCACCGCCAGCACACCCATACCCGCGACGAAGATCAGCAGCAGCGCGAAGGTCGGACCCGCATCGAGCAGACCATAAAGTCGGTACGCGGCGAACACGATCATCACCAGCACGCCCAGGCCGCCACCCTGCAAGGCCAGCCCGAACGAACGCCGCTTCTCGCGCTGCACCCAGCCAAACGCCACGCCAGCGATCGCCACCAGCGCCACGATGCTCAGCCGTACCGATACCGGCACCCGGAGCAAGCCGTTATCCGAGGCGTATTTCAGGAACGCGCCCACGCCGGCGATCAACACCAGCATGCCGACCTTCACCGGCACGTTACCCTCGGTAAACCAGCGCTTGCCCGCCTCGATCCACCGATCGACCAGTGAAGGCCCGGCTGGCTCAACGGGCACGGAGGGCTCGCGGGACACTGCCGGTTCACCCGACGTCCCCGGCTCTTGCCTGGCGCCAACCCTGTTGGCGATCGGCGCCTGCGAAACGGCCCCAGGCACCGACAAAGGCACCGGCGGCGGCCGTGAAGAAAACATCCCCGGCTGCCCCTCCGGTTCCGCAGCAGGCACCGGAAGTCGCGTCACACGCACCGGGTCGGCGTCAGGCCAGTCCGCCGGCGTCAGTGGCTTCGGCGTCGCAGGCACTGGCGTCGCGGACGTTGACTCCGCCGCGCCCGGACTCACCGCATCCAGCCGCGTTCGCAGTGCATCCAGCTCATCGCGAAATTGCGACTGCCGCCCCAGTAACCAGCCGATGACAGCCCCCGCGACGGCGCCGGTCCACCCCTGATCGACAAGGGCGCCGATCACCGCGCAGACAATGGCCCAGATGACGTACATACCGTTGGTCTCTCCGTAACATCCTGTGTGACGGGCGGAGTCTGGCATGAATGCCAGACGCGTAGGAGCGCGCCCTGCGCTGTAGGAGCGCGCCCCGTGCGTGTAGGAGCGCGCCCCGCGCGCGAAAAGCCCACAGAGCGGTGAAGCCGTACCCTTCCTGCTTCCTCGCGCTGTTGGCTTTTCGCGCGCGAGGCGCGCTCCTACAGCGCGCGGGGCGCATTCCCGCAGTTATTTCACCGGCTGGGTCTGGAGCACCGGGGCGTCACCGATCACGTCGGTGCCCTGCGGGGGGACGAACTCGAACGTGCTGGCCGGCACGGCGGGGTTCTTCTGCCATCCGGCGAACGAAATCTGCGTCGTGTTGCCGAGCTGATCCTTGAAGGCCATGCGGGCGAGGCCGCTGGCGTCGAACCCCAGGTCGGCAAAATCGAACTGGGGGTCCTTCGAGGTGGACTGCAGGCGCAGCCAGACCAGGCCGTCGTGCTCGCCCTGCTCGGTGACCTTGAAGTCCTTGTCCATCTGCGACAGGTCGGTCAGCACCGTGAGCGGGCTCTGCGCTTCCTCGCTGCTCTGCTTGCGCACCGTGACCTGCTCCAGGTCAGGGTCGTACAGCCATACGCGGCTGCCGTCGGCGACGATCGTCTGCTTGTACGGCGCCGTGGTCTCCCAGCGGAACTGGCGCGGGGCCTGCAGAGCCAGGGTGCCGGAGCTGACCTTGCCCTGGTCGCCATTGGCGTTGGCCAGGGTCTGACTGAAGCGGCCGGTCAGCGAATGCAGGCCCTTCGAGAACGCATCCAGGCGCTCGCGAGCCGCGCCGGTGGCGGCGAAAGTCGGCAGGCTGAGGAGGGACAGCGTCGCGGCGAGCAGGAGGCGTTTCATGGGATGTCTTCCGTAGGGTTCGGCGCGATTGTCAGCGATCGGTTTCGAACAGCGACTTAAGCATGTCGATGGCTTCTCCCGGCGAGATCTCGCCGGCCTCCATCTTCTCGCTGATGTCGGCGATGGCCTTACCGTCGCGGTGCCAGAAAGGCGCATCGCGGGTGGCGGTGTGTGCGGGGCGCGCTTCCTGACCCAGCACGACGATCTCGGCGATCTCGGTCTGTTCGGCGAAGATCACTTCCAGCGCGTCGTCGACTTCGGCGGTGTGTCCGCTCGGGTACTCGCGCGTGACGAAACAGGCGCGGCCGTCGTCGGCGCGCAGCTCCAGACCCGGGATGGACGGATTGAGTTCGAACACGCTCGTGACTTCGTCGAGCACCTCGGCCGTAGGCACGAGGTCGCCGGTGACGAGCAGGCTCCAGGGGCGCTGACGTAGCGCGCCCGGCTTCATGGTGTTCATGGGGCGATTAATCCTTGGGGGGCGGCGGCGCCAGCACTTCACGGTTACCGTTGTGCTGCGGGGCGCTGACGATGCCTTCCTGCTCCATCTGTTCGACGAGGCGGGCGGCGCGGTTGTAGCCGATACGCAGATGACGCTGCACGCCGGAGATGGACGCGCGACGCGTCTCCGTCACCACGCGCACGGCGCGGTCGTAGAGAGCGTTGTCGCTGTCGCCGTCACCGTCGGCATCCTGCGGAAGACCGGCGTCGTTGATGATCTTGCCATCGGCGGTGGACTGGACTTCTTCCAGCACGCCTTCGATGTAGTTGGGCGCACCCTGCGCACGCAGCCACTCGACGACGTTGTGCACCTCGTGGTCGTCCACGAAGGCACCGTGCACGCGCTCCGGCGTGGCCGTACCCGGCGGGAGGTAGAGCATGTCGCCGTGACCGAGCAGCGCTTCCGCGCCGGACTGGTCGAGGATGGTGCGCGAGTCGATCTTGGACGACACCTGGAACGCGATACGCGTCGGGATGTTCGCCTTGATCAGACCCGTGATGACGTCGACCGACGGACGCTGCGTGGCGAGGATCAGATGCACACCCGCCGCACGCGCCTTCTGCGCCAGGCGCGCGATCAGCTCTTCGACCTTCTTGCCGACGATCATCATCATGTCGGCGAACTCGTCGATGATGATGACGATGTGCGGCAGCGGCTCGAGCGGATCGGCCGTCATCGACGGCATGTCGGGGTTGGCGCGGAACAGCGGGTCGAGCAGCGGCTGCCCGCTGTTCTCCGCGTCCTTCACCTTCTTGTTGAAGCCACCGAGGTTGCGCACGCCCACCGCGGCCATGAGCTTGTAACGGCGCTCCATCTCGGCGACGCACCAGCGCAGCGCGTTGGCGGCTTCCTTCATGTCGGTGACGACCGGCGCCAGCAGATGCGGGATGCCCTCGTAGACCGAGAGCTCCAGCATCTTCGGATCGATCATGATCATCCGCACGTCCTTGGCGCTCGACTTGTACAGCAAGCTGAGCACCATGGCGTTGACCGCCACGGACTTACCGGAACCGGTGGTACCGGCGACGAGCAGGTGGGGCATCTTGGCGAGGTCGGTGACCACGGCCTTGCCGCCGATGTCCTTGCCCAGGGCCAGCGCCAGCGGCGACTTCACCTGGTCGTAGCGCTCGGAACGAAGGATCTCCGAGAGGTAGACGATCTGCTTCTTGGTATTCGGGATTTCCAGGCCGATGACGTTCTTGCCCGGAATGACGTCGACCACGCGCACGCTGACCACGGACAGCCCGCGCGCGATGTCCTTGTCCAGGCTGGAGACCTGGCTGCCGCGCACGCCCGCGGCGGGTTCGAGCTCGAAGCGGGTGATGACCGGGCCGGGATAGACACCGACCACACGCGCCTCGACACGGAAGTCCTTGAGTTTCAGCTCTACCTGGCGCGACAGCACCTCGAGGGTTTCCTCGGAGTAGCCGGGACCCTGCGGCGGCGCTTCGTCCAGCAGCGACAGCGGCGGGATCTCACCCTCGATGGATGCGCCGGTGAACAGCGGGATCTGGTTCTCGCGGGACGCACGCTCGCTCTTGACCACCATGGGGGTGGGCGTCTCGATGCGTACGGGCTCGCGTCTGGCCTGCTTGACGGCCTCGGCCTTCTTCACCACTTCGCGCTCGGCGCGTGCGGTGCGGGCCGCCATGACGTCCGGTGCGCGGCGCATCTTGCCGCCGAACCAGCCGCCCAGTCGCACCACGCCCTGCCCCGTCAGGTCCATCAGGCGGAACCACGACAGGCCGGTGGCGAGGGTGACGGCGATGAGGAACAGGGCCAGCAGCAACAGCGGCGCGCCCTTGTCGCCGAACGCGGCATGCACGCCGCGCCCGACCCACTTGCCGACGATGCCGCCCGGGCCTTCCGGCAAGACGGGCGAATCGACGTTCAGATACACCAGCGCGGGGCCGGTGATGAAGAAGAACACGAACCCGATCAGGCGCAGGGACGGCTCCCACGGGGCGACATTGCGCTCGCCCCGCTGACGGATCACCTCCACGCCGAGGGCCAGCAGCAGCAGCGGAAAGAAGTACGAGACCAGGCCGAAGATGTAACGGAGCAGATTGGCGATGTTGGCGCCGACCGCACCACCGAAATTGGTGGCGTGCTCGGCGACCCCCATATGGCCCCAGCTCGGGTCCTGATCGTTGTAGCTGATCAGGCAGACGAGCAGGTACAGGGCGAGCGGGAGCACCAGAAGGGCTCCCGCTTCGCGCAGGCGACGCTTGAGTTCGTCACTCAAGCCTTCGCGTTGGGCCTTGATCTGCGTCCTGGCCTGTTTCTTGACGACTTTCGCGCTGCGCGCCACTTAGCAAACGACCTCGGATCGGGTTTTCGGCATCATGCCACGCCCTGAAGCGCCGGGTGGACGAGCTTGCCGCCCTCGATATTGATACCGGCGGCCAGCGGGGCGTGATCGCGCCACGCGTCGCCGGCGGCCAGGCGCTGCACGTACGGCAGGATGGCGGCCGAAATGGCGGTCGACGAGGTCTGCGGCACGGCGCCCGGCATGTTGGTCACGCAGAAATGCGTCACGCCGTGGACGTCGTAGGTCGGCTCCTTCCAGGTGGTCGGACGCGAGGTCTCGAAGCAGCCGCCCTGGTCGATCGAGATGTCGACGAGCACCGAGCCCTTCTCCATCGTCTTGACCATCTCTTCCGTGACCACGCGCGGCGCCTTGGCGCTGGGGATCAGCACGGCGCCGACGACGATGTCGGCGTTGCGGACTTCTTCGGCCACCGAGGACTCATAGGCGTAGAGCGCGGTGACGTTGGGGCCCATGGCCATCATCTCGGCCAGACGGTCCTGGCGCTTGTCGAAGACGACGACGTTGGCACCGGCCGAGGCGGCGAGCGCGGCGGCGTTGCCACCGGCGGCGCCCGCACCCAGCACGACGACCTTGCCGCGCGGCGTGGAGGCCATACCGCCCAGCAGCTTGCCCTTGCCGCCGTTGGGCTGGTGCAGGAGCGTGGTGCCGATCTGGGTGGCGATGCGGCCGGCGATGACGGACATCGGCAGCAGCAGCGGCAGCACGCCGTTTTCGTCGACGGACTCGAACGCGATACCGGTCAGGCCGATATCCAGCAGGCTCTTGGTCAGCGCCGGCTCGGCGGCCAGGTGCAGGTAGCAGAACAGCAGGTGGTGCTTCTTGAGCAGCTTCAGATCGCCTTCGATCGGCTCCTTGACCTTGACGATCAGCTCGCCCTTTTCATAAAGGGCGGCGGCGTCGGGCACCACGGTGACGCCCAGCACGGCGTAGTCGGCGTCCGCATAACCGGACTTGGTGCCGGCGCCGGACTGGATGAAGACCTCATGGCCACGGCGGACCAGATCGGCCGCGGCGGCCGGAATGAGGGCCACGCGGCCTTCGAGGGTCTTGGTTTCGGAGGGGATACCGATGCGCATCTTGAGGAGGATCCTGAATGAACCGAGAGAAGTCGGACGAACAAAAGCCACCATGCGGGGACATGGGAGGCACCATCATGAAGCGAATGTCTTGAATCGCACCCTCGTCTTCCCCATTCTTCCGGGTCGACAACGATCTTGCGCAACCTCGAAACACGTCGCAGCAAACCTCAAGGATTATACATGAGCACCCCCAAGCACAGCCGTCTGCTGATCCTCGGCTCCGGTCCCGCCGGCTACACGGCCGCCGTCTATGCGGCGCGCGCCAACCTCAAGCCGACGATGATCACCGGCCTGCAGCAGGGCGGCCAGCTGATGACCACCACCGAGGTCGACAACTGGCCCGGTGACGAGAAGGGCGTGCAGGGACCGGAGCTGATGCGCCGCATGGCCGAGCACGCCGAGCGCTTCGAAACCGAGATGGTCTTCGACCACATCCACAGCGTGGACCTGGGCAACCGCCCGTTCCGCCTGAAGGGTGACAGCGGCGAGTACACCGCCGACGCGCTGATCATCACCACCGGCGCCACCGCCAAGTACCTGGGCATCGCCTCGGAAGAGAAGTTCAAGGGCCGCGGCGTCTCCGCCTGCGCCACCTGCGACGGATTCTTCTTCCGCGAGCAGGACGTGGTGGTGGTCGGCGGGGGCAACACCGCGGTCGAAGAAGCCCTGTACCTCGCCAACATCGCCCGCAAGGTGTACCTCGTCCACCGCCGCGACAAATTCCGCGCGGAAAAGATCATGCAGGACAAGGTGTTCGAGAAGGTCGCGGCCGGCAAGATCGAGCTGCTCTGGAACCACCAGATCGACGAAGTGCTGGGTGACGACTCCGGCGTCAATGGCGTCCGCGTCAAGGACGTCAACACCGGCGCGAAGCGCGACCTCGACGTCCAGGGCTTCTTCGTCGCCATCGGCCACACCCCGGCCACCGGCATCTTCGAAGGTCAGCTCGACATGAAGGACGGCTACATCCAGATCCAGTCGGGCACCCACGGCATGGCCACGGCGACCTCGGTCCCGGGCGTGTTCGCGGCGGGCGACGTGGCCGACCACGTCTACCGCCAGGCAATCACCTCGGCCGGCTTCGGCTGCATGGCCGCACTGGATGCCGAGCGCTGGCTCGACCAGCAGCACCTGCTGACGTGATGGCACCGCCCCGCGCCTCCCGACGCGCGGGGCACCGCGCCGCATGAGCGAGATCCGCTTCCTCGACGGACTCGGCGAGATCCCTGCCGCCGACTGGGATGCGCTCGTGCCCGACGGCAACCCTTTCGTGTCGCATGCGTTTCTCAGCGGCATGGAGACCAAGGGCTGCCTGCGTGAGGATTACGGCTGGAAGCCTTACCACCTTGCCATTTTCGACGGCGGCCGGCTGGTCGCCGCCGCCCCGACCTACCTCAAGGGCAACTCGCACGGCGAGTTCGTCTTCGACTGGAGCTGGGCCTCGGCCTGGGAACGCGCCGGTGGGGACTATTACCCCAAGCTGCTAGTCGCCTCGCCCTACTCTCCCGTGCCCGGTCCGCGCTTACTGGTGCGTGAGGGGCCCGGGGCCGACATCCATCGCAATCGACTGACCGCCGCGCTGGTGGACGAAGCCGATCGCCTGGGCCTGTCCTCCATCCACGCCAACTTCCTCGCCGAGGCCGATCTTCACGCCTTCGACGACCGCTGGCTCATCCGGGCGGACTATCAGTTTCACTGGCATAACCGCGGTTATGCCGATTTCGACGGCTTCCTCGATGCGCTGGCGCGCAAGAAGCGCAAGAACATACGACAGGAGCGCGCGCATGCGGCGGCCTCCGGCCTGACCCTGGAAATGCGCGGCGGCGACACGCTGTCCGATGCCGAGTGGAGGCAGATCCATGGCCTCTACGAGCTCACCTTCGACATGAAGGGCAACCATGCCGCACTCACGGCGCGGTTCTTCCAATACCTGGGACGCACGCTCGGTTCGAATGTGCAGGTCGCGCTTGCACGCGACGACCGTGACATCGTGGCGATGGCGCTCTTCCTCCGCAGCGCCGACGCGTTGTATGGACGTTACTGGGGCGCCAGCGTGGAGTTGTCCGGCCTGCATTTCGAGCTCTGCTACTACCGCGGTATCGACTACGCGATCCGCGAGGGTCTGGCGCGTTTCGAACCCGGCGCGCAGGGCGAACACAAACTGGCTCGTGGCTTCCTGCCGACGCTGACCCACTCGCGGCATTACATTGCGCATGAAGGTTTCCGCCAGGCCGTGGCCGATGCCCTGGTCCACGAAGCGGCTCACCGTGAAGCCTATAAAGACGAACTGATGACTCACTCGCCTTACGCGGACCGATGATCCAGCTGCCACAACTGCATCCCCAGCGCACTGGCCTGTTCCCCGACCCCGAGTCGGCACTGGCCGAGCCCAACGGCTTGTTGGCGTGGGGTGGCGATCTGTCCGCCGATCGCTTGCTGGCAGCGTATTCACAGGGCGTCTTTCCCTGGTTCAACGAAGACGAGCCGATCCTGTGGTGGTCACCCGATCCGCGCTGCGTGTTCCGCACGGACGAAGTCCACATCAGCCGCAGTCTGCGCAAGCAGCTCAACAAGTCGAACTGGCGGATCACCGCGGACACCTCGTTCGCGCGGGTGATGCGTGCGTGCGCGGCACCGCGTAACGGCCAGCCGGGCACGTGGATCGGACCGGACATGATCGCCGCTTACGAAGAGCTGCACCGGCGCGGGCATGCGCACAGCGTCGAGGTGTGGGATCGCGGGTCGCTGGTCGGCGGTATTTACGGCGTGGCGGTGGGACGCCTGTTCTGCGGCGAGTCGATGTTCAGTGCGCGCACGGGTGGATCGAAGGTGGCGCTGGCGGGCTTATGCGGTTTGCTGCATGGGTGGGGGTTTCCGTTTCTCGATGCGCAGGTGACCAACGATCATCTGCTGAGCATGGGAGCGGTGGAGATTCCAAGGCGGCCATTCATCGCGCAGGCGAGGCGGCTGGCGGCGATGCCGGGGAAAGTGGGGAGCTGGATCAGTGAGGCGATTGCGCTGCCTTGACGGGTCGCGGGTCGCGGGTCGCGCGCAGGGCGCGCTCCTACATTTGAGCGAGGGCGTTAGCGGCAGCGGTGTCCGCTCATCTCCGCGCCGGCATTCTTTGGCAGCAGCAGACACACCGGTGCCGCCAGCAGTGACACGAAGGTCACCACCAGGAACGCCACGCTGAAGTCCGGCAGCTGCGCATGCTCGCGGCCGTGCCAGCTCACCGACACGTGCAAGGCCGCGGCGGCCACGCAGATGCCCAGCGACAGCATCAGCTGCTGGAACGTCGTGTAGAAACTGGTCGCGCTGGAGAATCGCTCACTCGGCACATCCGCGTACGCCACCGTGTTGTACGCACTGAACTGCAGCGACTGGAAGAACCCGCTGAAGAGCAGCACCACGTAGATGATCCATAGCGGCCACTCCGGCCGGAACGCGGCACACAAGGCCACGCAGACCATCGACAGGACGCCGTTCCAGACGAGCGTCGCGCGGAAACCCCACCAGCGCAGCACCGGCGCCGCGGTCGCCTTCATCAACATCGCGCCCAGTGCGGACACGAAGGTGATCACGCCGCTGTGCGCCGCCGAAAGACCGAAGCCCAGCTGCATCATCAGCGGCAGCAGGAACGGCACCGAACCGGCCGTGATACGCGTCAGCGAGCCTGCGATCACGGACAGGCGGAAGGTGGTGAAACGCATCAGCGACAGGTCGAGGATCGGGTTGGTCGTCCGCTTCGAATGCCATACATAGATCGCACCGACGATCAGGCCGCCCACCATCAGCCCTGTGGAACCGGCCATCGACGTCGCGCCCCGGCTGGCCATTTCCAGCCCGAACACCAGGCACGACAACGACACACCCGACAGCACGAAACCGAGCTTGTCGAAGCGCACCTTGTCCGGTATGCGGATGTCGGGAATGAATTTCGTTGCCAGCCACATCCCGGCCAGACCGATCGGCACGTTGATGTAGAAAATCCAGCGCCAGGACACCCAGGTGACGATGAAGCCACCCAGCGGCGGCCCGACCACGGGCCCGATCAGTGCGGGGACCAGCAGCCACGACATCGCGCTGACCAGTTCGGACTTGGGCACCGAGCGGAGCAGCACCAGGCGTCCCACCGGCACCATCATGGCGCCGCCGATACCCTGCAGCAGGCGCGACAGCACCAGCAGCGGCAGGTTGCCGGACAGACCGCAGAGAATGGATCCCGCCGTGAACAGCGCGATGGCGGCGCGGAAGACGTTGCGCGAACCGTAACGATCGGCGATGGCGCCACTGGCCGGGATGAACACGGCGAGGCTGAGCATGTACGAGGTCAGCGCCACACTCATGTGCAGCGGGGAAACGTCGAAGGACTCCGCCATGGCCGGCAGCGCGGTGGCCAGGATGGTGCCGTCCAACTGTTCCATGAACATCGCGCTGGCGATGATCAGGGCAACGGTGCGGAAGCCAGGAGCGGAAGTCATCCGGAAAGGAGCGGCGAGGAAGCGCACAGTTTGCGCCCGCACGCCTCAAAGGTCGAGTGAACGCTTGCTTAGAAACGAGCGGTCCTGTCCGGTGACGGGGTCGACGAAGCGCAGTTCGCGGGCAAGCAGCCGCAACGGCTCGCTGAAGTCCGCAGGCTCATCGCGCAGCTCGGGATAGACGTGATCGCCCAGGATCGGCGCACCTAGTGCGGCCATGTGCAGACGTAACTGGTGCTTGCGTCCGGTCACCGGCTGCAGCCGATAACGCCAGAGGTGTTCGCCCCGCTCCAGCACCTCGACGCGGGTGCGTGCATTGGGCTCGCCCTCGGCTTCGCGAACGCGGAAGAACGGCTCACCGCGCTCGATCCGGCTTTCCCGGACGTGCGGAAAGACCAGGCCCGGCAGAGGACCGGCCAGCGCCTCATAAACCTTGCCGATCCGGCGTTCGCGGAACAGGCGTGTATAGGCGTCCCGACTCTCCGGCCGGGCCGAGAACACGACCAGCCCGGCGGTGCCCCGGTCCAGCCGATGCAGCGCGATCAGCGCCGGGTTATCCAGCCGGCGCATCAGGCGTACGGAAAGGGTCTCCTCGACGAAACGACCGGCCGGCATCGTGGGCAGGAAGTGGGGCTTGTCGGCCACGACGAGGTCGTCGTCGGCATGGACGATGGTTTCCTCGAAGGGAATGGTCGGCTCCGCCAGCACCTCGCGGCGGTAGGCCAGCCTGGTTCCCGGCCGGTAGGGCGCGAGCCGGTCGATCGCCACGCCGTCGATCTCCACCATGCCGCGCTCCATGCGGTCGATCCAGACCGGACGGCCGATCGCCGGGAAGCGGTCGCACAGGAAATCCAGCACGGAAGGCCACGCGCCGGCGGGCAGGACGAGTCGGCTGGGCGGAAGCGGTTCCATCGTAAGATTGTATCCCTCAACTCGTTCGCCTCACGGCCGCCATATACTGTGTCTTCCTCCCTCCCCAGCCTCGAGGCTTCCCCGTGATCGGCCGGTTTTTCAGGAAGTGGTTCGGCGCTCGCGGCGCGACTCCCCCGGCGGAGGCCAGCAACGCATGGCCGCTTGTGTCTGCGCCCGCGCCGGTTGCCGACGAAGGGGTGGAGGCGATCGTCGAGGTGCCCGCCGGCGCGCTGCCGGCCGACGAGGTGGAAGACCGTTTTTACCGGTTGATCCTCTCGGCGGCGCCATCGTTCGAACCCGCCATGACGCCGGCCGAGCAGAGCCTGCTGCGCCGCCTGAAGGACGTCTTCGGCGGCGAACGTTTCGACGTCGGCCTGCTGCCCCGGTTGCCCTCGGTCGTGCCGCAGCTGATGCGCTCGCTGCGCAGCGACGACACCGACAGCCGCATGCTGGCCGAACAGGTCTCCCGCGACAGCGTACTGGTCGGCGAAATCATCCGCGTGGCCAACAGCGCTTTCTTCCGTTCGACCAAACCCGTGACGGGCCTGCAGCAGGCGATCACGCTGCTCGGCCAGAACGGCCTGCGCCGGGTGGTCATGCAACTGGTGATGCGGCCGATCCTGCGCACGGGCGAAAACGGCATCCACCATGCCGGCGAACGCCTGTGGGAGCACGCCGAGCGCTGCGCCCGCGCCTGTTCCCATCTGGGCCGTCCGGCCTGCGACCCGTTCGAGGCCTTTCTGGCCGGACTGGTCAGCCATACGGGCTCCCAGGCCATCCTGGCCGAGCTCGAGAAATACGGCGACGCGGTACCGCAGTACAGCCGCTCTTTCATCGCCGCGCTGGCCCAGCAGATGGAGCGCCTGTCGCTGCATGCGGCGCGGCACTGGGACTTCCCATCCCGCGTGGTGCAGGCCCTGTCCGAGCGCGCCGATCCCGCCGACGCGGGCGCGCGCACGCCGCTGGGCCGCGCCCTGATCGCGGCCAGTCGCGTGGCGATGATCGACGTCCTCATCGACCAGGGCGGTGCCGAGGCCGATGCCGTGCTGCTGGCCGTGCCCGGCCAGAGCTTCACCCAGGCTCAGCTGGTGGAGTGTCAGGACGCCGTGCGGGCGGCCAACACCGTCGAGGCTTAACGGGTCGTCGCTTTCACGTCCGCCCAGAGCTGATCCGCCAGCTGGGTCGACGCACCGTCGATCAGGCGCGGCACCAGCGTATCCAGGCGCGGCGCGTCCGGCTGCACCGGCAGCGACTGCTGAATGCGATAGGCCTTGGCGGTCACCACGCCGCGATTGACGATCCGGCAGTTCACCGCGAGGGTGAGACTGGCGGCCGGCGGCTCAGCCTCGGCGGCGACCGAGGTGGCTGTCTCCAGCCCACGGCAGTTGATGATCAGGTCGGTGATGTACTTCGGCTGCAGTGTCGTACGCAGGCGGGCCTCGACGGCCGTGGCGATGTCCGGGCTGACCTGAACCTTGGGCTTGCCCTCGAGTCCGGAAACGACGACGACGCTTTCACCGCGGTTTTCGACAGTGAGCCACGGCGACGCCGGGCTGGCGGACACCAGGCGACTCATGTCGCTCTCGATCATCGACTTGCCGCCACAACCGGACAGCGCCAGGGCCGCGGCGGCGGCCAATACGTGCTTGATCACAGACAAACCCCGAATTCCCCCGATACAACCTCCCAATTTACCGGGCGAAACCACCGTCGGCAACCCGGACAACGCAGGGTGGAGAGCACGGCGGGCGCCATGCCATGGCGGAAATCCGCCGTTGCGGAAATCCGGCGTCCCGTCCGGGTACAATGCCGGTTTGAACCTTGGCAGGGTTTTTTCCGAACGATGTTTGCGGCACGACAGACGCCAGCCCAAGCCGGTGACGCCCTCGCGCGCCTCGCCTGGCAGGATTTCGAGCATCTGCTGGCCGAGCATTATCGTAGCCAGGGTTACCTCGTTGAACACCATACGCCTGCCACGTCACTCAAGACATTGACGGCTGGCGTCGATCTCCGGCTGCGCCGCGGAAGCGAAACCGTCATCGTCCAGTGCAAGCACTGGGACACCGAGGAAGTGCAGCTGCAGGATGTGAACGAGCTGCTTGGCAACATGCTCAACGAGGCCGCGAGCAAGGGCGTCTTCGTCACCCGTGGGCGCTACAGCAGCGAGGCCAGGGCACTGATGCGCCGCCAGCCGCGCCTGCAGCTGGTCGACGGTGACGTCCTGCGCGTGATGCTGAAGCTGCCCGATCATCTCGACATGTCGCTTCCGGGTGCGGCCTCGGCCCCATCCGCCCGGGGCGGCAAAGGCGCGAAGCACGAGAAAACACGTGGCGCGGCGCTCCGTCGCCGGTCGTCCGGTGACGCCTCGCGTCTCGGCCCGGCCTTGCTCGTGATCGCCATCCTGGCGCTGCTAGCGTTATTCGTCTGGCACAGCATGTCGCGCCGGGAAGAAGCCGCCGCACCGGCGGATGATGCGACGCCTCCCCCGTCCGCGACGCCAGTGTCGACGCGGACGCCCGCCATCGCACCGGTGGCCGCACCCGCCCCGCCTGTCGACCCGGCGGCGTCCGCCGTCGCGCCGGCGACCGGCACGCCTCCGCTCAGTGGTGCATCCGGCATCGTCAGCACGCATGGTGCGCTCGATCCGCCCTCCGCCGCGCGCGAAATCGCGGAGCGCGAACGCCTGCGCCAGCAGTCCGAGGACGCACGTAACGCACGCAGGCACGAAGACGGCATGAAGGTGCTCGAACAGAGCACGCGCGAACTGGGCTCGCACGAGTAACCGATCCGTCATCTGACCGGTTCGTCATCGCGTCGCGGCGTTCCGCCGCACGATTAAACGAAGTCAGGGCCGTTCCGTTCACGCCGGGACAATCCTCGCGCGCTTAGCCTGTTTGGCGACCCCGTCGCCTGGAAGCACTCATGACGCTCGCGCCCGACCTGCTCCGTCGCATGCACGCCTATTGGCGTGCCGCCAACTACCTCACCGTGGGACAGATCTACCTTCGCGACAATCCGATGCTGGCCGAGCCGCTGCGCAAGGAACATATCAAGCACCGGCTGCTTGGACACTGGGGCACGACTACCGGCCTGAACTTCATTTACACGCATCTCAATCGCGCGATCGTCGAACGCGATCTCAACATGATCTACGTCATCGGTCCCGGCCATGGCGGTCCCGGCCTGGTCGCGCATACGTATCTGGAAGGGTCGTACACCGAGATCTATCCGCACATCGACCGCAGCGAAGCGGGCATGCGCGAACTGTTCCGCCAGTTCTCGTGGCCGTACGGCATTCCGAGCCACGTCGCACCCGAAACGCCGGGTTCGATCCATGAAGGCGGTGAACTCGGCTACTCGCTGTCACACGCGTTCGGCGCGGCGTTCGACAACCCGGACCTCATCGTCGCCTGCGTAGTCGGCGATGGTGAAGCCGAGACCGGCGCACTGGCCACGGGGTGGCATTCGAACAAGTTCCTCAACCCCGCACGCGACGGCGCGGTGCTGCCGATCCTGCACCTCAACGGCTTCAAGATCGCCAATCCCACCGTGCTCGCGCGCATCGAACCGGAGGAACTTCGCGACCTGATGCGCGGCTACGGCTACGAGCCGCACTTCGTCGAAGGCCACGAGTTCGAGCCGATGCATCAGGACTTCGCGGCGGCGCTCGACACCTGCCTCGACGAGATCCGACGCATCCAGGAGGCCGCCCGCAGCGACGATGCCGCCGATGCCGTGCGCCCGCGCTGGCCGATGATCGTGCTGCGCAGCCCCAAGGGCTGGACCGGCCCGAAGGTAGTGGATGGGAAGCCCGTGGAAGGCACGTGGCGCGCTCATCAGGTGCCCATCGCGAAGTTCGAGACCGATGAGCATCTGAATATCCTCGAAGACTGGATGAAGAGCTACGACGCGCACGAACTCTTCGACGAACACGGCCGTTTCCGGGACGAATTCGCTTCGCTGGCACCCACGGGTCAGCGCCGCATGGGCATGAATCCCCATGCCAACGGCGGCCAGTTGCTGAAGCAGCTGCATATGCCGCACTTCCGCAGTTTCGCGGAAGACGTAAAGACACCGGGTGACCACAAGGCCGAAGCCACGCGCGTGCTCGGCAGGTTCCTGCGCGACGTAATGCGGCAGAACATGCAGACCTTTCGCCTGTTCGGGCCCGACGAGACCGCGTCGAACCGGCTCGAAGCCGTCTACGAAGCCAGCGGCAAGACCTGGCTGGCGGAATACGAAGAGGTGGATGAGAACCTCTCCCCCGCCGGCCGCGTCATGGAGGTACTGAGCGAGCACCAGTGCCAGGGCTGGCTCGAAGGCTATCTGCTCACCGGCCGCCATGGTTTCTTTTCGTGCTACGAGGCTTTCATCCACATCATCGATTCGATGTTCAACCAGCATGCGAAGTGGCTGAAGGTCACCCGGAAGATGTCGTGGCGTCCGCCGATCGCGTCGCTCAACTACCTGCTGAGCTCGCACGTCTGGCACCAGGACCATAACGGGTTCTCGCATCAGGATCCCGGCTTTATCGATCATGTGGCGAACAAGAAGTCCGAGATCGTGCGCATCTATCTGCCACCCGATGCCAACTGCCTGCTCTCCGTCGCCGACCACTGCCTGCGCAGCCGCCACTACGTCAACGTGATCATCGCGGGCAAGCAGCCGGACTGGCAGTGGCTGGATATGGAGAGTGCGATCCGTCACTGTGCCGCCGGTGCGGGCGTCTGGGAATGGGCCGGTCGTGGCGGGGAGGACCCCGATGTGGTCATGGCCTGCGCGGGTGACGCGCCGACCGTGGAGATTCTCGCCGCCGTCATGCTGCTGCGCGAGTACGTGCCGGACATCCGCATCCGCGTGGTCAACGTGGTCGACCTGATGTCGCTGGAACAGCCGGAAGAACATCCGCACGGCATGGACGACGATGTCTTCGACGACCTGTTCACCAAAGATAAGCCGGTGATCTTCGCCTTCCATGGCTATCCGGGCATCATCCACAAGCTGACGTATCGGCGGCACAACCACGACAACATCCATGTGCGCGGTTACAAGGAAGAAGGCACGACCACCACCGCGCTCGACATGATGGTGCTGAACAACATGGATCGCTTCCAGCTGGCCCTCGACGCGATCAACCGCATCCCGCGTCTGGCCGGCGAGCGTGAGAAGGCGACGCAGCGTTACTGGTCGGATATCCAGCGACACAAGCTGTACGTAAGTGAACACGGGCAGGACCTGCCGGAGGTGCGCGACTGGCAGTGGAAGGCGGAAGAGACGGCAGCGCACGGGAAGGATCCCTCGTGAGTGGCGCCGGCCATGTCCTGGCGCTCAACACGGGGTCGTCGTCGCTGAAATACGGCCTGTACCGCGTCGATGGCGACCGGTGCGAGGCGCTGCTTACCGGGCAGACGGACGGCCCCGCCGATGCCGATCCGCTGGCGGGCATCGTCGATGCGTTATCGAAACAGTCCCTGCCCTCCCCCGATGCGATCGGTCACCGCATCGTGCACGGCGGACCTCGTGTGCGGAAGCATGCGCGTATCGACGAGGCGATGATGACGCATCTCGACGAGGCGCGCGCGTTCGCGCCACTGCACGTGCCGCCCGCGGTGGCGATGGTGAAACGCTGCAGGGAACGTTTCCCGGACCTGCCGCAGGTAGCGTGTTTCGACACGGCCTTTCACGCGTCGATGCCGCTGGTCGCGAAGACCCTGCCCTTGCCGGCGGATCTGCGTGAGGGTGGTATCGAGCGGTATGGGTTTCATGGGCTCTCGTACGAGTCGATCGTCCGACAGCTGGGCGATGGCATTCCGTCGCGGGTCGTCATCGCCCATCTGGGCAATGGCGCGAGCCTGTGCGCGGTGCGCGACGGGCGGTCGGTCGATACGACCATGGGGCTCACGCCCACCGGCGGCATCGTGATGGGGACGCGACCGGGCGATCTGGACCCGGGCGTGTTGCTCTACCTGATGCGCGAGCGTGGCTACGATGCGGAGCGGCTTGAAAAACTGGTCGATCGGGAGGCCGGCCTGAAGGGGCTCTCCGGCGGTACCAGCGACATGCGGAAGTTGCATGCGATGGATAACGAGGCGTCGAAGCTCGCGCAGGATGTGTTCGTACATGTGGCGCGGAAGCAGATCGCGGCGATGGTCGCATCGCTTGGCGGCATCGATCTGCTCGTGTTCACCGGCGGTATCGGCGAGAACGATGCCGTCACCCGCGATGCGATTCTCGCGGGGCTGCAATGGATCGGCGATGTCCCGTCACGGGTGATGGTGACGGAAGAAGATGAGCAAATCGCCCGCCACACATGGCACCTGACCATGTAGGAGCGCGCCTGCGCGCGACCGGTGACTGGCGACCGGGACTGGTACTGGTGACCGGTGACCCGGTGACCGGGACCGGTGCCCCTTGATCGGTCGCGCGCAGGCGCGCTCCTACATGACGACTACGGGAATCTTGCCGATTTTCGACTTCCATTCCTTCGGGCCGGTCTCATGCACCGACGTGCCGGCGCTGTCGACCGCTACCGTCACCGGCATGTCCTTGACCTCGAACTCGTAGATCGCTTCCATCCCGAGGTCTTCGAACGCCAGCACCCGCGACGCCTTGATCGCCTTGGACACGAGATACGCCGAACCACCCACGGCCATCAGGTAAACGGCCTTGTTGTCGCGAATGGCCTCGATAGCGGCCGGACCGCGCTCGCTCTTGCCGACCATGCCGAGCAGACCGGTGGTCTCGAGCATCTGACGGGTGAACTTGTCCATGCGCGTCGCGGTGGTCGGACCGGCCGGGCCCACCACTTCGTCACGCACCGGATCGACGGGGCCGACGTAGTAGATGAAGCGGTTGGTGAAGTCGACCGGCAGCGTCTCGCCGCGGTTCAACATGTCGATCATGCGCTTGTGCGCGGCGTCGCGACCGGTGAGCAGCTTGCCGTTGAGCAGGATCGTTTCGCCGGGCTTCCAGTCGAGCACGTCCTCACGGGTGATCGTGTCGAGGTCGACGCGACGGCCCTTGGACGAGTCGTAGGTGAGTTTCGGCCAGTCTTCCAGCGACGGCGGATCGAGCGCCACCGGGCCGGACCCGTCGAGCACGAAGTGCGCATGACGCGTGGCGGCGCAGTTGGGAATCAGCGCGACTGGCAGGTTGGCGGCATGGGTCGGGTAATCCTTGACCTTGATGTCGAGCACGGTGGTCAGGCCACCGAGGCCCTGCGCGCCGATCCCCAGTGCGTTGACCTTCTCGTACAGCTCGAGGCGCAGTTCTTCGGCACGGTTGGACGGACCGCGCGCGATGAGGTCGACGATGTCGATCGGCTCCATCAGCGCTTCCTTCGCCAGCAGCATCGCTTTCTCGGCGGTGCCGCCGATGCCGATACCGAGCATGCCCGGCGGGCACCAGCCGGCGCCCATGGTCGGCACGGTCTTCAGCACCCAGTCGACGATGGAATCGGAGGGGTTGAGCATCGCGAACTTGGACTTGGCTTCCGAACCGCCGCCCTTGGCGGCGACGATCACGTCGACCTTGTCGCCCGGCACGATCGACACGTTGACCACGGCCGGCGTGTTGTCGCGGGTGTTCATGCGCTTGCCCGCCGGGTCGGCCAGGACCGAGGCGCGCAGCTTGTTGTCCGGATGGTTGTACGCGCGGCGCACACCCTCGTTGACCATGTCCTCGACGCCCATCGTCGCATCGTCCCAGCGCACGTTCATGCCGACCTTGAGAAACACCGTAACGATGCCGGTGTCCTGGCAGATCGGGCGGTGGCCCTCGGCGCACATGCGCGAGTTGATGAGGATCTGGGCGATGGCGTCCCTGGCGGCCGGCGACTCTTCACGCTCGTATGCGGCGGAGAGGTTTTTGATGTAGTCGACCGGGTGATAGTACGAGATGTACTGGAGAGCGTCGGCGACGCTGGTGATGAGGTCGTCCTGCTTGATCGAGGTCATGGCGCTTCGGCTGGCTCGCGGGGGCTGGCAAAGCAGCGATTTTAGCGCACCCGGCCGGTGTAAGGTGCCGGGCGATCGACCGGTCTTCTTCCGGTACCCAGGAACCACGGAGTTTTCATGCGTCAGCTACGTCACACCTTTTTCGCCCTGCTCGTCGCGCTGACCGCCTTCGCGGCGGCCACGCCCGCCATGGCCGCCCAGACCGCCCCGGAATTCGCCGGCATCGCTAACTGGCAGAATTCCAGGCCCCTGACCATGAAGAGCCTGCGCGGCAAGGTCGTGCTGATCGACTTCTGGGCATATTCCTGCATCAACTGCCTGCGCACCCTGCCCCACGTCACCCGCTGGTACGACCAGTACAAGGACAAGGGTCTGGTGATCGTCGGCGTTCACTCGCCGGAGTTCGCCTTCGAGAAGCAGGACGGTAATGTCCGCGACGCCATCGCGAAGTACAACATCAAGTACCCGGTGGCCCAGGACAACGATCTGGAGACCTGGGACGCCTGGGATAACCAGTACTGGCCGGCCGAGTATCTGGTCGACCAGCGCGGCAACGTCATCGCCCATCATTTCGGCGAGGGCAATTACGCCGAGATGGAAAACGCGATCCGTACCCTGCTCGGCCTGCCCCGTCTCGAGGCCACCGCCGAAGCCGACAAGGACGCGCCGGACTTCACCCAGCTGGGCTCGCCGGAAATGTATTTCGGCAGCGACCGTGCGAAGAACAATGCCAGCCCGGGCGGCGACAGCGCCGGTACCCGCGATTTCACGGCGCCGTCGAGGCTGGAGCTCAACCAGTTCGCACTGATCGGCAAGTGGGAGATCGGTCGCCAGAACGCCACGCTGGTGGGCGCCAACGGTGAGATTCGCCTGCATTTCAAGGCGAAGAAGGTGCATATGGTGGCGAGCGCGAACGATGCCGTGACACTGGAGATCGCGGTGGACGGCAAGCCGATGGCGCCGGTGACCGTCCAGAAGAGCCAGCTGTACACCCTGTTCGATGGCGACGGATACAAGGACCACGTGCTGACGATCAAGATTCCGAAGGGCGGGTTCCACGCGTTCACGTTCACCTTCGGCTAGGAGGGGCGCCAGCGCGGGTCTTGCCAAGAGTGTTTCTTAAGATATATCGTACGACCACTACGTACGATATATCTGGAGCACCCCCATGCACTTTTTCCACCACGCGAAACACCGCTTCCACGACAAGATGGCGGCCATGGCCATGGGCCGCGGCGGTCCGGGCGGTCGCTTCGGCGGCGGCGCCTTCGGCTTCGACGACCGCGGCGACGGTATGCGCGGCGGCCGCGGCGGCGGTCGTTTCGGCGGCCGCATGTTCGGCACCGGCGACCTGCGCCTCCTTCTGCTCGCCCTGATCGAAGAACAGCCGCGCCATGGCTACGAGCTGATCCGCACCATCGAGGAGATGTTCGAGGGCCAGTACAGCCCGAGCCCGGGCGCCATCTATCCCACCCTCACCATGCTCGAAGAGCTGGGCTACGCCCGGGTCGAGGCCGAGACCGGTGGCAAGAAGCTCTATGCGATCACCGAAGCCGGCAGCACCTTCCTTCAGGAAAACCGCGACACGCTGGAAGCCCTGACCGAGCGCCTGCAGGTCATGTCGCGCCACATGCGCCGCATGAGCGTTCCCAACGAGGTACGCGAGGCGATGCACACGCTGAAGCACCAGCTGATCAACCACCACAAGGCATGGGACGAGGCCGAGCTGCATCGCGTCGCAAAGCTGCTCGAAGCCACCGCCAGGGCCATCGCGGAGCGCAGCGCATGAGCGATATCACCGAGCGCCACGCCATCACCCGCGTCCGCCACGAACTGAAGATGCGCAAGCTCAGCGTGTCCCGCGTGCAGAACCTGACCCCGCACATGGTGCGGGTGACGGTCACCGGCCCGGACCTCGAGGGCTTCGTCACCGCCTCGCCCGACGACCACGTCAAGCTGTTCTTCCCCGTCGACGACGGCGCGATCAACACGCCGACGATGACCCCGGAAGGCCCGGTGTTCGCCGAGGGTGTCACCCCGTCGCCCGCCCGGGATTACACGCCGCGCCGCTACAACGCCGCGCATAACGAGCTCGACATCGACTTCGTTCTGCACGGGGAAGGCCCGGCCTCGACCTGGGCGGAGCGGGTGAAGGTCGGTGACACCCTCGGTGTCGGCGGGCCGCGGGGATCGATGATCGTGCCCCACGACTTCGATCATTACGTGCTGGTCGGCGACGAAACCGCGCTGCCTGCGATCGGCCGCTGGCTCGAGGAGCTGCCTGCCTCGACACCCGTGACCGTACTGGTCGAGATCGGCTCCAACGAAGAGAAGCAGATACTCGCGCGGGATGTGCACTGGTTCGTGCGCGATCGCTCGTTGCCCTCACTGGACGACACTCTGGCGGCGCTGCCGATCCCGCGCGGCGATACATTCTGGTGGGTGGCCACGGAGTCGAAGCGTGCGCGATCCCTGCGTTCGCTGCTCGTCGAAACGCGCGGGATCGACAAGGACTGGGTGAAGGCGACGGGGTACTGGCAGGCCGACTGATGCCGCGGGGCCTCCGATACTCCCGCAATCACCTCCCCTGCACGACGCTTAATCGCCGCCTTCCGTGAACACATAACGTTGGCGGCGATCACGTTACCTCTGTCTCCGTTATGGGAGTGGAGAAGTGACGATGCGACGTGGAAGGAAAATACTGGCCTGGGTTATCGGGATCTTCGTCCTGCTGATCGTTGCGATCATCTTGTTCATCGCGTTCTTCGACTGGAACCGGTTGAAGCCGACGATCAACGAGAAGGTCTCGGAGGCCATCGGCCGTCCTTTCGCGATCAATGGCGACCTTTCAGCGCACTGGTCGCGCGAGCCGGGTGAAAGCGGGCTGGTCAGCCTGATCCCCTGGCCGCACTTCGAAGCGCGTGACATCACCGTCGCCAATCCCGACTGGGCGAAGACGAAGCAGTTCGCTACGCTCGACTCCCTCCAGTTCCGCCTCTCGCCCTTCCCGCTGATCTCGCACCGCATCGTGGTGCCGGAGATTCGTCTTGGCCAGCCGAAGATCGATCTTCAGCGAGTGAAGAACGGTGACAACACGTGGACCTTCAAGCTGCCGGAAAGCACGGGCCCGTCCGAGTGGCAGCTCGAACTCAACGCGATCGCGTTCGACAAGGGTCACATCGATTTCAACGATGCGCAGACCCAGATCGCCATGGGCATCGACGTGACGCCACTGAGCAAGGGCATCCCGTTCGACGAGATCATGGCGCAGCAGGAGACCGACTCGCGCGCGCAGGCAAAGAAGACCACGGGCGCCAGCGCCAAAGCGATGTCGAAGAGCGACGCGGACGAGAAGGACCGCAACGACGAGACCAAGAAGAAGCAGGTCTATCAGTTCGCGTGGGAAGCCAAGGGCACGTACAAGAAGTCGACGGTGACCGCAAAGGCGAAGACCGGCGGCGTGCTCGCGCTCCGCGACTCGAACCGTCCCTTCCCGGTCGCGGCCGACGCGCGCTTCGGCGATACGCATATCGCCTTCGTCGGTACCCTTACCGACCCGATCAACATGGGCGCGCTGGACGTCCGCCTGTGGTTTTCCGGCACGAGCATGTCGCATCTGTATGACCTGACCGGCGTGACCCTGCCGGACACGCCGCCGTTCGCCACCGAGGGCCACCTCAAGGCCAATCTGAAGAAGGGCGCAAGCGTCTTCACCTATGACCACTTCACCGGCAAGGTGGGAGGCAGCGACCTGGGCGGGAGTCTGACGTTCAACACGGGCGCACCGCGTCCGAAGCTGACCGGCGCGCTGAAGTCCAACCAGTTGCTCTTCAGCGATCTGGCCCCGCTCATCGGCGGTGGCTCGAACGAAGAAAAGGCCGAGCGCGGCGACGCGGTGAAGCAGCCCGCTGACAAAGTGCTGCCCGTCGAGCCGTTCAAGACCGATCGCTGGAACGCGATGGACGCGGATGTCGAGTTCACCGGCGTGAAGATCGTCCACGGTGAGCGTCTGCCGATCGACAACCTCTACACCCACCTCATCATGAAGGACGCCGTGCTGATCCTCGACCCGCTGAAGTTCGGCGTGGCCGGCGGCACGGTCGGCAGCAACATCAAGCTGGACGGATCGAAGACGCCCTTAAGGGGTGGCTTCAATCTGGGCGCCCGCCATCTGAAGCTGAAGGAGCTCTTCCCGACCTTCGCGCCGATGCAGACCAGCTTCGGCGAGCTCAATGGCGATGCGTCCCTCACCGCCACGGGCAACTCGCCCGCCGCCCTGCTGGGCAGCTCGAACGGCGAGGTGAAGCTGCTGATCAACGACGGCGCCATCAGCAGTTCGCTGCTGGAACTCGCCGGCCTGAATGTCGGCAGCTACGCGGTGAACAAGCTCTTCGGCGATGAGGTAGTCAAGATCAACTGCATGGCCGCCGATCTGGTGGCGACCAATGGCGACATGGAGTCACGCCTCTTCGCGCTCGATACCGAGAAGGCCTTGATCAACGTCAACGGCAATATCAACTTCCGGGATGAAAAGCTCAATCTCGACATCGTTCCGCATACGAAGGGTTTCCGTCTCTTCTCGCTGCGCTCGCCGCTGTATGTGCACGGGACGATGAAGAACCCCTCGGTCGGCGTGCACGCCGGGCCGCTGATCCTGCGTGCGGGCGGTGCGGCGGCGCTGGCGGTGTTTGCCGCTCCTGTCGCTGCTCTCGGTGCGCTGGCTGTGCCGGAGAGCGGCAAAGCGGATGCGACGCAGTGCAAGCCGTTGCTCGACGACATCCGGAACAACCCGCCTAAGGCCCCGCCGGCTGGGAAGACCAAGGGCCGGTAACCCACCGTAGGAGCGCGCCCTGCGCGCGATGCTTTTTTTTGCCCTGACGGGCGTTGACCAAGAGCATCGCCCGGAAGGCGCGCTCCTACGGGTGCGCTGTGGCGCTTGTGGATGCGCCACGGCCCCGGCAAGCTTCGCGCATGTCGCCTTCCCGTAAAGCCCATCTCCAGATCCACTTCTGCGTCCTGCTCTGGGGCTTTACCGCCATCCTCGGCAAGCTGATCACCCTGGCCGCCCTGCCCCTGGTCTGGTGGCGAATGTTGCTGGTCTCCGGAACCCTGCTCTGCGTGCCCCGGGTGTGGCGAGCGATACGCGCGCTTCCGCCAAAGCTGCTGCTGTCCTATGCGGGGATCGGCGTCATCGTCGCGCTGCACTGGCTGACGTTTTACGGCGCGATCAAACTGGCCAACGCCTCGGTCGCCGCGACGTGTATCGCGCTATGCCCCGCATTTCTGGCCGTGGTCGAGCCATGGGTGGCCGGACGACGCTTCGATCCACGCGAATTGCTGATCGGTGCCGCCGTCGTACCCGGCGTGGCGCTGGTCGCCGGCGGCGTGCCGGGTGAGATGCGGATCGGCCTCGCCGTTGGCGTGCTGTCCGCGTTGTTCGTGGCGTTCTTCAGCGCGTTCAACAAGCGGCTCATCGATAAGGCCGATTCGCTCACAGTGACCTGTATCGAGCTGGGCACGGGCACCCTGTTCCTTACCGTGCTTGCACCGTTCAGGCCGGGCACGGCATTCCCCGTGCCCGATCTGCACGACGGGGCACTGATCGTTTTGTTGGCCTATGGGTGCACGCTGCTGCCCTTCGTCCTGGCGCTGACGGCGTTACGGCATCTCACCGCCTTCGCGACGCAGATGGTGACGAATCTGGAGCCGGTGTATGCGATCGTCCTAGCCATTCCGCTGCTGGGAGAGCAGAAGGAGCTGGGCTGGGCGTTTTATATGGGGGTGGCGATCATTCTGGGCGCCGTGTTTGCTCATCCTTATCTGCATAGGGGTGAGAAGGCGGAGACGTCGGATCTGGTGGTGCCTTAGGGTCGCGCGCGGGCGCGCTCCTGCATGGGGCGTCGCGCGCGGGGCAGGCTTCTGCAAGGGATGTCGCGCGCGGGGCGCGCTCCTACAGGAGCTTTGCGTGGGGGATGGCGCTGTTTATGCCCGGCCGCGTGCGCGCATCGTGCGCTGGCGGCGCACGCGCTTACCGGAGGTGCGCACGCTGCCCTTGGTGGAGGCGGCCTTTTTTCGGGTAGACGACGGCTTGGCCGGCGTTTGCTGGCTGGATGTCTTCACGAGGTACTCCGGAACGAAAACCGGGAGGGTCCATCGTGGGACCCTCCCGGTGAAAAAGCCGCTAAGGCGGAGTCAGATCAGTTTGATCTCGCGCAGACGTTCCTGAAGATACTCGTGCGCCGTGATCGGCTCCGGGTAGCGCTTCGGGTTCTCGGGCGTGATGCAGGACGGCAGCACGTCCAGCACGACATCCGGGTTCGGATGCAGGAAGAACGGCACCGAATAGCGCGGCTTGCGGGCGTTGGCGTTCTGCGGGTTGGTCACGCGGTGCGTCGTCGACGGGTACACATGGTTGGTGAGGCGCTGCAGCATGTCGCCGATGTTGACGACGATGGCGTCACCCTCGGTGGTGATCGGCAGCCACTCACCTTCACGCGTGAGTACCTCGAGGCCCTCCGCGCTCGCGCCCACCAGCAGCGTGATGAAGTTGATGTCCTCATGCGCACCGGCGCGCACGTTGGGCACGTCGTCCTGCACGATCGGCGGGTAATGGATCGGACGCAGGATGGAATTGCCCGAGTCGATCTTGTCGTCGAAGAAACGCTCCGGCAGGTCGATGTGCAGGGCCAGGGCGCGCAGCACGCGCGCGCCGAGCTGGTCCAGCGCGTCGTAGATGCCGTAGCCCTTTTCCTTGAAGTCCGGCACCTCGGACGGCCACACGTTGGCCGGCATCACGTCGGCAAACTTCGAGTCGCGCGGGATCTCGCGACCGATGTGCCAGAACTCCTTGAGATCGGCGAACTTGCTGTCCTTGGCGGTCTCGACCTTGAACGGCGTGTAGCCGCGCGCACCGCCACCGCCGGAGATGTGGTACTGCCGCTTGGTCTCGTCGGGCAGCGCGAAGAAGCGCACGAAGGCGTCGTACGCGCCGTCGATGGCTTCCTTCGGGATGCCGTGACCGCTGATGCCGCAGAAACCGAATTCGCGATAGGCCGCGCCGAGCTCGGCGACGAAGGCGTCGCGGTCGGTCTCGTAACGACGGATATCGAGGGTGGGAACCTTCTTCATGCTGCTTCCGGATTTCGTTCAGGCGGTTGCCTGGGCCGCCGATTTTACGGCCTCGGCCAGCTGCCCCGCCAGACGTTCCACTTCGGCCGCGTCGGCGGCCTCGATGGTGACGCGGACCAGCGGTTCGGTACCCGAAGCCCGCAGTACGACGCGCCCGCGTCCTTCCAGTACGGCTTCCACCTCGGCAAGCGCCTGCTTCACCGTGTCGCTGCCCAGCGCCGCCTTGGCGCCCTGCACGCGCACGTTGAGCATCGTCTGCGGCAGCTTGACCAGACCGGCACGGGCCTCGCCGAAGGTCTCCCCCGTCTCGGCCAGGCATTCGAGCAGGGCCAGCGCGGCGACGATGCCATCGCCCGTGGTGAAGCGGTCGAGGCACAGCACGTGCCCGGACGTCTCGCCGCCGAGGATGCCGCCGTGTTCCTTGAGCTGCTGCAGGACGTAGCGATCGCCCACATTGGCGCGCACGAAGGGGATGTCCATCGCCTTCAGCGCACGCTGCAGGCCATAGTTGCTCATCAACGTGCCGACGACGGGACCCGGCAGGGATGCCTTGCGCTTCCAGTGGCGCGCGATCACGTACAGCATGTCGTCGCCATCGGTGACCGAGCCGTCGGCATCGACGATGCGGACGCGGTCGCCGTCACCGTCGAAGGCGATGCCCAGGTCGGCCCCGCGCTCGACCACGGCCCTGGCCAGCGCCTCGGGGGCCGTGGAACCGACGCCGCGGTTGATGTTGAGGCCGTCCGGCTCGGCACCGATGGTCGAGACCTCGGCCCCCAGCTCCGTGAACACCTTGGGCGCGACCTGGTAGGTGGCGCCGTGGGCGCAGTCCAGCACCAGACGCATGCCGCGCAGCGAGAACTCGTCGGCCACGGTGGACTTGCAGAACTCGGCGTACTTGGTCACCGCGTCGTCGACGCGGCGGGCCTTGCCCAACGCTTCGGACGCCACGGTGGCGAAGTCAGCCTCGAGCTCGGCCTCGATCTCGGCCTCGAGCGAATCGTCCAGCTTTTCGCCCTGCCCGGAAAAGAACTTGATGCCGTTGTCCTGGTGCGGATTGTGCGAGGCGCTGATGACGATACCGGCGTCGGCGCGCAGGGAACGCGTCAGGTAAGCCACGCCCGGTGTGGGCATCGGGCCGAGCAGGCGGACGTCGGCACCGGAGGCGACCAGACCGGCTTCCAGCGCGGCTTCGAACATGTAGCCGGACACGCGGGTGTCCTTGCCGATGACCACCAGCACCTTGCGGTTGGGGTCGCGGCGATCGGGACCGGCACCGGCCCCGCGGCGGTCGGCGGCGCGGCGGCGCGCCAGCACGGCACCGGCGGCACGGCCCAGTCGCAGGATGAAGTCGGCGCTGATCGGGTACGAGCCGACGTGGCCACGGATGCCGTCCGTACCGAAGTATTTGCGTTCGCTCATGGCTAATTCCTTTCCGGGGTTGGAAGGATACCTCCGGATGGGGGATGCCGCGTCGTCGCCTTGTCGGCTTTTCGCGCGCAGGGCGCGCTCCTACAAAAGCCGCCTGTAGGAGCGCGCCCTGCGCGCGACCCCGGCGCCCGCGCGCGACCCCGGCTCAGTCGTCGTCCGGCCAGCGCGGCATCGTGGGTTTGTCGACCCGGGCGGCGGTGTCGCCGGCCTGGACGGCGTGCTGCACGGCCAGGGCGTCCACCGTGGCGGCCACGTCGTGCACCCGGACCAGGATGGCGCCACGCTGCACGGCGATCAGGGCGGCGGCGACCGAGCCGGACACCCGGGCGCGCGGATCGTCACGACCGGTGATGGCGCCGATCATCGACTTGCGCGACAGACCGACGTACGCCCCGGCGCCGAGTTCCGCGAAGCGCCCCGTGGCGCGCAGCAGGGCCAGGTTGTGCTCGAGGTTCTTGCCGAATCCGAAGCCCGGGTCGACCAGCACCCGCCTGCGATCGATGCCGGCCAGTTCACACGAGAACAGCCGGTCGGTCAGGAAGCGATGGACCTCGCCGACCACGTCGTCGTAATCCGGCGCGTCCTGCATGCCCCGGGGCTCGCCCTGCATGTGCATCAGACAGACCGGCACCCGCAGATCGGCGGCGGTATCGAGCGCCCCCTCACGACGCAGCGCGAAGACATCGTTGATCATGCCGGCGCCTGCGCCGACGGCGGCACGCATCACCTCCGCCTTGGAGGTGTCGATCGAGAGCGGCACGGTGGTCGCCGCGGCCAGCCGCTCGATCAACGGGACCACGCGACGGATTTCTTCCGCGGCGCCGACGTCGTCCGCACCGGGGCGGGTGGACTCACCGCCGATGTCGAGCATGTCGGCGCCTTCTTCGACCAGGCGCAGGGCGTGCTCGTAGGCGGCGTCGAGCGTGTCGTACCGGCCGCCGTCCGAAAACGAATCCGGCGTGACGTTGACGATGCCGACGACACGCGGCCGGTCGAGGACCAGTGCGCGCCCGTTGCAGTCCAGCGAGGTGGCGAAGGGATTCATGGCTCAGCCCTGCTGCGGGCCGCCCATCGGGCCCATGAAGCGACGGTAATAGCGAAGCTCTTCGATCGAATCGCGGATGTCGGACAGCGCGGTGTGAGCGGAGTCCTTGTTGAAGCCGCGCGCGATGTCCGGCGACCAGCGACGCGACAGCTCTTTCAGCGTGGATACGTCGAGGTTGCGGTAATGGAAGAAGCGCTCCAGCTTCGGCATCTCGCGATGCAGGAAGCGGCGGTCCTGGCAGATGGAATTGCCGCACATCGGCGACTTGCCGGCGGGCACCCACTGCCTGAGGAATTCGATAGTGGCCGTTTCGGCTTCACCCGGTGCGGTGTCGGACTCGACGGCCCGACCCCAGAGGCCCGAGCGCATGTGCTGGTTACGATTCCAGGCGTCCATCTGCTGCAGGCGCGCGTCGGCATGCGAGATCGCGAAGACCGGGCCCTCAGCCAGAACGTTCAGATCCTTGTCGGTCACGATCGTGGCGATCTCCAGGATGGAGTCGTTGTCCGTGTCCAGACCGGTCATTTCCAGGTCGATCCAGATGAGGTTGTCGTCGTGCGCTGCGGTCATGGGGGCTCCTAACGGTGTCGCCCAGTCTAACGGCAGTGCGCGTGGAAAGCAGGTCGACCCATGAGATGATGTGCCGATGGCCGAACCGACCTTCTTCTGGCACGACTACGAAACCTTTGGCTCCGACCCGCGGCGGGACCGTCCCAGCCAGTTCGCCGGCATCCGCACCGACGCCAACCTGGAGATCGTCGGCGAGCCGCTGATGATCTACTGCCAGCCGCCGCGCGACATGCCGCCCCAGCCCGCCGCCTGCCTGATTACCGGCATCGCTCCGCAGCTGACCGCACGTGAAGGCCTGCGCGAAGCCGACTTCGCCGCCGCGATCCACGAGCAGCTGTCCGTGCCGGGTACCTGCACCGTGGGCTACAACTCGCTGCGCTTCGATGACGAGTTCACCCGGCATCTCCTGTACCGCAATTTCTACGAGCCGTACGGTCGCGAATGGGAGAACGGCAATTCCCGCTGGGACCTGATCGACCTCGTGCGCCTGTGTCAGGCGCTGCGCCCCGAGGGCATCGTCTGGCCGACCCGTGAGGACGGCCTGCCCAGCTTCAGGCTCGAGCACCTGGCCACCGCCAATGGGCTCAAGCAGGACCGCGCGCACGACGCGCTGTCCGATGTCGAAGCCCTGATCGCGCTCGCCCGCCTGATCCGCCGGCACCAGCCGAAGCTGTGGGACTGGTACTTCGCCCTGCGCCGCAAACAGCGTGTCTTCGAACTGCTGGACGTAGCGGCGATGACGCCGGTGGTGCACGTGTCGTCGCGTTACCCCGCCAGCCGCCAGTGCCTGACCGTGATCGCGCCGCTGGCGGCGCATCCGTCGCGCGCCGGAGAAATCATCGTCTACGACCTCACGGCCGATCCCGCCGACCTGCTCGCGCTGGACGACGGCGATGTGGCCGACCGCGTGTTCACGTCGCGCGCCGACCTGCCCGAAGGGGTCGAACGCATCGCGTTGCGCACGATCAAGGCGAACAACGCGCCGGCGCTTGCGCCGCTTTCCGTCCTGAAGGGTGCCGACCACACCCGCCTCGGCCTGGACATGGACGCGGTCGAACGCCATCTCGCCCTTTTGCGCCAGGCGGAAGGCCTCGCCGAAAAGGTGCGGCGCATCTACGGTCAGGCCGGCCAGTTTCCGCCGGCCGAGGATCCGGAACTCGCGCTGTACGGCGGCTTCCTGCCCGATGCGGACAAGCGGCTGCTCGCCGAAGTACGTGCCACGCCGCCCGACCAGCTGGGCTCGCGTGGCTTCACATTCCGCGACCCGCGCTACGCGGAACTGCTGTTCCGTTATCGCGCGCGCAACTGGCCCGAAACCCTCTCGGTACAGGAGCACGAGCGCTGGGAGGCGTTTCGCGTCGCGCGCCTCACCCGCAGGGGCCCGCTGACCTCGCTCACGCTCGACGAATACCAGCTCGAACTCACCGCCCTCCGCGCCCTGCCCGGCTCCCCGCTGCCCCTGCTCGACGAGCTGGAAGCGTGGGGCCACGAACTGCTCTGACACCCATGGCCCAGACTTATTTCACGCCTGCGACCTTTCGTTTCTTCAAGTCGCTCATGCGCAACAACAACCGCGAGTGGTTCCAGGATCACAAGGCGGATTACGAGCGTCACGTACGCGAGCCGTTCCTTCAGCTGATCGGCGACCTCGACGCGCCGCTGAAGAAGATCAGCCCGCATTACCGCGCCGATACGCGCAAGGTCGGCGGCTCGCTGTATCGCATTCATCGCGATACGCGCTTCGCCAATGACAAGCAGCCGTACAAGGGCTGGCAGGGATCGCGCTTCTTTCATGAGCGCCGGCATGAGATCCAGGCGCCCGGCTTTTATCTGCATATCCAGCCGGGCGAATGCTTCGCCGGTGGCGGCATGTGGCATCCCGAGCCGCCCGTGCTGAAGAAGCTGCGCGACTTTCTCGCGGACAACCCGGATTCATGGAAGCGGGCGACGCACGGGAAGGCGTTTCGCGAGCGCTTCGAGTTCTGGGGTGAAAGCCTGACGCGGCCGCCGCGCGGGTTCGATCCGAACCATGAGCTGATCGAGGATCTGAAGCGGAAGAATTTCGCCGCCGGGCAGAATTTCGATGAGGAGATGGCGTGCTCGTCGGAGCTGCTGCCGTTCGTGGTGGACAGCTTTAAGCGCCTGGCACCGATGGTGGATTATCTGTGTGCGGCGCAGGAGCTGGAGTTTTGAGGGGATCGCGCGCGGACGGGCATCGCGCGCGGGGCGCGCTCCTACATAGGGTATCGGCACCGGGTGCCGCCGTACCTGTAGGAGCCCGCCTTGCGGGCGATTCAACCCGCCTCAGTTCTCATACAACTCAATCGGCAAATCATCCGGGTCGGCGAAGAAGGTAAACCGCTTCCCCGTAAACTCGTCCACACGAATCGGCTCGCAATCCACGCCACGCTCCGCCAACGTCGCCACGACCGCATCGATATCGCCTACCGAAAACGCGAGATGCCGCAGGCCCTGCGCCTCCGGCCGTGACGGCCTCTTCGGCGGGGACGGAAACGAAAACAGCTCGATCTGCACGCCTGGGCTCACTTCCAGGTCCAGTTTCCACGAGTCACGCGCTTCGCGATACGCCTCGTGCACCACGCGAAATCCCAGCGTCTCGGTATAAAACGCCTTCGACTTCGCATAGTCCGAACAGATGATCGCGACGTGGTGAATGGCCTCGAGCATCCCCATCGTCACGCCTCCGAAAACGGGAATGCCAGCACGTCGGCAATCGCATCCGTACCGGCCAGCACCATCAGCAGGCGCTCGACGCCCAGCGCGACGCCCGCGCAATCCGGCATATCCGCGAGCACACTCAGCAAGCGCTCGTCGATCGGCACTTCGCGGTCGCCCCGCTCCCGCCGCTTCGCGTTGTCACGCTCGAAGCGTGCCCTCTGCTCGTCGGGATCGTTCAGTTCGTGGTACCCGTTGGCGACTTCGTACGGCCCGACATAGGCTTCGAAACGTTCGGCCACCGGCGGGTCGTCGTGACGGATCTTCGCCAGTGCACACTGGCTCGCCGGGAAGTCATACACCACCGTGATGCGATCGCGCGGAAAAAACGGCTGGATGCGATGGGTCAGCACGACGTCGAGCCAGTCGTCGCGTTCGAGGCCTTCGCCGTCGATCTCCGTGCCGCTCATGGCCGCCTGAAGTTTCTCGACCGGATCGACCAGCGGATCGATGCCCAGCGCGTCGTGAAACAGTCCGCGATACGTCGTCTCGTATACGCCGAACGTCTTGCCCGCCTGCACCAGCAGCCGCTCCAGCAGATCGATCACCTCGCGCGCCAGCTTCACGTCATCCCAGCCCACGCGATACCACTCGAGCATGGTGAACTCGGGGTTGTGCCTGCCGCCGGCCTCGCCGTTGCGAAACACGCGCCCCAGCTCATAGATGTCACCCGCGCCCGCCGCGAGCAGGCGCTTCAGCGGAAACTCCGGCGACGTACGCATCCAGCGCTCACGCGCACCGGCATCCACGTGGCCGGTGAAGCTGGCCGTAAAGCTCTGGATATTGGGATCCGTGTTTCCGGCGGCGGAAAGCATGGGCGTCTCCACCTCCATCACGCCGCGCTCGAGGAAGAACGCGCGAATCCGGCCCAGCGTCTCCGCCCGCAGTCTCAAAGCCTCGCGCCCCCGCGGGAGCCAGCCCTTTCGGCGATGGTCCGCTGTCACGGCGCCGCCCCATGCTCGGCCAGCAACGCCACCAGATCCGCCTCCGTATAAACCGGCACGCCCAGCTCCTTCGCCTTATCGAGCTTCGACCCCGCGGCCTCACCGGCGAACACCGCCGTCGTCTTCTTCGAAACCGACCCCGCCACCTTGGCGCCGAGACCTTCCAGCCGCTCCGTCGCGTCATCGCGCTTCAGCGCTTCCATCGTGCCAGTGATCACATAGGTCAGCCCTTCCAGCGGCAAGGCCGCCGCCGCCTTCGCAGGCAAGGCCTCCGCCAGCCGGGCCATCGCCTCCGCACTGGCACGCAGAGCCGCCGCGCGATCGCTGTCGGCGAGGTAAGCACTGAGATTCGACGCCGCCGCCTGCGGCACACCGGCGACGATCCACTGGTGCTCGCCGGCCTTGATCAGCGCATCGAGGTTCGCGTAGTTCTTCGCCAGCGTCGCCGTGCTCTTCGGCCCCAGCTTGGGCACCTTCGCCGCATCGAGCAGCACATCCAGCCCCAGCCGCTCACGCAGCTTCGGCGACGGCGCGCCCTCGTCGGCGAAGACGATTCCCGCACCGATCAGGGCATCGACGACCTTCTGGTTACCTTCCTGCTCGAAGAAGGCGGCGATCGACGTCGCCACTTCGTCGCCGATATCGGGCAGCACTCGCAGCACCGGTGCCGGCGTATGTCGCACGAACTCCAGCGAACCGAGCCAGGACGCCAGCGTTTTCGCCGTGCTCTCGCCGATATGCATGATGCCGAGACCGAACAGGAAGCGCGGCAGCGTCGACTGTTTGCTGGCCTCGATGGCGGCTACGAGATTCTCGGCCCACCGGGTCGCGACCTTGCCCTGCTTCACCGTCTCCGGTGTCGAACCGTCGCGCTCATCGGCCAGCGTCTTCATCTGCACGAAGCGGTCGACGGTCATCGCATACAGATCGGCTGGCGTGTGCACCATGTCGAACTCGACCAGCGCGTCGACGAAGCGATCGCCCAGGCCATCGATGTCCATCGCGCGACGCGAGGCGAAGTGAATCAGCGCCTCCTTGCGTTGCGCGGCGCAGATCAGGCCACCGGAGCAGCGATACGCCGCCGCGCCCTCTTCGCGGAGCAGTTCGGATCCGCATACGGGACATGTCGCAGGCATCCGCCAGGCGACGGTCCCCGCAGGCCGGCGCTCTTCCACCACGCGCGCGACTTCGGGAATGACGTCGCCGGCGCGGCGCACGATCACCGTATCGCCGATGCGGACGTCGAGGCGGGCGACCTGGTCGGCGTTATGCAACGTCGCATTGGTCACGGTGACGCCACCGACCTGCACCGGCGTGAGACGCGCCACGGGCGTTGCCGCACCCGTGCGACCGATCTGGATCTCGATCGCCTCGACGGTGGTCATCTGCTCCTGCGCCGGATACTTGTGAGCGATCGCCCAGCGCGGTGCGCGCGAGACGAAGCCCATTTCCTGCTGGCCTTCGTAATCGTCGAGCTTGTAGACGACGCCGTCGATGTCGTACGGCAGACTGTCGCGCTTCTCGCCGATCTTGCGGAAGTAGGTGATGAGACCCTCGAAGCCTTTCGCTGTCGATACTTCCGGCGATACGGGAAACCCCCATTCGCGCAGCTTCGCCAGCGTCGCGGAATGCGTATCCGGCAGCTCGCCGTCCTCGACCAGACCGATCGCATAGGCGAAGAACGCCAGCGGACGCTTCGCTGTGATGGCGGGATCCAGCTGACGCAGCGAACCCGCGGCGCCATTGCGCGGATTGGCGAGCGGTTTCTCACCGGCTTCGCGGGCACGCTCGTTGAACTTCTCGAAGCCGGCGCGCGGCATGATCACCTCGCCACGCACTTCCAGCACGCGCGGCCAGTCCGAACCGCGCAGGCGCAGCGGAATCGCCTTCACCGTGCGCAGGTTGGCGGTGACGTCCTCACCGACCGCACCGTCGCCGCGTGTGGCGCCCTGTACGAAGACGCCGTCCTCATAACGAAGACTGATGGCGAGGCCATCGAGCTTGGGCTCGACGGAAAACACGGGTTGCTTGCGGCCCAGGGTCTGTTCGATACGGCGCTCGAAGTCGGCGACCTCGCGGTACTTCTCGCGGTCGGTGTCGCCCTCCTGTTCGAAGGCGTTGCCCAGCGACAGCATCGGCAAGGCATGTATGACTTCGGCAAAACCGCCATGGGCTCGCGCACCCACGCGACGCGTCGGCGAGTCGAGTGCGGCCAGATCGGTGTATTCGGCTTCGAGCGCCTCCAGCTCGCGCATGAGACGGTCGTACTCGGCGTCGGCAATATCGGGATCGTCGAGGACGTGGTAGCGGTAGTTCGCATCCTCGATGCGGCGGCGCAGCTCGGCGGCGCGCGCGACTTCAGCTTCGGGGGCGGTGGCTTGAGGCATGTGCAGGGTCCGTGATGGCATGAGCGAAGCAGACGCGACCCTGAACTGTCGGCCGAAGGCGCGTCAAAAGCAAGGTTTCGATCCGCTATAATCGCCCGGATCATGCCCCCGACCGACGTCATTGACACCCCCATTTCGACCGACGTCCACGCCTTACCCACCGATCGACCGGCCCTCGCTCCGGCAGAGCCGTCCAGCAAGGCGCGTTATCGCGGCCTGATCTGGCTGGTGTCGGCCGCATTCTTCATGCAGGCGCTGGATTCGACGATCGTCAACACCGCGGTGCCCGCCATCTCCCACGCGCTGCAGGTGACGCCGCTGAGCATGCGCACCGCCCTCACCAGCTACGTGTTAACGCTGGCGATCTTCATCCCGATGAGCCCGTGGCTGTGCGATCGCTTCGGCACACGCCGCGTGTTCGGCGGCGCGATCCTGGTCTTCGCGCTGGGCTCATTGCTGTGCGGTGTGGCCCAGAGCCTGCCGCAGCTGGTCGCCTCGCGTATCGTCCAGGGCCTGGGCGGCGCGGCGCTGATGCCGGTGGGTCGCTACGTACTGGTGCGCAGTATCGATCGCCGGGAGTTCGTCAGTTCGATGACGACGGTAGCCACCTTCGGCCTGCTGGGATCGGTGGTCGGCCCGCTCGTCGGCGGCGCGCTGGTCGAGTTCACCAACTGGCGGCTGATCTTCCTTATCAATGTCCCGGTCGGCATCGTCGGTCTGCTGCTGAATCGCCGCGAGATGCCGGACTACCGGCTGGATACCGCGCACCGTTTCGATACGCTGGGCTTTATCCTGTTTGCCGGCGCATCGGCGCTGCTGCTGATGGCCGCCGAGACCGCCGGTGGCGACGGCCACTGGCCCCTCGTGCTCGGTTATGCGGTTGCCGCGATCGCGACGGGCATGCTTTACGTCCGGCATAGCCGTCGTACCGAGTTCCCGGTGAGCGACCTCTCGCTGCTGAAGGTGCGCAGCGTGTGGGTTTCGCTGGCCGGCAACCTGTTCACGCGGCTGGGCGTTTCCGGCATGTATCTGCTGCTGGTGCTGTTCCTGCAGATCGGTTGCGGCTGGTCGCCCCTCGTAGCCGGCATGATGATGGTGCCGCAGGCGATCGGCTCGATCTCGGTCAAGCCTTTCATCAACCGTCTGCTCACTCAGTTCGGCTATCGCCGCCTGCTGCTCGGCAACACCATCGCCGTCTCGGCCGTCCTTTGCTCCTTCGCGCTGCTTTCGGCCGACACGCCGGCCTGGGTCACCGTCATTTTCGTCTACGTCTACGGCGCGGTGATGTCCTTGCAGTACACCTCGATGAACACGCTGGCCTATGTGGACCTGGACGTGCAGTACGCCTCGCAGGCGTCCTCGATGGCCTCGACCGCGCAGTACCTGTCGATGAGCTTCGGCATCGCACTGGCATCCTTGCTGATGGCCGGCTTCCTCGGTTCGCATAACGCCCAGGGCTATGTCTGGGCGTTCCGCTGGTCGGTCATCGTGCTCGGCCTGATCACCCTCAGTGCCAGCTGGATCTTCAGCCGTCTGCACGATCCGCGGACGGCGCCCGATCGCTCTTCGACGCCTGGTAAGCGGTAAGCGCGTCGTCGCGCGTCGCCTTCAGATCGACCAGCGGGCGCGGGTAGCCCGACGCCTTCAGGAACGCTTCGTCTTCCCACGGCGCATGCACCAGACGTCCGGGCGCATCGCGAAGCTCAGGCACCCACCGCCGGATGTATGCCCCGTCCTTGTCGAATTTCTCCGACTGCGTCACCGGGTTGAAGATACGGAAGTACGGCGCGGCATCGGCGCCGCTGCCCGCCACCCACTGCCAGCCCAGCGCGTTGTTGGCCAGGTCCGCGTCGACCAGCGTGTCCCAGAACCACTTCGAGCCCAGCACCCAGTGCTGACGCATGTTCTTCGTCAGCAGGCTGGCGACCAGCATGCGCACGCGGTTGTGCATCCAGCCGGTGGCCCAGAGCTGCCGCATGCCCGCATCGACGATGGGGATGCCCGTCTTGCCCTGCTTCCAGCGGCGCAACGCATGCGCATCGCGCTTCGCCCAGGGGAATCCGTTGAACTTCGGGTTGAAGTTTTCTTTCGGGGTTTTGGGGAAGTGGAACAGCAGGTGATGCGCGAACTCGCGCCAGCCGAGCTGCCGCAGATAGGGCTCGATGTCGGGCTTTTTCTTCGTCCTTGCCGCGTGGGCGCGCAGACCCGCGGCGATCTGGAGGGGCGATATCTCACCCCAGTGCAGATGCGGCGACATCCTTGACGTGCCATGCCTCGCAGGCAGGTCGCGACCTTCCACGTAGTGGCCCACGGCATCATCGGCAAAGAGTTCGAGCATCTCGTGAGCGCCCCGCTCGCCCGGCGTCCATTCGTCGAAGCCTCTGGCCCAGTCGAGTGTCGGCAACAGCGCCAGGTCGTCCAGCGCCACCGACGTCGGCAGGCTCGCCAGGTGCATGGGGGACGGCGCCTCGACCGGCCCGACCTCGTCGATCCGCGTGCGGAGGTTGCGCCAGAACGGCGTGAACACCCGGTAGGGCTCGTCCTGTTTCGTGGCGATGTCCCAGGGCTCGCACCACAGCGACGCGTTGAACGAGGCGACGTCGATACCGTCCTCCTCCAGCGCCTTGCGCACGGCCTTGTCGCGACGGATGACCTTCGGTTCGTAGAGCCGGTTGAAGTACACGGCCGTGGCGCCGGTCGCCTCGACGGCGGCGCGCAGCGAATCGAGGCTCGACCCATGCAGAATCTGCAGCGACCCGCGGTGTGCCCCAAGCGAGGCATCCAGGGCCGCCAGTGAATGGTGCAGCCACCAGCGCCCGGCGGCGCCGGGTGCCCACTCGCCCTCCTCCTCCGGGGCGTGGATGTACAGCGGCACGACGTGGTCGTGCGCCTTCATCGCCTCGACGAGAGCGGGGTTATCTGCAAGACGAAGATCGCGGCGGAACCACAGGATGGCGGTAGTCATGCCCCTAGTATCCAGTCTTTGTGTGAAGTGTGAATCGTGCTCGCCATCCATTCAGCAGCGATGCTTAGACTGGTCCCACTACGGCACCGTCCCCGCCGTTCGAATGAGGAGTTTTCCATGAACGTCAAGACCGTCCTCGGCCTTCCCCTGGCCGCCCTGCTCGCCACGGCGGCAGTCGCGCCGGCCTCGGCCGCCACGCTGACCCGCAGCGACGGCATCTACGTCCGCTGCGACCAGTGCGGCGTCGTCCAGAGCATCGAACACAACGTCGTCCAGGGCCGCGACCACGGCACCGCGGGTGCGGTCATCGGCGCCATCGCCGGCGGCGTACTCGGCAACCAGGTCGGCAGGGGCAACGGCCGCAAGCTGGCTACCGTCGGCGGCGCGGTGGGCGGCGGCTTCGCCGGTAACGCGATCGGCAAGGGCGGCGGCAGCGAGAGCTACACGCTGCGTCTGAAGATGGGCGGTGGTGGGTACACCAATGTCCAGGTGAAGGATGCGAGCGCCATTCGCCAGGGCGACATCGTGGTGGTGGACGAGAACGGGAACGTGTCGCGGGTGCAGTAACAGGCGCTCCGACTTCTTCGCTGTTCGAAGGCCGGTCTTTTGACCGGCCTTTTTTGTGTGCTTTAAGCTGAGGGCTCGGCTTCGCCATCGCGTTTGGCTCTCCGCGTTCGTGCGGCACGAGCAAGAGCCGGCGGGTGCCACCCTCGCGCCCACGCCTGCGGCGACCCCTCAAGGAAAGGCCGCTACCGCGGCCGTGTATCAATGGCCTTCGGCCGGGTCGGGCTCCGACTGGGGGTTTTCGAGTCGGCTGTCCCTGCCTCCCCGAAAACGGCCGG